>DASZUD010000061.1:0-19556 GCA_035548155.1 Polyangia bacterium
CGTCGCGCCGTCGCTGCCCGGCCCCACGACCTCGACGTCGACGGTGACGTCGGCGTCGTCGCCGAGGACCAGGAACTCGCGCTCGGGCGTGACCGTCACGCGGAGGCCGGCCACGGGCGCGGGCGCGTCTCCAGCAGGCACTTCCGCGCGAGCCGGCGACGACGCGAGCGCGAGCCAGAGCAGCGCCGCCGCGACTTCGACGCCGCCGCGCGCGCGCATCACAGCTCCTGCGAGGCGGGGAGGGTGAGCCTAAAGACGGTGACGACGGCCTCGTTCCAGCGGCCGGGCTCGTCGAGCAGCACGAGGTCGCCGCCCATGCTGCGCGCGATCTCGCGGCTGACGGCCAGCCCCAAGCCCGTTCCTTGCTCCTCGCCCTTCGTCGTGAAGAACGTCTCGAACAGGCGGGCGCGCACGGCCTTCGCGATGCCCGAGCCGTTGTCCGCCACCTCGATGGCGACGAAGCGCGGATCCGCCGCGACGATCTGGGCCCTCACCTGAACGAGCGGCGAGGGCACCGCCGCGGCGGCGTCCAGCGCGTTCGCGATCAGGTTGATGAGGATCTGCTCGAGCGCGTGCGGCGCGACGGCCAGCGGCGGCACGTCGGGTGCGATCTGCGTGCGCATGGTCGGCCCCTTGCGCAGCCGGTACTCCAGCAGGGACGTCACGCGCACCAGCACGGGGCCGACCTCGGCGCGGCGCTTCGCGTTCTGCGGCGCGGGCGCCGTGAACTGGCGCAGGTTCGACACCAGCGCCGTGAGCCGCTCGGACTGATCGACGATGTGGCGCGCGAAATCGAGGACCTCGTCCAGCTCGACGCGCTCCTTCTCCAGCAGGAGCTGCCCCAGTCCCTTGATGGCGAACAGCGGCTGTCGCAGCTCATGGATCTGCTGGGCGGCGAAGCGACCGAACTCGGCGAGCCTCCCCGCCGACGTCAGGAGATCGCGCAGGCGGCGAAGCTCCGCCTCCAGCTCTTGCTCACGGCTCATTTGATTTGGTTCCACTCGTCTTCCACAGCTCGCCCGGTTCGGGCGCCAACGTGGGCGGACGCATCGAGCGGCGCACCAGCGTCCGCGCCGCCTCGCGGCGTCGCCCGGCCAGATCCTCCGCCTCGACGGCGACGCGGTTGCCGCCTTCGCGCAGCGGCACGGTCGCGGCGAAGCGGCCGTCCTCGCCGACGGGCGCCTGCGCGCCGTTGACGGTCACCAGCGAGGCCGGCCGCGCACGGCCCTCGATGCGCGCCGTCTCGGCGTGGCGATCGCTCTCGGGCCACACGACCTGCAGGAACACCTCCTCGGGGATGCGCTCCGGATCCTCGGGCGGCGCGCCGGCGCGGGCGCTGCGCGTCTCCATGCCGGCGGGCAGCTCGACCGTCTTGCCGGCGCTGGCGAAGCGCGCCTTGCCCTTGAGCGTGGCCACCGAGACCTGCCCGTGCTCGTCGGCCTGGACCACGACGTGCGCCAGGCCCTCCGTGGACGTCGTCGTCTCGCGCGCCGTGATGGCCAGCGTCTCGCTCGCATCCTCGACGCGCGCGACGACCTTGCCGTGGCGGAGATCGACGCTGGCCCCCGCCGCCGACAACCGGTCGAGTCGAATCTCGACCTTCTCGCGCAGCTCGATGACGCCGCCCGCGGACAGGCGCAGCACGGCGTGCGCGCCCGGGACCGTGCGCACGAGATCGTCACGCGTCAGCAGATCACCCTGATGGATGGCGATCCATCGCCCGTCGCGATAGACGTCGACCTGCCCGTCGGCCGAGACGACCTGGAAGGTGCTCGCCGCAGACGCGCGCGCGTCTGCGGCGCCGGCCATCGCGGCCGCCGCGACCGCCGGCGTGCCGCGCACCGGCTGTTCGAACAGCCGGTGCGAGAGACGCGTCGCCGCGAGCAGACCGCCGCCGGCCAACGCGACGAGGGCGACGGTGCCCCCGTGCCGGAAGCGCCCCGGCTTCTTCGACGGGCCGGGGAAGAGGGGAGGTCCGCCCATCATGCGAGCGGCGCTTTCTCGACGGCCACGGGGAACGTCATTTGAAACGAGGTGCCTTTGCCGAGCTCGCTGGCGACCTGGATCGTGCCCCCGTGGTCCTCGATCGTCTTGTGAACCACCGACAGCCCCATGCCCACGCCCGACCAGTCGCCGGCCTTCGTCGTGAAGAAGGGGTCGAAGATGCGCGGCAGGTGGTCGGCGCTGATGCCGCGCCCCGTGTCGGTCACGGTGACGCGCGCGAGCTTCTCGGCCGTGACCGACGTCTCGAGCGTGAGCGTGCCGCCGCCGGATTTGGCCATGGCGCCGCGGGCGTTCTGAACGAGCTGAATGAAGGCTTCCTGGAGAGCGGTGGCGCTGCCGTGAATCATTGGCAGCGCCTGAGCATACCGGCGGACGACCTGGATGCCAGCTTGCTTGAGATCGCTGGGGCCGCACAGATCGATGGCGTCGTCGAGGACCCGCGCGAGCTCGAGCGGCACGAAGTCGTCGCCCCCCTGGCGCTGCGCGAAGCGGAGCAGGTTGTGGACGATCGTCCGAATGCGCAGCGCCTGCGTCTCGACGTCCTGGACCATCGGCCGGGCCGGGTGATGCGGCGGAAGGTCGACCATGAGCAGCTGCGTGATGCCGAGGACGCCCGCGAGCGGGTTGTTGATCTCGTGCGCGACGCCGGCGCCGAGCTGCCCGATAGCGGCCAGCGCGCGCGAGCGCAGCAGCAGATCCTGCGCCTCGCGCAGCTCGCGCGTCTTCTCCTCGACGCGGCGCTCGAGCGTCTGGTTCCACGAAACGATCTCGTTCGTCTGCTGCGTGATCTTCTCGCGCGCGCCGCCCAGCGCTTCGGCCATCTGGTTGAACGCGACGGCCAGGTCGCCGAGCTCGTCGTCCGCCAGCTTCACGATGCGCGTCTCGAGGTGCCCCGCAGCGATCTGGCGCGACCCGGCGGCCAGCGCCTCGACGCGCGTCGCGAGGCGCTGGGCGAAGATGCGGGCGGCGATCGAGCCCACGAGGACGGAGACGGCGAGCCAGAACAGCGTCGCGCGCAGGATGAGCCGCACCGGCCAGAACGCCGCCTCGGCCGACTTCTCGACGACGACGCCGAAGCCCCAGGGCCCCGCGGGCGCGAACGCGCCGATCACGGGCCGCCCGGTCCCCGCGCTGGCGTACTCGGCCACCGCCTCGGAGGTCGCCAGCTCTCCCTCGCGCGAGCCCGGCGGGCGCTGCACCTCGAGGCGCGCCACGCCCGCCGTCGAGCCGGCGGCGACGAGGCGCGCCCGCGCGTCGAGCAGCTTCACGTCGGTGTCGCGGTCCGACAGCGCCGCGACGTAGCTGCCGAGCCGCTTGAGCGACACCTCGGCGCACAGGATGCGCTTGCCGCCGCCCAATGTCAGCGTCGGATCGAACGCCACCGCGAGCACGACGTGCGGCACGTGGCCCGGCCCGCCGAGGAAGACGGGGCCCACCCCCTGGCCGTGCGAGAGCGCCTGGCCGAGCGGCGCCATCAGGCCCACGCCCTCGACGTCCGTCGGCCGCATGGGCTCGTGGTTGCGGAAGCTGTCGTACGCCGCTGGATTCTCGAGGTACGCGGGCTGCCCCACGGGCGTCCCGTGCTCGTCGAACATCGCGACGGCGACGAAATCGTCGCTCTGGTGATAGACGAGCTGCAGGAACTTGAGCAGGCCCTGCGCAGAAGGACCCTCGCCGGAGCCTCCGCGCGTCAGGTCGAAGATGCGCGCGTCGGTCCGCAGGATCGAAAGCAGGTTGCCGATCTCGCTGCCCGCGTGCTCGGCCACTTGCTTGGCGACCGTCAGCTCGTTCTCCTCGATCGACGACCGCAGCGCGCCCTGCCCGATGTGCAGCCAGCGGTACCCGGCGATCGACAGGGGCAGGGCCGATACGCCCAGCGCGAGCAGGGTCAGCTTGAGCCGAAACTTCACGGCGCGCCTCCGTCACAGGGGCACGCCGCGAGGAAGGTGCTCGTGCTGGCGTCGGCGTTGTCGGTGTAGAGGTAGGTGAAGGCGTTCGACAGCTCGCCGACGCCGCTCACGGAATCGCCCACGAAGACCGACACGACGCCCGAGCCCGGCGGCACGTAGCCCTCGATGCGGTTCGGGCTCACGGTCACGCGGCACTGCAGCGGCTGCTCGGTCGACTCGTCGGAGCCCACCCAGACACGCTGCATCTCGCGAAAGTTCTCGCCCGCGATGGCGACGCGCGTGCACCCGCCGGCCGCGCCCCCGCTGGGCGCGATGGCCCGCACGCGCGGCCGCCCGACGAACACGAACGCGTTGGGCACGTCGAGCGCCGCGGGGCCCGTCCGCACCGTGAGGCTCACGCGGCCCGGATCGTGCGCCGGCGTGGACCCCTGGATCAGCCCTTCGTTCATGAAGAGGCCGCCGTCCGGCTCGAGCAGCGCGCCGCCCACGAGCACCTGCGTCCCCTTGATGAAGTTGTGCCCGCGCACGGACAGCAAGGTGCCGCCCAGTGCCGAGCCTTCCCCGGGATTGAAAGACGTGACCACGGGCGGAAGCCCGACCGCCAGCTGCGCCTCGGCGCGCGTGGGCGGGTTCTTCGCCGTGTCCGTGGCGGTCACGACGACCGACAGGGGCTGTCCGCTTTGGGCGGTCGCCGGGACCGTGAAGACGAACCGGCACGTCATCCGGTGCGTCTTCGGCGCGACCGGGCAAGCCTCGGAGTGGTGAAAGTCCCCCGTCGAGACCGTCCACGTCGTCGAGTCGACGAAGCCGGCGCCGTCGTCGACCTCGTACGCCAGCGGCACCTCGGCGCCGGGATTCACGATCGCGCCCGGCGCCGGCTCGACGATCTTCAAGCTGGGCGACATGGTGTCCCGCCCCAGGGAGACGAAGGCCTTGGTCAGCAACGCGAAGGCGCCGCGCGGATCGCGCACCTCGACGTCATAGGTCCCGGCGGTGACGTCCTTCGGGATCGACGCGGCGAGCTCCGTGGGGCTGATCCACATCGACTGGTCGGCCGGGTACGCCGTTCCGGTGCCTTCGCTGGGCGTCAGGAGCATGGTGAAGGCGCCCAGCTGCGCCGTCTCCTGGCCCGCGCTCGTGTCGAGCTCGTACGTGGGACGAAACGCCGTGCCGTGGACGACGAGGTCGAGCTCGGTGTCGTTGAAAGCGGCCGCCGGCGTGACGCCCGAGAGGGTCAACTGCGGTTCGGCGGCGCCGGTGCAGCTCGCGCCGCCGCCGCTGCTCGCAAGGGCGAGCAACGCAACGCCGAGCCGAGCGCGCCCGGGGGTCCCCATCGGGCCATATTACCGCCAAACCGGCGGTCCCGAACTCAATCGAAGAAGGCTTCCGTGCGAATCTGCGCCTTGCGATTCACGCCCCGCGCGACCAGCTCGCGCTTGAGCTCGTTGATCATGGCGCCGTTGCCCACGAGGTAGAACGTGGGGGATGCGAGCGAGGGCAGGGCGTCGAGCACGGCGGCCGTGATGCGCCCGCGGGACCCCGCCCAGCCGGGGCCGGGGGCGGTCAGGTGGATCGACAGCTGGGCCCCCGCGCGCGCCGCCAGGTCCTCGACCTCGGCGCGCGCGAACAGATCGGACTCCTCACGCGCGCCCCAGTAGATGAAGCGACGGCCAGGCTCACGGCGAGCGGCCAGCTCTCCCAGCATGGGAATGACGGCGGCCAGGCCCGTGCCGGTCGCGCCGAAGACGACGTCGCCCGCGTGCGCGGCGTCGAGCACGAAGAAGCCGTGCGGCCCCGTGAGGTTCACCTGCGCCCCCACGGGCAGGTTCATGAGGAAGTGCGAGGCGGCGCCTTCGGGCATGACGCGGATGATGAAGCGCAGGAGATTGCCATCCGACGAATGCGAGGCGATCGAGTAGCTGCGGCGGGGCGGGGTGGCACCACCCGGGGCCTCGCCATCGACGGAGATGGAAACGAACTGGCCGGCGCGGAAGGCGAGCCTGTCGGGGGAGCACATCTCGAACACGAGCTCGGCGATCCCGGGCGCGATCATCGATCGGGCGCGAAGCGCGGCGACGAGGGCTGCCATTGGCCGGCAATGTACCAGAGTGTGTTAGCTTCCGCTCCATGACGAAGCCGAATCCGCGCGCGCTCTGCGCCGCACTTGCGATGGCGGCGCTGCTGGCCACGGGCGCCTGCTCGAAGCACGACGAGGGCAAACCGTCCGGCGTCCCGCCGCTGCCGAACGCGCCCGCTGCGCCGGCCCCCGTCCCCGAGCGCAGCTCGGCTTCGCCGAGCGCAGCGAGCGCGGGCCCCTCCCAGGGTCCCGATCAAAAAGCCGCGAGCGCCGGGGGCGCGGGACCCTCCCAGGGTCCCGATCAAAAGATCACCGGTCAGATCGTTCTCGCGCCGGCGATGAAGGCGCACATAGCGCCCACGGACACGCTCTACGTCGTGGCGCGCCGCCTGCCCGACAACCCCAACGTCCGCGGCTCGCTGGTCGCCGTCAAGAAGCTCACGGCCGACAAGTTCCCGCTCGCCTTCGAGCTGTCCGCGGCCGACATGCCGTTCCAGAACGGCGCGTTCGAGGGCGATCTCGAGCTGTCGGTGCGCGACAACAAGAGCGGCGACCCCATCGTGCGGCGCAAGGGCGACGTCTTCGGCAAGCTGCCGAAGGTGCGCGTCGGCGCGCGCGATGTGAAGCTCCCGCTGGACCAGCTTCAGAAAGAGGACGAGTCGCTCGCGGGCGGCCAGATGGGCGGCGGCGGAAGCTTGCCGCCCGGGCATCCGTGATACTACTCTGACCGCCATGCCGGATTACAAGACGCTGCGAGAAATGGTGAGTCACCGCGTGACGTTCGAGTTCGACACGGGCTCGAAGGTCGTCGGGTACATCGCCTCTTGCGCCCCCGCGAGCGGCCCCGTCCAGATGGTCACGCTCTCGAAGGTGCAGGTCCTCGACGCCGCCAACAATCTCGTCGCGAAGTACGACGAGTACCCCTTCGTCCCGAACAACCTCATCGGCTTCCGCGTCACCGAAGGCCCGCTCTGATCATGGCGCGCGCTTGGGGCGGCCCGGCTGCGCGGGAACTCAAGCTGCTGGCGCTGGGCCTTCTGGCGCTGGGCGCCTGCGCGGGGCCGCGAGAGCAGATCGTCGAGGACCGGCGTGACATCGCCGAGTCGTCACGCACGCCGAGCATCAGCGAGATCGATGATCTGGGCGGCAGCGACGTCCCGCTGCAGGGCCGCCTCACGATCGAGCACGGCGACGGCACCGCCGTCATCGGCGAGACGCTGTGGATCCACGGCACGGCGTTCGGCCGCCAGCCGACGGTCAGCGTCGGCGGCCGGCCGGCCGCGGTGCTCGGTCGCACGCGCGACGGCGGCATCCTCGTGCGCGTGCCGCCGCTGACGCCCAGCGGACCGCAGGCCGTCGTCGTCGGCAACGAGGTCGGCAAGAGCGAAAAGGCCATCACCGTCCGCCGTTACGCCGCCGTCCTCTCCGACGGAAGCGGCGCGGTCGCGTGGGCCGAGCTCGGCGGCGACGGCCCCGTCGTCATGGGCAAGACGCCCGTCACGGGCCGGCGCATCCTCGCGCTGTCGCCCGACGGGCGCGCGGCCTACCTCGCGGAGCTCGGGCGGTCGAGCCTCGACGTCATCGACGTCGCCGCGAACGGCGCGCCCAAGCAGGTCGCGCGGCTCGATCTCGGCAAGAGCCCGGTGCTGGCGGCGGCGGCCGCGGCGCGCGCCTGGACGCTGGCGCTCGTGCACGCCGGCGACGTCGAGCTGGTCGACATCTCCTCGCCGCTGCACCCGGTGCGCAGCACGCCGCGGCCGTTCCCGGCCGAGGTGAAGGACGCCCACGTCGTCGCGGCGGACCTCTCGCCCGACGGCAAGCGCCTCGCGATCGCGAGCGAGCTCGGCAACCGCGTCACGCTGCTGGACGTCGGGGGCCACGGCCGCGGCGCCGTCGTCGCGACGCTGGACGTGCTGCCCGACGTACGCGAGAGCGTGATCGCCGCCGTGGCCTTCTCTCCCGCAGGCGACACGCTGTGGGTCGCGACGGGCGACACGCCGCGCAGCCGCGCGGCCGGGCCCCAGCCCACGCAGATCTTCGCGGCGCGCCTCGAGAACGACGCGACGACGGGGCGGGCGAGCCTCGCACTGGCGCGCACGCTGGCGCTCTCCGACGTGACGGCGCCGGAGCGCCTCTCGACGGGGCGGACCATCCCGCTCGCGAGCGGCTCGGCCATCCGGCTGCCGCCCGAGCGCGCGCCCGTCTTCGTCGCGGGCCAGGCGCGCGCGACGGGCGCCCCGGGCGCGTTGCACGGCGGTGTGTTCCGCGTCGGCGCCGAAGATGCCGCCAGCTCGATGTTGATCGAGCCGGGACGCTTCGGGCTGCCGGACCTCACGCCCGACGGCCGCTGGCTGCTGGCGGGGCTCGTCGCGCCCGACGGATCCGTGCGCCTCTTTTCGGCGCGCGCCGACGGCCGCCCCGGGGAGCCGCGCTCGATCCCCATCTTCGCGCCCGGCGCGGGCGGCGCGGGGCTGCCCACCGTGCGCGTGCAGCCGTGAAGCGCTTCCGCGCCACGGTGCGGGGGCGCGTCCAGGGCGTCGGGTTCCGCGCCTCCACGGCGACGGAGGCGCGCCGCCTGGGCGTCGTCGGGTGCGTCCGTAATCTCTTCGACGGCAACGTCGAGGTGTTGGCCGAAGGCGACGACGCGGCCGTGAGCGCGCTGCTGGCGTGGCTGCGGCACGGTCCGAGCCTCGCGCACGTCACCAGCCTGGATCACGAATGGCTGCCGCCGGCCGGCGACGCGGTAACCTTCGACGTCAAGTGAGCGGGGCGCGGGCGCCCGAGCGAGCGCAGCGCGCGTCCAGGAACAGGAGGCCGTGATGGCGAACGAGAAGGGTGCACAGGGGTCCGACGCGACGGGCGTCATTCATTCGGTCTCGCGCGAGGCGCGGCGCTTCCCGCCGCCGCCCGCGTTCGCGAAGCACGCGCTCCTCAACGACGCGGCCGCCTACGAGAAGGCGTACCGCCGCTCGATCGAAGAGCCCGAGGCATTCTGGGGCGAGACGGCCAAGGCCGAGCTCGACTGGATGAAGCCGTGGACCAAGGTCCTCGACTGGCAGTTGCCGTGGGCCAAGTGGTTCGACGGCGGCGAGCTCAACGTCTCGGCGAACTGCCTGGATCGCCACCTCGCCACGCGCGGCGACAAGGTGGCCCTCGTCTGGGAGGGCGAGCCGCAGCCGGGAGGCAAGCCCGGAGCGATCGAAGAGGTGAAGCTGACGTACCGGCAGCTGCACGCCGAGGTCTGCAAGTTCGCGAACGCCCTCAAAGGCCTGGGCGTCGCGGCAGGCGACCGCGTCGCGATCTACATGCCGATGATCCCCGAAGCGGCGATCGCCATGCTGGCGTGCACGCGCATCGGCGCGACGCACACCGTGGTCTTCGGCGGGTTCTCGGCCGAGGCGCTGCGCGACCGCATCAACGATTGCGGCGCGAAGCTGTGCATCACGGCCGACGGAGGCTGGCGGCGCGGCAAGGTGATCCCGCTCAAGGCGAACGTCGACCAAGCGCTCGCCGAGACGCCGACGATCGAAAGGTGCGTCGTCGTGCGCCGCGCGGGCGGCGACGTCGCGATGAAGGCAGGGCGAGATCGCTGGTGGCACGACCTCGTGAAAGACGCGTCTGCCGACTGCGCGCCCGCGAGCCTGCCCGCCGAGCACCCGCTGTTCATCCTCTACACGTCGGGCACGACGGGGAAGCCCAAGGGCGTCGTGCACACGACGGGCGGCTATCTCTTGGGCGCGCACCTCACGACGAAGTACGTCTTCGATCTGCATGAGGACGACGTCTACTGGTGTACGGCCGACGTGGGTTGGGTCACCGGGCACAGCTACGTCGTGTACGGGCCGCTGTCGAACGGCGCGACGACGCTGATGTACGAAGGCGCGCCCGACTTCCCCGAGAAGGACCGCTTCTGGTCGATCGTCGAGCGACGCAAGGTCTCGATCTTCTACACGGCGCCCACGGCGATCCGTGCGTTCGTGCGCTGGGGCAACGAGCACGTCGAGAAGCACGACCTCTCGTCGCTGCGGCTGCTCGGCAGCGTGGGAGAGCCCATCAACCCCGAGGCGTGGATGTGGTACCACGAGGTCATCGGCGGCGGGCGCTGCCCGATCGTCGACACCTGGTGGCAGACGGAGACGGGCGCCATCATGATGACGCCGATCCCCGGCATCACGGCCACGAAGCCCGGCAGCTGCACGCGCCCCTTCTTCGGCGTCGACGCCGCGGTCGTCAAGCGAGACGGCGCGCCGTGCAAGCCCAACGAGGGCGGCTTCCTCATCATCAAGAAGCCGTGGCCCTCGATGTTGCGCGGCATCCACGGCAACCCCGAGCGCTACGAGAAGGGGTATTGGTCCGAGATCTCGGGCGCCTACTTCACGGGCGACGGCTCGCGCCAGGACGAGGACGGCTACTTCTGGGTCATGGGCCGCGTCGACGACGTGCTGAACGTCGCCGGCCACCGCCTGGGCACGGCCGAGATCGAGAGCGCGCTCGTCTCGCACCCGCGCGTCGCCGAGGCCGCCGTCGTGGGCCCGCCGCACGAGCTCAAGGGCCAGGCGATCTTCGCGTTCGTCACGCTCAAGGGCGGCCACGAGGGCACGCCCGACGTGAAGGCGGAGCTGGCCCAGCACGTCGTGAAAGAGATCGGCGCGCTCGCCCGGCCCGACGAGATCCGCTTCACCGACGCGCTCCCCAAGACGCGCTCGGGGAAGATCATGCGGCGCCTCCTCAAGGAGATCGCCACCAGCGGCGTCGCCAAGGGCGACGTCACGACGCTCGAGGATCTGGGCGTGCTGTCGAAGCTCGCCGAGGCGCGCGGCGACGAGGAATAGGGCGCGACGCTCGCCCTCGGGTCTTGGCTGCTGCGCGGCCGGTCGTCCGAGGGCCCCGCCTGAGGAGCGCTTTCCGGGGCCGTGATCGGACCGCCGTTCAGGGCGCGCCCAGATCGCGGCGCAGCGTCTCGAGGAAGGCCTGCGCCGCCGGTGACAGCTCGCGGCCGCGACGGTGGATGAGCCCGAGCGGACGCGTGAGCGGGCCGCCGGCGAGGGGGAGCGCGACGAGCGTCCCCGCCTTGACCTCGTTCTCGAGCGCGGGCCGCGGCAGGATCGAGACGCCGAGGCCGGCCTCGACCGAGCGCTTGATGGTCTCGATGTTGTCGAGCTCCATCGTGACGGCGGCGGCCGCGCCGTGAGCGCGCAGGAATCGATCGACGAGCCGGCGCGTGGGGATGTCCCGGTCGAAGGCGATGAAGCGCTCGCCGGACAGGCGGGCGGACACGACGCGCGCGCGACGGGCGAGGCCGTGGTCGGGCGGGCAGGCGAGGACGAGCTCGTCGGGGCGCAGCGGCACGACTTCGAGCTGAGCGCGGCGAGCCGGGCACGCGACGACGCCCAGGTCGGCGCTCCCGTCGAGGCACTCGCGATAGACCTCGTCAGTGCGCCGGTAGACGAGCCGCAGGCTGACCTGCGGGTGCGCGCGCAGGAAACTCTTCATCGGGCCGGGGAGGGTGTGCAGGCCCACGCTGTACACGGAGGCGACGGTCACCGAGCCCGCGACGACGTCCGGGCGATGGCGCAGGCGATCGCCCAGGGCCGCGAGCCGCTCGACGGCGGCGCGCGCCTCGGCATAAACCAGCTTGCCCGCCGGGGTGGGCTGCAGGCTCCGTCGCGGGCCGCGGTCGAGCAAGCGCACGCCGAAGTGACGCTCGAGCCCGCGCAGCTGCTGGCTCACGGCTGACTGCGTGACGAAGTTGAGGCGGGCCGCGCGCGAGAAGCTGCCCGTCTCGACGAGATCACAGAAGGTCTTGAGCGATTCGACAGTCATTAGAAAATCTCATTCAGAGAATCATTTTATTAGAGTTGTGAGGCTCGGCGCCATCCCGTACTCCTGAATCAGGAGGGTCCGCTGCATGTCCAGGCTGCGCGCGCTCGGTCGCTCGACCGTGGGGAAGAAGGCCGTCATGGCCGCCAGCGGGGTCGTGCTGGCCGGGTTCGTGATCGCGCACATGCTCGGGAACCTGCAGATCTTCGCGGGGCGCGCGCGCATCGACGCCTACGCCCGCAGCCTGCGCGAGGCGCCCGTGCTGCTGTGGTCCGTGCGCGCGCTGCTGGCCGCCGCGTTCGTCGTCCACGTCGTGCTCGCGCTGCAGCTCGCGGCCCGCAAGCGCGCCGCGCGCCCGACGGGCTACCGCGTCAGGACGCGCGACCGCCGGGCGGCGCGCACGATGCTCTGGACGGGCGCCGCCATCGGCGTCTTCGTCGCCGTGCACCTCGCGAACCTGACGTGGGGCCTCCTGCACCCACGCTTCGAGCCCCTGGCCGTCTACGACAACGTCGTCACGCTGTTTCACGCTTCGCCGTGGAGCGCCTTCTACGTCGTCGCGGTGGTCGCGCTGGGCGCGCACATCGCGCACGGGCTGTGGAGCGCGCCCACGTCGCTCGGCCTCGTGCCCGAGCGTGGCGCCCCGCGCCTGCGGCGGCTCGCGCGCGGCGCGGCCGCAGCCGTCGCCACGGGCATGCTGGCCGTCGTCCTGGCGGCGGCCGCGGGGGCGCTGCGATGAGGCTCGACGCGCGGGTTCCTCCCGGCCCCCTCGCGGCCAAGTGGGACGCGTTCAAGGCCGGCATGCGGCTCGTGAGCCCGGCGAACCGGCGCCGCTACGGCGTCATCGTCGTCGGGTCGGGGCTCGCGGGCGCCGCCGCCGCCGCGTCGCTGGCGGAGCTCGGGTACGACGTGACGTGCCTTTGCGTCCAGGACAGCCCGCGGCGCGCGCACAGCATCGCCGCGCAGGGCGGCATCAACGCCGCCAAGAACTACCAGAACGACGGCGACAGCGTCGCGCGCCTCTTCCACGACACGATCAAGGGCGGTGACTTCCGCTCGCGCGAGGCCAACGTTCACCGGCTGGCGCAGCTCTCGGTGAACATCATCGATCAGTGCGTCGCGCAGGGCATTCCGTTCGCGCGCGAGTACGGCGGCTCGCTGGCGAACCGCTCGTTCGGGGGCGCACAGGTGGCGCGCACGTTCTACGCGCGCGGCCAGACGGGCCAGCAGCTGCTGCTCGGCGCCTACCAAGCGCTCGAGCGCCAGGTGGGCCTCGGACGCTGCCGCATGCTCCCGCGCCACGAGATGCTCGACCTGGTCGTCGTCGACGGCGCGGCCCGAGGGATTGTCGCGCGCGATCTCGTGACGGGCGTCGTGACGTCGCACGCGGCCCACGCCGTGGTCCTCGCGACGGGCGGCTACGCCAACGTGTTCCACCTCTCGACGAACGCCAAGGGGTCGAACGCCACGGCGATCTGGCGCGCCCACCGGCGCGGCGCCGCCTTCGCGAACCCGTGCTTCACGCAGATCCACCCGACGTGCATCCCGGTGACGGGCGACCACCAGGCGAAGCTGACGCTCATGAGCGAGTCGCTGCGCAACGACGGCCGCGTCTGGGTGCCGAAGACGCGCGCCGACGCGCGCGCGCCCGGCGCGATCCCGGAGGCCGAGCGCGACTACTTCCTCGAGCGCCGGTACCCGTCGTTCGGCAACCTCGTGCCGCGCGACATCGCGAGCCGCGCCGCCAAGGACGTGTGCGACGCGGGCCTGGGCGTCGGACCGGGCGGCTACGGCGTCTACCTCGACCTCGACGAGGCGCTGCGGCGCCTGGGCCGGCGCGCGCTCGTCGAGCGGTACGGGAACCTTTTCGAGATGTACCAGCGCATCACCGGCGAGGACCCGCTGGCCGTGCCGATGCGCATCTACCCGGCGCCGCACTACACGATGGGCGGCCTGTGGGTCGACTACGCGCTCATGAGCACGATCCCCGGGCTGTTCGTCCTGGGCGAGGCGAACTTCTCCGATCACGGGGCGAACCGCCTGGGCGCGTCGGCGCTCATGCAGGGGCTCGCCGACGGGTACTTCGTCGCGCCGCCCGCCGTAGGCGATTACCTCGCGGGCGCCAAGCTCGCGCCCGTCGACGCGCGCCACGCGGCGTTCACCGACGCCGAGGCCGAGGTTGTTCGGCGCCAGAACCGCTTGCTGGGCGCCCGAGGACGCCGTACGGCCGAGGACTTCCACCGCGAGCTCGGGAAGCTCATGTGGGACGCGTGCGGCATGTCGCGCTCGGCGGACGGGCTGCGCGGGGCGCTCGACCGGCTGCCCGCCTTGCGCGAGGAGTTCGCGCGCGACGTCGCCGTGCCGGGCGGCGGCCGCGAGCTCAACCAGGCGCTCGAGCGGGCAGGGCGCGTCGCCGACTTCCTCGAGCTCGCCGAGCTCATGTGCCGCGACGCCCTCGCGCGCGACGAGTCCTGCGGCAGCCACTTCCGCGTCGAGCATCAGACGGCGGAGGGCGACGCGCGGCGCGACGACGCGCGGTTCGCGCACGTCGCCGTGTGGGAGCACGCCGGCGCGGGCGAGCCGCCGCGCCGCCACGAGGAGCCGCTGACCTTCACCGAGGTCACGCCGAGCCGGAGGAGCTACCAATGAACCTGACGCTGCACGTGTGGCGGCAGCGCGCCGCCGATGCGCCTGGCGCGTTCGTTCGCTACGAGGTCGCGAGCGCCGCGCCCGAGATGTCGTTCCTCGAGATGCTCGACGCGCTGAACGAGCGCCTCGCGCGCGAGGGCGGCGACCCGATCGCGTTCGACAGCGACTGCCGCGAGGGCATCTGCGGCGCCTGTGGGTTCGTCATCAACGGCGTCGCGCACGGGCCGCAGGCCGGCGGGACGGTGTGCCAGCTGCATCTGCGCAGCTTCCGCGACGGCGAGGAGCTCTGGCTCGAGCCGTGGCGCGCGCGCGCGTTCCCGATCGTTCGCGACCTCGTCGTCGACCGCGGCGCGCTCGACCGCATCATCGCCGCCGGGGGCTACGTGACGGCGCCCACCGGCAGCGCGCCCGAGGCCAACGCCGTTCCCGTCGCGAAGCCCGACGCCGACGCGGCGATGGACGCCGCGGCCTGCATCGGCTGCGGCGCGTGCGTCGCCGCGTGCCCGAACGCGTCCGCGTCGCTGTTCACGGCCGCCAAGGTGGCCCACCTCGCGCATCTGCCGCAGGGACAGCCCGAGCGCCGGGCGCGCGCGATCGGGCTGGTCGCGCAGGCCGAGCGCGAGGGCTTCGGCGGCTGCAGCAACGTGGGCGCCTGCGAGGCCGTGTGCCCGAAGGGCATCCGCGCGTCGACGATCTCGCTCCTCAACCGCGACCATTTGCTCGCGGTGCTGGCGGGTGCGCGGCGCTGATGACGAAGCGCTCAACGGAGCGGGCTGGGAAGCTCCGGCGATCGCACGTCACTCCGAGGGGCTCTTTGCACCTTGGAGCGCACCGGATCCTTCGAGCTCTCGCTTCCGCTTCATCGACTTCGCGACCAGCTCGCTGACGTTCAGCACCTGGACCTTTTCGCCGGCGCCGCGGTCCTGGACGCCGTCGCGCAGCATGATCGTGCAGAAGGGGCAGGCGGTGGCTACGGTGTCGGCGCCCGAGGCGATGATCTCGTCGGTGCGGTTGTGGTTCACGCGCGTGCCGATCTTCTCTTCCATCCACATGCGGCCGCCGCCCGCGCCGCAGCAGAAGCCGTGCTCCTTGTTGCGCGAAAGCTCGATGCGCGAGGTGCGCGGGGGCAGCCCGTCGAGCACGGCCCGGGGCGCGTCGTACTCGCCGTTCCAGCGGCCGAGGTAGCAGGGGTCGTGGAACGCGATCTTCCTCGACGACAGCGCCGCGGCGCCCGACTCGGCGCGATCTTCCGACGCCAGCTCCGCCTTGTCGATCTCGACCTTGCCGCTCTCGACCAGCTCGCGGATCACCTGCGTGTGGTGGCGCACCTCGAAGTTGCCGCCCAGCTGCGGGTACTCGTTCTTGATCGTGTGCAGGCAGTGAGGGCAGGCGGTGATGACCTTCTTCACCTTCTTCGCGTTCATCGTCTCGACGTTCTGCTGCGCCTGCATCTGGTACAGCATCTCGTTGCCCGAGCGGCGGGCCGGGTCGCCCGTGCAGCCCTCTTCGAGGCCCAACACGGCGAAGTCGACGCCGCCTTCGCGCAGCACGTCGACGAGCGCCAGCGTCTGCTTCTTGATGCGGTCGTCGTAGGCGCCCGCGCAGCCGACCCACAGCAGGTACTCGGCGTCGGGCTTGTCGTCCAGCGTCGGGACGTCATGCCCCTCGGCCCAGTCCATGCGCTTGTCCGCGCCGATGCCCCAGGGGTTGCCGTTGCGCTCGAGGTTCGTGAACGTGCGCGCGAGATCGGGCGGCACCTTCTCCTGCACCAGCACGAGGTTCTGGCGCATCTGCAGGATCTTCTCGGGGTGATCGATGAAGACCGGGCACACCTCCTGGCACGCGCCGCACGTCGTGCACGCCCACAGCACGTCCTCCGTCGTGCGGCCGCCGATGAGCGGCATCACCGTATCGGCCTGGGCGCCGCCGCCATGCTGGAAGCGGTCGATCATGACGTCCAGCGGGCCGCGGCCCGACATGCGCGTGCGCATGTCGTCGCGCACGTCGTGGATCACCTGCATGGGTGACAGAGGCTTGCCCGTGTTGTAGGCCGGGCAGAAGTTCGAGCAGCGCGCGCACTCCGTACAGGCGTAGCCGTCCAACAGCGACTTCCAGGTGAAGTCCTTCCACTCGGAGACGACGCCCGTCGAGGCCATGTCGTCGGCCTCCATGTTGAGCTTCGGCAAGATCCCGCGCTGGCCCAGCTTGCGGAAGAAGATGTTCGGCAGCGCCGCCAGGATGTGGCTGTGCTTCGAGTAGAGGAGGTAGTTCAGGAACGCGAGCACGATGAGCACGTGCAGCCACCACGACGCCTCCGAAAGCGCGCCGGCGGCGCCGGTGGGCAAGAACGAGAGCGCGTCGCCGATGGAGGCCGACACCGGATAGCCCGCCTCGGGGCGCCCCTCGGCCACGCCGCGCAGCGCGTGGATCCCGAAGTGCGTCACCATGAGCATGGCGATGGCGCCCAGGATCGCGGACGCGTCCCGTGACAGCGGGATCAGGCGCGGCTGCAGCACCGTGCGGCGCACGAACGCGAAGAGGATCACCGCGAGGACGATCAGCGTCGACCAGTCGACCATCCAGTAGATCGCGTGGGCGACCGGCTTGCCGAACAGCGTGAGCGAGAACGACGGAAAGAGCCCCTGCACGAGCGTCTCGCCCGTGCCGATCGTGATGATGATGAAGCCCCAGAAGATGAGGAAGTGGTACTTGCTGCCGAGCGCGCTCACGAAGCGGGGAAGGCGCTTTGCGGGCAGCGACGTCTTCTCGACCACCTTCTTCTGGCCGAAGAAGTACCGCAGCACGGAGTCGACGCGCTCCTCGACGCGGTCGGTGCGCACGTCGGGGCGGCCCATGGACAGCATCCGGAGGAACCGCCTCACGGTCCAGGCGAACATGCCGAAGGCGGCGGCCAGAGCGACGGCGAAGATCACACGTTTCATGGCGGGTACCGGCATCGTAGCGCAGCCCCAAGCCCCCCGCGAGGAACCGCGCGCGGCCGAGAAATTGCGGTATATGTCGCACATGGCGTTGAACCGCGAGCTGATCGACATCCTGGCCTGCCCGAAGTGCAAGGGCGCGCTCGAGCTGCGCACCGACGAGAGCGCCTTCGAGTGCTCCGCGTGCAGGCTCGCCTACCTGGTGAACGACGACATCCCGAACTTCCTCATCGAGGAAGCTCAGCCGCTCGGCTGAGTCGGGACCTCAGCCGAGCGCTGAGTCGTCGTTTTTTTGCGTCCGCCAGCGGGGGACGCCACACTGGAATCATGATGTTTGATAGGCGACAAGCAGGCTCCGACCGGCGCCAGGCGTTGCGCGCGCCCGCCGTGTTCGCCGTGAAGAAGTCGTTCGCGGGACAGGTCTCGCTCTGCCAGGCCGAGGACATCGGGCCCTCGGGCATCACGATCCGCCGGCCACGCGGGACGAGCGTCCCCACCCGCGCCGAGATCTCGCTGTCGTTCTCTCTTCCGGGGTCGGGCGAGGAGATCGCCGCGCGCGGCGTGGTCGTCAACGACGGCGTCGCCGGCAGCTTCCGTCGCACGGGCGTGCGCTTCATCGCGCTTCGCCCCGACCACGAGCGGCTCATCGCCGGCTACTGCCGCAGGCAGCCGCGCAAGACCTGAGGGCCGCGGCTCTTCAGCGCCGCGCTATTCGCTGATCAGCACCTTGCGCCGCAGCGGATCGCGCCGTGGCTGGTTGCCCGTGATGAGACGCGCGATGCCCCACGCAGACACGAGCTCGCCCTCGAAGCCGAGGCCCGGCAGGTTCTCGAGCCCCGCGAGGTAGAGATTCTTGATGCCGGTCGCGTGGGGGAGGGCCGCCACGTCGAACGTGCTGTCGCCTTCCGCCGCGTAGACGGGCGCGAGCGGCAGGGCGGGGATGGGCGCCGCCGGTCGCGGAGCCTTCCCGCCGCTCGGCATCGGAAGCTCGGGGGGCAACCCGTCGTGCGGCGAGGCCACGACGACGAGATGTTGCCGGAAGAAGGGCAGCAGCGTCTCGAGGCGCTCGACGATGCGCCCCCGCAGCGCGCGCAGGTACCCGGGACCGGCGTCGACGGGCGTCGCAGGCACGACGCACTCTACCCAGACCGGGACGTGGTCCGGCTCGCGGGGCGCCGGCTGGCCCACCGTGACCACCAGGGCGTTCTCCTCGATGAGCGGGCGAGACGGATCGCCGATGAGGAACACGCGCTGGCCCATGCCCTCCGGCAGCGCCTCGGGCGTCACCAGAAGCGCGAGTGTGTACCGGTAGCCCTCGACGTGCAGGCCCGGCCCGCCGTTCGGAGCGCGCCGCGGCGGCTTCTCCGCGCAGATGGCGTGCAGCGCGGCGGCCGAGCCCGCCCACACGAGGTGCTCGCAGCCGATCGTCTCGTCGCGCGGGTGGATGCGCACGCCGGCCGCGCGGCCGCGCCGCATGACCACCTCGACCGGCACCACCTTCTCGCGCCACTCGCCCGAGAAGGTCCCGAGCTTCTCGCGGAAGAGGGCGTAGAGCGCGCCGTAGCCGCCCTCGAACTGGCACAGCCCCTGGCGCGACAGATCGAAGGCGCGCGCCTGGCCGACGATCCCGCGGCCCCGCGAGATCTCGTCCGGAGCCACGGCGCCTGTCAGCGCCGCGGGCGCGGCCACGACGGCGCGCATCGGGTGTTCGGCGGGCAGGGGAGCGAGGAGGTCGGTGCCCCGCTTGGGCAGCAGCGATTCGACGCGACCGACCTCGCGCCGCTCCCAGACGCCGTCGGGCGGCAAGGTGATCTCGGTCGCCAGCAGCGGGTCCAAGAGCACGCTCGTCGCGGCGACGCGCGCGAGCGCCGCCTCGATCGCGACGCGCTCGCCGCCGAACTCGCGCCCGAGCTCACGGCCGAGCGACTCGGCGTCGGCCCCGATGTCGAACCGGTGGTGGGGCATGACCACCTGGAACGGCGGCGCGAGCGGCGGCGCTCGCCGCTTCACGATCTGAACGCAGTTCAGATCCTGAAGGACGCGCGCGACGGGCGGCGCCGCCACGGGCGGCAGCAACGCCGGCCCGCGAGACAGCACGTGGCCCGCTGCCTCGAACGTGGGCCGGTCGGCCTCGCTGGCGACCAGCAGCACGCGGAA
>DASZUD010000062.1:0-13571 GCA_035548155.1 Polyangia bacterium
CGGGCACCAGCGACGCGGGCAGCAGCGACGCGGGCAGCAGCGATGCGGGCACGACGCCGGCACCGGTCCCCGCCGACATGAACACGACGCCGATCGTGATCGACTTCACCAACCCGGTCGACCAGACCATCCTCGGCCACATCACGGTGACGGAGAACGGCAAGCCGTTCACCGCCTTCGTGACCGACCCCGCCGGCGACATGTTCACGACGCAGGAACTGAAGATCTCGCCGGCCATGGACACGACGTGGGCGGCCGGCAAGACGTACACGGTCACCGTCGACGCGAACGCGACCGACGTCGTCGGCGACAAGCTGGGCACCCCGGCCTCGGCGATGTTCACCATGAGCGCGAAGTGAGGTGATGCCGATGCCGAACAACCTCAAGAGTTCGAACGTGCTTTCGAAGACCCGAAAGAGAGGCCAGATGAACCGCATTGGTGGCGCAGTCGTTCTGGGCTTGTCCATATTCGCCGGCGGCGCGGTGGTGGGCAGCCGCGCGGCGTACGCGCAAGAGACGACAGGTCGGGTGACCGGTCGCGTGACCGACCAGAACACGAACGCGCCGATGGGCGGCGTCACCGTCATCGTGCAGGGTCCGCAGGGCGAGGACGCGACGGTCACCGACGACAAGGGTCAGTACCACTTCACGAGCCTTCCCGTCGGCAAGTACGTCCTTCGCTTCTACGTCGCGAACACCTCGACGCAGGTCGAGCAGCCGGACGTCAGCGTCTCGGCCGAAAAGACGGTCCGCGTGAACGTCAAGATCGCGGCCACGGCGGCCCAGGCGGCGCAGCAGACCTACGTCATCACGGGCAAGCCGCCCACGGTCGACGTCGGCAGCGCGCGCCAGGGCGCGACGTTCGGCGAGAACTTCATGCTGAACGTGCCCATGTCGCCCAACTTCGGCGCGGTGATCGCGAAGGCGCCGGGCGCCTTCGTCGACCCCAGCGGCAACGTCTCGATCGGCGGTTCGACGGGCCTCGAGAACCAGTACATCGTCAACAGCCTGAACGTCACGGGCAGCCGCTACGGCAACCTCAATGCCGAGGGCACGTCGTCGTTCGGCGGCGGCACGAACCTGCCCGTCGAGTTCCTCAACCAGGTCGACGTCAACACGGGCGGCTACCAGGCCGAGTTCGGCGGCGCGACGGGCGGCGTCGTCAACGTCGTCCTCAAGAGCGGCACGAACGAGTTCCACGGCAGCGTGTTCGCCAGCTACGCGCCCTACTGGATGTCCGCGGATCCGAAGGTCGTCACGGTCGTCGGCAGCGCGATCGCGGGCGTCCGCAGGCCCGACTTCGATGACCGCATCGGCTTCGAGATCGGCGGCCCGCTGATCAAAGACAAGCTGTTCTTCTGGGCCGGTCTCGCCCCGCAAATCGTGGACACGCACGTGCACCGGCTGGTCTACGCGCAGGGGATGCCGGACGCGATGGGCAATCAGACGTCGACGCTGCTCCCGCAGGACACGCAGCGCCTCAACGAGACGCACCGGACGTACAACTACGCGGCGACCGTCACGTACATCCCCGCCCCCGCGCACAAGCTCGACTTCTCGGCCTTCGGCACGCCGAGCTTCAACAACCAGCTGCGCAGTTTCAACAACGGCCAGGAGCTCAACTCGGCGTTCCCGGTCAACGGCCCCAGCTGGGCGCAGGAGTCGCTCACGAAGTCGAACACCGACTTCATGGCGCACTGGACGTCGAAGCTCTTCGACCGCAAGTGGCAGGTCGAGGCGTTGGGCGGCCTGCACAACGAGTACTACTACGACCGCTCGCCCAGCGCGGCGCTCAACGGCCTGAACCAGCTGCAGTACTACGGCTCGAACCTGTGGGACCTCGAGCACCTGCCGGGCTGCGAGCCTCTGGCCGACGGGACGCAGCCCTGCCCGGTGAACCCGTCCTACCAGGCCGGCGGCTTCGGCCAGGTCTCGAAGTACACAGCGAACCGCTGGGTGGGCGAGCTGCGGTCGACGCACAACTTCGAGGCCGGCGGCCACCACGAGCTCAAGTACGGCTGGAACCTCCAGTACGGCACGCTCGACCTCGACCGGTACTACTCGGGCCCGCCGGGACAGCATGCGCTGGCCATCCTCTCTCCGAACGGCGGCAACCCGGACGGCACGCCGTACCCCCACGTCAACACGCAGTCCTTCTTCCGCCTGCCGGCGGGCCAGTACCCCACGGACTTCGGCTTCGATCCGGCGACCAGCCGCTTCCCGGTGTCCGACCTCGCGCTGCCGCCCTACTACCAGGACCAGCTGAAGGCCGACGTGAAGAACATCGTGAACGCCTTTTACCTGCAGGACAGCTACAGCCCGTCCGTCCTGCGCAACCTCACGGTCGGCCTCGGCGGGCGGCTCGAGCTCCAGCGGCTCTATGACATGAACGGCAACCCGTTCCTCGACGCCAACAACATCGCGCCGCGCGTGACGGCCGTCTACGATCCGTTCAGCGACGGCAAGTCGAAGATCTCGGCCGCCTACGGCCGCTACTACGAGTCGATCCCGATGGACATCGCCGCCCGCTACTTCGGCGGCGAGAACTTCGTGTTCCGGAACGGCATCCCGTTCTCGGCCTGCGGTCAGACGAACCCCTACGCGTGGACGGGCGCGGGCGAGTACGCCAACTGCCCGCAGCCGATGCGCGGCAAGTTCAACGACCCGAACAACCCGACGGACCCGGCGTCGTACGCGCCCATCAACAACAGCGCCGAGGTGCAGCCGCACCTCAAAGGCCAGTACCAGAACGAGGTGGTCGCCACCCTCGAGCGCCAGGTCACCGAGGATATGACGGTGCGCCTCGACTACACCCACCGCTGGATCGGCACGGTCATCGAGGACGGCTACGGCAACGACATCAACTCGCGCACCGTCGTCGCCAACCCGGGCAACGTGCCGGCCGAGGCGCTCAACGACGCGATGAATGACAGGGACCGCCTGGCCGCCAACGCGAAGGCGCTGGGCGAGCAGGCGATGATGGACCCGACCAACGCGCAGCTCGCTTCGCAGGCGGCCGACGCGCAGTCGAAGGCGGACAACGCCAAGGCGAAGTACCAGACACTCCAGGATCTGTCGAAAGCCCCCAAGCCCGAGCGCACCTACGACGCCCTCACTCTGTCGGCGAACAAGTCCTTCTCGAAGAACTGGCTCGTGCACGCGTCGTACACGTACTCGCGCCTCGTCGGTAACTACGAGGGCCTCTACCAGGTGCAGCAGAACTACTTCGCGCCGAACGGCAGCAACGCGTATGACACGCCCGACCTCTACGTCAACTCGCGCGGTCCGCTGCCGAACGACCACCCGCACCAGGGCCGCGTCGACGGCTACTACTCGCTGCCGGTCGGCCCCGGAAAGGTCACGTTCGGCCTGTCGTTCTCGGGCCGCTCGGGCATGCCGAAGAACTACATCTCGCAGCTCATCGGCGGCAACCAGCTGGTCTACATGCTGCCGCGTGGCTCGGGCGGTCGCACGCCGGCCATCTGGCAGTTCGACGGCCACCTCGCCTACAACCAGAAGGTCCAGAAGGACGTCTCCCTCGAGGCGTACGTCGACCTCTTCAACATATTCGATCAGCAGGCCGCGCTGGTCGCCGACGACAACTACACGTACGACCTCGCCGCGCCCATCGTGAATGGCTCGGTGAGCGACCTCAAGTACGCGAAGAACGCGTTCGGTCAGCCCATCACGGTGAACAAGAACTTCGGCCGCCCGATCGTGTACCAGGCGCCCTTCTACACGCGCCTCGGCCTCCGTCTCCTCTTCTAGTTGTTAGCTCTCGGCCCGGCTTCTCCGCCGGGCCGCTTCGCCCACCAGCGGCACCCGCCCGGGCGCCGCTACCTTCCTCTCCGAATCAAGAACACGGCGGCCGCCTCCCGGCCGCCGTGCTTCGTTTCGGGGCCCGAGGCGCCCCGCGAGCGCCCGCCGGGAACCGGCATCTTTCGACCGAATCGAGCACACGGCGGCCGCCTCCCGGCCGCCGTGCTTCGTTTTTGGGCCCCGCGATCCGCGGCCCGCCGCGTTGGCATCCCGCTCGCTTGGTGGGACGCCATGCTCGCGCGCGTCGCCTCCGCGGCCATCATCGGCATCGAAGCCGCTCCCATCGACGTCGAGGTCGACGTCTCGCTCGGCCTTCCGGGCTGCCACATCGTCGGGCTTCCCGACGCCGGCGTGCGAGAGGGGCGGGTGCGCATCCGCAGCGCGCTCGAGAACAGCGGCTTCCGCCTGCCGCCGCGCAAGATCACCGTCAACCTCGCGCCCGCCGACCTGCGCAAGGACGGCGCGGCGTTCGACGTGCCGATCGCGGTCGGCATGCTCGGCGCCGCGGGCGTCGTCGACGCGGCGGCGCTCGCCGACACGCTCTTCGTGGGTGAGCTGGCCCTCGACGGAGGCCTGCGGCCCGTGCGCGGCGTGCTGCCCATCGCGGCGTGGGCGCGCGCGCGCGGCGTGAAGCGGCTGGTCGTGCCGGCGGAGAACGCGGGCGAGGCGGCCGTGGCAGGCGGCTGCGAGCTCCGGCCTGCGCGCCACCTCGGCGAGCTCGTCGCCGCCTTGCGCGGCGAGGCCGAGCCCGTGGCGATCGCGCCCGCGCCGCCGCCCGCCCTCGACGGCAGCGCGGGCGACGCGTTCGATCTCGCCGACGTGCGCGGGCAAGAGGTCCCGCGGCGCGCGCTCGAGGTCGCCGCCGCCGGCGGCCACAACCTGCTGTTCGTCGGACCGCCCGGGTCCGGCAAGACGATGCTGGCGCGGCGGCTACCGGGCATCTTGCCGCCCCTCACATTCGAGGAGGCGCTCGAGACGACGATGGTGTACTCGATCGCGGGCCAGCTCGGTGGCGCGGCCCTCGTCGGCGCGCGCCCGTTCCGCGCACCCCACCACACCGTGACCACGCCGGGCCTCGTGGGCGGCGGCCCGAACGTTCGCCCCGGCGAGATCACGCTGGCCCACAACGGCGTCCTGTTCCTCGACGAGCTGCTCGAGTTCGCCCGCCCCGCGCTCGAGGCGCTGCGCCAGCCGCTGGAGGAGCGCGCGGTGTCACTCGTGCGCGCGCGGCGCGCGGTGACGTACCCGGCGGACTTCATGCTGGTCACCGCGCTCAACCCGTGCCCGTGCGGCCACCTCGGCAGCGAGCTGCGCACCTGCACGTGCTCGCAGGCGGGAGTCGCGGCGTACCGCGCGCGCCTCTCCGGCCCGCTGCTCGATCGCATCGATCTGCACGTCGAGGTGCCCGCCCTGCCCTACCGCTCCCTGGCCGACGACGCGCGCGGCGAGTCGAGCGCCGCCGTGAGGGCGCGCGTCGTCGAGGCCCGCGCGAGGCAACGGGAGCGCGGCCCGCGCTGGAACGCGCGCCTCACGCAGGCCGAGCTGCGCGCGTTCGCCGCGCTCGACGCCGACGGCCACCGCCTGCTCGAGGTGGCCGTGACGCGCTTCGGCCTCTCGGCGCGCGCCCTCATGCGCACACGCAGCGTCGCGCGCACGCTCGCCGACCTCGCGGGCCGCGACCGCATCGTCGCCGCCGATCTCGCCGAGGCCCTGCAGTACCGCTTGCTCGACCGCACGCCCTGAAACGAACAGCCACCCGCAACAAACGCCAGTACAAGAAGGAGAGTCCCCATGTCCACCATGAAGGAGAAGATGAAGGCCGTCGCGACCGCGATCTCGGCCATCGAGAAGCAGTTCGGCAAAGGCGCGATCATGCCGCTCGCCGGCGGCGAAGTCGCCGAGATCGCCGTCGTGCCGACCGGCTCGGTCGGCCTCGACCTCGCGCTGGGCGTGGGCGGGCTGCCGCGCGGCCGCGTGATCGAGATCTACGGGCCCGAGTCGTCCGGCAAGACCACGCTGACACTGCACGCGATCGCGCAGGCGCAGCGCGCGGGCGGCGTGTGCGCGTTCATCGACGCCGAGCACGCGCTGGACGTCAATTACGCGCGCAAGCTCGGCGTGCGCACCGAGGACCTGCTCGTCTCGCAGCCCGACTTCGGCGAGCAAGCGCTCGAGATCGCCGACAAGCTCGTGGGCACGGGCGCGATCGACCTCATCGTCGTCGACTCGGTGGCGGCGCTCGTGCCGAAGGCCGAGATCGAAGGCGAGATGGGCGACGCGCACATGGGCTTGCAGGCGCGGCTCATGAGCCAGGCGCTGCGCAAGCTCACGGCGGCGACGGCGCGGAACAACACCGCGGTGATCTTCATCAACCAGCTGCGCCAGAAGATCGGCGTCGTCTACGGCAACCCCGAGACGACGACCGGCGGCAACGCGCTGAAGTTCTACGCCAGCGTGCGCCTCGACATCCGCAAGACGGGCGTCGTCAAGAACGGCGATCTCGCCATGGGCACGAAGACGCGCGTCAAGGTCGTGAAGAACAAGATGGCGCCGCCCTTCCGCGAGGCGGAGTTCGAGATCCTCTACGGCACGGGCGTGAACTGGGCCGGCGAGATCGTCGACCTCGGCAGCGAGGCCGGCCTGCTCGAGAAGTCCGGCGCCTACTATTCCTTCGGCGGCGAGCGCATCGCCCAGGGCCGCGACAACGCCTGCGCGTACATGGTCGAGAACCCCAAGACGGCCGAGATCATCCGCGCGCACCTCATCCAGCGCCGCAAGGCGGAGAATGCCGGGGCGGCGCCCGCCGCGCCAGCGCACGACGCCGCGGCCTGATGGAGGACGAGGAGACACGAAAGCCGCTTCGTGCCGGCGCGGGGGTCCTGCAGTCGCTGGACGACTTCTGGTGCGAAGCGGCGGTCCTCGTGGCCGTTGTGGGGATACTACAAGGTCCTGAAAGCTGACGACCTGACCTGGCGCTGGACAGCCGGTGCCCTCGCCTCTGCGACTTCGTTTTTGGGGTCGTTGGGATGGTGTTCAGTTGCTCGCGAGGACCTGATGATGTCGGCTGCTGACTTCAACTTGGCCGCGCTCGCTGGACTCGCCGTCTCGTCGCTCCTTGCCGCCTTGCTCTGGACGCGCGCCGACCAACGAAAGCGCGCGCGGTGCGGAAATCGCCGGCCCTAGGTGCAGGTGACGGCGCGCGCCGCCCGAAGTATGCTGCGCCGCCGTGATCGACATCCGCCTGCTCCGTGAGACTCCCGACGACGTGCGTGCCGCCTATGAGCGCCTCGGCGGGGACATCGACCTCGGTCCTGTCATCCTGCAGGACGCGCTGCTCCGCGATCTCAAGAACGAGTCGCAGACGATGCAGGCGGAGCAGAACCGCCTCTCGAAGGAGATCGGCAAGGCTGCTCCCGGCGAGGCCCGCGAGCAGGCCAAGGCGGCCAGCTCGGCTCTGAAGGCGAAGATCGAGAAGCTGTCCGGCGATCTCGCGGCGGCCGAGGCCAAGCTCGACGAGCTGCTGCTCGAGCTGCCCAACCTGCCGCACCCGTCGGTGCCGGTCGGCAAGGACGACTCCGAGAACAAGGTCGTGCGCGAGGAAGGCGCGAAGCGCGCGTTCGATTTCCAGCCGCAGGCGCACTGGGACCTCGGCACGAAGCTGGGCATCATCGACTTCGAGCGCGGCGTGAAGATCTCCGGCTCGCGCTTCTACCTGCTCAAGAGCTGGGGCGCGCGGCTGCAGCGCGCGCTCATCACGTACATGCTCGACCTGCACACGCAGAAGCACGGCTACGTCGAGATCTACCCGCCGTACATGGTCCGGCGCGAGTGCCTGGTCGGCACGGGCAACCTGCCGAAGTTCGGCGAGAACCTGTACCACGACGCCGAAGAGGACTTCTGGTGGGTGCCCACGGCCGAGGTGCCCGTGACGAACATGTACCGCGAGGAGATCCTCGACGGCGCGTCGCTGCCCGTCCGTCACGTCGCCTACACGGCATGCTTCCGCCGCGAGCAGATGGCCGCCGGCCGCGACACGCGCGGCATCAAGCGCGGCCACCAGTTCGACAAGGTCGAGCTCGTGAAGTTCGTCCGTCCGGAAAATTCCATGGACGAGCTCATGGCGCTGCTGTCGGACGCCGAGGACGTGCTGCGCGGCCTCGAGCTGCCCTACCGCGTCGTGCAGATGTGCACGGGCGACCTCTCATTTTCAGCGATGGCGAAGTTCGACCTCGAGCTTTGGGCCCCGGGTCAGAACGAGTGGCTCGAGGTGAGCTCGTGCTCGAACTTCGGAGAGTTCCAGGCCAGGCGCGCGAAGATCCGCTTCCGCGACGGTAAGGAGAAGACCCGGTTCGTGCACACGCTGAACGGGTCCGGCCTCGCGCTGCCGCGAACGCTCATCGGCATCATCGAGACGTACCAGCGCGCCGACGGGAAGATCGACGTTCCGGCCGCGCTGCGCCCCTACCTGGGCGGCGCGACCGTCCTCGGCTGATCGCGATGTCCCCGCGCGGAGAGGTCGCTCGGGCCAGCCCAGCGGGGCCATAAAGGCTCCCGCTGGCGTAACTTGCTGTAAACGTTGCCTTCCCGGCGCGGTGGGAGTACAGTGATTCGCGTCCGAGATGACCAAGGCCGATCTCATCGACATCGTCGCTGAACGAACGAAGCTGCCACGCGGGCGCGCCGAGCTGCTCGTGGGTCAGATGTTCGATTGCATGGTCGACGCCCTCCAGAAGGGCGAAGGCATCGAGATCCGCGGGTTCGGCAGCTTCTCGATCCGCGAGTACCGCGAATATCAGGGGCGGAACCCGCGCACGGGTGAGGCCGTCCACGTGAAGCCGAAACGGCTCGCGTTCTTCAAGGTAGGCAAGGAGCTTCGCGACCGCGTCAACAGCGCCGCTCGCGATCAGGCCCCACCGGCCGCCGCGACCGGCACCGGCACGAACGGCTGACGACCCCGACGCGCCTCTCGGCGTGCGGAGCGCGGCGTCCCGTACGAACCGCTTGGGCGCGCGCAGCGCGGCTCTGCCGCGCGGAGCGAGGAGCGCCATCGAACGAAGCGAGCCGCGGGGAAGCAGGACCGAGCGCGAGCGACAGCGTGCCGGATCCCGTCAAACGACGCGCCAAGTCGTCCCGGCCGGCGTATCCATGAGCTCGACCCGCTCGCCCTTGAGCGCGTTGCGGATCTCGTCGGCGCGCGCGAAGTCCTTGGCCGCTCGCGCCGCCGCGCGCTCCTGGATGCGGGTCTCCACCGCGGACGCGTCGATGCCGAGCCGTTTGCACTGGCGCTCGCGCCGCGCCAGCAGGAACTCGGCGGGCGGACGGCGGAAGATGCCCAGCGTCTCGCCGCACTTGTCGAGATCGCGCCGCAACCGCGCCAGCGTACGCCGCCGGACGTCCTTGGCCGCGGACTTCGGCTCGTCGAGCAGCTTGTTCGCGAGCACGAACGAATCGTAGAGGTGCCCCACGGCCGCCGCCGTGTTGAAGTCGTCGTCCATCGCCTCATGGAACGCCGCCAGCGTGCGATCGGCCGGCGAAACGACCTCGCCCGCGAGCTCGCTTTCCGGAACACCGGCCACGCCGGCCTGATCCAGGCGCTCGAGAACCCGATAGAAGTACTCGAGGCGCGCTTCGGCGTCGTCGAGATCCGGAAACGTGTCGCCGTCCTTGCCGATCGTGAAGCCCACCGGGCTCCGGTAGTGATTGCTCACGAACAGGAGGCGCAGCGCCTCGAGGTCGTTCGTCGCCTGGACCTTGCGGATGTTGACGACGTTGCCCAGCGACTTCGACATCTTCTCGCCGCCGAAGTTCACCATGCCGGAGTGGATCCAGTGACGCGCGAACTGGCCCTGACCGAACGCGCCCTCCGACTGCGCGATCTCGTTCGTGTGGTGCGGGAAGATGAGGTCGGCGCCGCCGCCGTGGATGTCGAACGGCTCGCCGAGGTAGCGGTGAGCCATGGCCGAGCACTCGATGTGCCAGCCGGGCCTTCCTGCGCCCCACGGACTCGGCCACGAAGGCTCGCCGGGCTTGGCGCCCTTCCAAAGCGCGAAGTCGAGCGGGCTCTTCTTGTGCTCGTCCACCTCGATGCGCACGCCGGCCTTGAGGTCGTCGATGTGCTGGCCCGAGAGCTGGCCGTACGCGGGGCCGAAGCCCTCGACGTGATAGTAGACGTCGCTGCCCGCGTGGTACGCGAGGCCCTTCTCCTCGAGCCGACGGGTGATGTCGACCACCTCGGCGATGTGCTCGGTGGCGCGCGGCTCGTGATCGGCGGGCGCGAGCCCCAGCGCCCGCATGTCCTCGTGCATGAGCCGCGTGAACTTCTCCGCGACCTCGGACGACGAAACACCCTCGGTGTTCGCCTTGCGGATGATCTTGTCGTCGACGTCGGTGACGTTGCGGACGTACGTGACCTCGAAGCCCGAGGCGCGCAGGTAGCGGGAGATCACGTCCCACGCCACCAGCATGCGCGCGTGGCCGACGTGGCAGAGGTCGTAGACCGTGATGCCGCACGCGTACATGCCGACCTTGCCGGGCGTGAGGGGTTCGAACGGGACCTTGCGCCCGAGGCGCGTGTCGTAGAGGCGGAGGGTCATCGGCGCGTCATCATCTTTGCAGTTGTCGGAACAGCGCGCTCAGGTTGACCACGCCGAACACGGCGACGGCGAGCGCGAGGAAGAGCGTCGGGAGATGGTCGCGCGGGCGATCGCCCTCGACGAGGAGATAGGCGTCTTCGGGGACGCGCACGATCGCCGTCGTGCGCACCGCCGCGACGTCGGCGGCCGCGAGCGTGCGCGGAGAGCCCCCGCCCGGCCGCACGGTGAGGCCCTGGCCGTCCGCTTGAGCGGACATGTCGGCGACGCGCACGCGCAGGGACTCGCGGGCGTCCCGGATCTCCACGCGGCGATCCAGGTCGCCGAGGGCACTCAGCGCGGCGTCGCGCCCGGGCCCTTCGAACGTCGCCACGAACGTCCAGCGCTCGATGGGCGGCGGCCCCCCGCCCATCGACAGCGGGCCCGCGGCAGCCGCGCCCGGCGCTTCGACGCGCTCGAGGCCCTTGTCCGCGACGATCTTGCCGCCTCGCTTCTCGATCTCGGCGCGCGCCGCGGCGGCATCGGGGAAGCGCTCGCGCGGCAGGCCCACGCGCACCTCGTCGGGGAGCTGGACGTCGATCGCGAGCAGGTCGCCGGGCGCGAGGGTCACGGGGTCGCCCGCGCGATCGTGGAGCGCCAGCGGCCCGCCGTGCGCAGCGACCAGCGCCGCGCGCAGCTCGGCGAACGAGAAGAAGTGCGTCGCGACGACATGGTGGGAAAAGTGCGCGCGCACGGCCTCTTCGAAGGGCAGCTCGCCGAAGCGGATGAGGCGGCCCTCGAACACGTCCTCTTCGACGTGCGCGGCCGGCAAGGGGCTCTCGCGCCTGTGAACGAAGAGGCGGTCGCCCGTGCCCAAGACGCGGAAGAACTGGCTGAAGGTCCAGGAGCCCTTCGTGTCCACCTCGAGGCCGCTCTGCCGGTCGGGCGTGCCGCGCACGCGCACGTAGCGATTCTCTATGCCGCCCACGGAGGTGCGCGGCGAGAACGTGACGCGCGCGTCGCCCAGGTCGAGGGCGTCGCCCGACGACAGCGCGTAGCGCAGCTCGTGGCGGACGTGGAACACCAGGAAGAACGCCAGCGCCGCCGCCGCGCCGGCGAGCAGCGGGTGGCGCGTGCGCGGACGGGGGATGTGCGCGAACTCGTCGGCGTCCCCGCTGCCGGGTCCCCCGGCGCGCCCCGTCGGGGCCGGCGCGGGGGCGTTCGTCTTGGCCCTCTCGGTCATGGCGGCGGCAAAAGCTCGCGGAATCTACCACAAAGGTCCCGGTGGCGAGGGCTGCCCGGCCATGTTCTCCCGGATGTCACCTGGGCGTTGCCGCTTGCTCTCGCGGGGTCTTTCCGCTATCTGCGGAGGGTGCGCGGGATGAGGCGCCTCGCCGTGTTCCTCGGGTGCTTGGCCCTGGCTTCGGCCGCGGGTTGCCACCACGTCGTGAAGACGCCCGCCGAGGCGTACGACAAGTTCTCCGCGGCCGTGAAGGCGCAGAACGGGGCCGCGCTGTTCGACGCGCTCGACCAGCAGACGCGCTGGGACTGGATGACGATCCAGAAGTACCACCGCGAGGCCTACGACATCGTCCTCAGCAACTACCCCGAAGGCGCCGAGCGCGAGCGGGAGGCGCACCGGTTCCAGGGCGGCGCGACGGCGACCAGCGCACGCGAGCTCTTCAGCGCCGAGGTCGCGCCGCATTTGCTGCCGACGCTGGTGCCCCTCGCGCAGGGGAACGCGAAGATCGAAAAGGTCGAAGGCGACGCGGACAACCGCGCGACCGCCGTGCTCGCCTCGGGCGCGCGCGTGCCGCTGGCGCGCGGCGAGGACGGCGGCTGGGGCTACGCTGGTCTGGCCCGCGACGCCGAAGAGTTGAAGACGCGCGCCTACCACGACCTCGAGGTCGTGCGCGCGTCGGCCGCCGACTACGAACGGGCGGCGACGCGGGCCACGAAATGAGCCCGAAAGGCTCGTCGGGCTCCAAGGCGAGCAAAGACGACGACGGCCCCGCGCAGCTCTCGTTCGAGTCGCGGCTCACGGTTTCGCCGGCGCCGGTCGCGGGGCGCACCGTCGAGAAGTCGCGGACGGCCGCGCCCGCGGCCCGCCCCGCGCCCGCTCCGGAGTCCCCCGAGGCCGACGCCGTGGACGAGCCCGCCAAGGCCGCGACGCCGCGCATCTGGATGGTCTCCGAGCTCCTGCGCGCGGCGCGCCAGGCGCTCGAGAGCCGGTTCGCCGACGTGCGCGTCGAGGGCGAGGTCTCGGGCCTCAAGCGGTCGGGCGGCGGCCACCTCTACTTCTGCCTCAAGGACGGCCAGGGCCAGATCGACTCCGTGCTCTACGCGCGCGAGGCCTCGCGCCTCAAGTTCCAGCTCGACGAGGGCATGGCGGTGCGCTGCCGCGGCCGCCTCACGCTGTACGAGGCGCGCGGGCGCTTTCAGATGACCGTAGCCGAGGTCGAGCCGACGGGCGCGGGCGCGCTCGCGCTGGCGTTCGAGCAGCTCAAGGCGAAGCTGGCCGCCGAGGGCCTCTTCGATACCGCGCGCAAGCGGGCGCTGCCGTTCCTGCCGCGCCGGCTCGGCGTCGTGACGTCGGCCACCGGCGCCGTCATCCGCGACATCGTGCGCGTCGCCCACCGCCGCTGCCCCGTGCCCATCTTGCTGGCGCCCACGCCCGTGCAAGGCGAAGGCGCATCGATCGCCATCGCGGCCGCGCTCCGGCGCCTCGCCGCCGTGCCGGACATCGACGTGATCATCGTCGCGCGCGGCGGCGGCTCGCTCGAGGATCTGTGGGCCTTCAACGAAGAGCCCGTCGCGCGCGCCATCTTCGCCTGCCGCGTGCCCGTGATCTCGGCCGTCGGCCACGAGACGGACTTCACGATCGCCGACTTCGTCGCGGACGTCCGCGCGCCCACGCCCTCGGCGGCGGCAGAGCGGGCCGTGCCCGTGCTGACCGATCTGCGCGCCGAGCTGGCCCTGCTCTGCCACCGCGCGGGGCGAGCGACGAAAGAAAACCTCCGCGCGCGCCGCCACCTGCTGGAACGCGGCCGGGCGCGGCTCGGCGATCCGCGGCGGTTGCTCGATCAGCGCCGCCAGCGCCTCGACGAGGCGGCCGAGCGCGCGCGCCGGCTGCTGACGCGCCAGCTGGCGACGACGCGCTCCGAGCTGCGCGCGCTCGAGACG
>DASZUD010000063.1:0-22846 GCA_035548155.1 Polyangia bacterium
GCCGATCCGGGCGGCCCTCGCGCGCCTCGCGTTGCCGCGCACCCAAGACGCGGCGACGTCGCTGGCCGAGGACGCCGTCAAGCGGGCCGACGGTCGCCTCGACGCCGTCGTGAACGCGCTGCCGGCGGGCGCGGACGCGCCCAGGCTCCTGCGCGCGCTGGCGTCGGCGCTCGAGGGCCGCGAGGCCGTCGGCCTCGAGCTGGTCGACGCGGCGCTTCTCCTCGACCCCACGCGCGCCGACTGCCGCGTGACTCGCGCGCTGCTGGCGATCCACCTCGGGCAGCCCGAGGTCGCGCTGGCGGAGGCCGCTGCGCTGCCGCCCGAGAGCGCCGAGCAGACCGAGTTCCTCACGGCCTACGCGCGCGTGATCTTCTCGCCCTTCGCGTTCGCGCCCGCCACGCACGAGCGCCGCACGGCCTTCCCCGATGTGCCCGAGGGCCCCGACCAACCGCTCGAGAACGTCCGCCTGCAGATCCAGAAGTACGCCACGCGCCTCGCGCTGCTGCGCGCGGCGGTGCTCGAGCGAGCGCCCGCGGCCGCGGCCGCGCCGTGGCTTCCGCCCGACATGGCGGCGCTCTTGCCCGCGGGAGCCGTTCCGCTCGAGACGTGGCAGTTCGAGGAGATAGTCGAGGACGACGAAGAAGGCACCGCTGATGCCCCACGGCGCGAGCCCGAGCCCAAGCTCGTCACCGTCGACGAGCGCCTCGTGATCGAGGCCTCGACGCCGCTGCCGACGCTGCTGCGCAACGCGCGCCGCGAATGGTTCGGCCTCAGCTGGATGTGCTGGGGCGTGGGCCTCGATCGCGTCGCGCTCCCGGAGACGATCGCGCCGCCGGAGGACTTCGGCCAGGCCGCCGGCCTCTCGATCGAGCGCCTCTGGCGCTGCCGCGATCGTCTCGTCACGGGCGGCCTGCGCGCGCTGACCCAGGGCGTGCCCGGCTTCCAGTGGGAAGGCCTGGAGATCGACCTCATGCCGCCCCTGCTGGCCGAGATCGCCGCCGACGAGTACCGCGAGATGCGCGCCGTGTTCTACTGGCTGTGCGACGAGGGCGTGCAGTCGCCCTGGCAGGACAACGTGCGCACGCCGGATTAGCCCGGCGCGCCGCGCTGTCGTGGATGTCGAAGGGTGCCGGAGATGAATGACTAAGAACGCTAGTCATAGGTCTGCCGGCACAAACCAGTGCGATCTGGTCGTCCGCAAGTGGAACGCGGCCTCTTACTCAAATCGAAGGCCCGTCGCGCGCATTGAAAGCCGCTCGATCTCGTTGGCACGTTCTCTGCTCTAGCGTCTATCCGTCCGAAACATCGGAACTTGCAACGACGGAGACAGACGATGACGACCTCGACGAAGAAGAGCGGCCTCATGATCAACGTCAAGGCCGGCGGCCTCCAGGGCTCCAATCACAATCGCGCCCTCGCCGTTCGCTCCAACGTCAAGGCCGGCGGCCTTCAGAGCTCCAACCACAACCGCGCGCTCGCGGTCTAGGCCCCAGGACGCGCTCACGGCCCGCCGTGCGCGGCGAGCCAGGCATCGGCCTCGGCGATCTTCGACGGGGCGGCATGCGTCGACGCGAGCTGCTCTTTGGCCGCGCGCCCCACGGCCACGGCACGCGCTCGATCGCGCGGCGTCTGCCACAGCGCTTCGGCCTGCAGGAGCCGAGCCTGCGCGGCGAGGCTGCGATCCTCCTTCTCCAGGAGCTCGGGCGCCCCGTCGAGCAGCGCCACCGCCTCGGCGGGATGCTGCTCACGAAGCGCGACGCGCGCCAGATCGGCGCGCGCGTACGAGATGAAGAACGGGCTCGCGCCGCTCTTCTTCCAGATGTCGATCGCGCGCTCGAGCGCCCGGCGCGCGGCGGCGAAGCGCCCGTTCACCGTCAACACCTCGCCGTAGTCGAGCAACGCCATCGCCCCTTGGGCGCTCTCGGGCCCGAGCAAGCTCTCCAGCGTCTCGACGGCCCGCGCTGCATAGGGCTCCGCGTCCGCGTCGCGCGAGAGCTCGTGCAGCGCGAGACCCACGTTCATCGCCGAGATCGCCGTGTCGGGGTGACGCGGGCCCAGGAACTGCTCCTTGAGCTCGAGCGCACGCAGTTGCTCGCGCAAGGCCTCGTCGCCCCTGCCCTCCGCCAGCAGCTGAATGCCCCACCCGACGGCGCTATAGGCGTGGAGCATCGGGTGTCCCGGCAGCCGCTCGAGGATCGCGTCGGCGAAGCGCAGCCAGCGCCGGCCCGAGCGTAGATCGCGCAGGCGCTCGGCATAAAGCGCCGCCGCGAAGTGCGCCGCCTCGATGGCCACCTCGTCATGGCGAGACGACTCCGCGCTCCATACGGTGTCCTCGAGCGCCGTGATCGCGACGTCGGCGTCGGCGCAGTAGTTCCCCGCGCGTCCGACGACGTAGGAGGCCTCCGCCTTGAGGGGCGCGTAGTCGACCTCCTTCGCCTGGGCCAGCGCGGCCTTGCCCTCGGCCAACCCCGCCTCGCACTGTCCGGCGTCGCCCATCGCACGCGCCCGCGCGATGTTGGCCCGAATCGCCTCGACCCGCTCGCGCGTCTTCTGATCCGGAGGCGGCACGACGCTGCGGAGCATCTCGATGTCCGCGCAACGCTCCAGCGTCGGCAGCGAGCCCGCCGCGCTGACCGCGTTCTCGACGACGCTGGTGTTCGCCGACGTGAGCAGGTCCGTGAGCGCGCGGACGTTCGAGAGGCGCTGGCCGAGGCAGGCCATGCGTAAGTCCAGCGCCTCCGCAGACTGCTCGCCGCGCACGTGCGTCGCCTCGCACGCGTCCTGGTACATGTGGGCCCAGGCCGAGGCGTACGAATCCAGCAAGCCGCTGACGCTCGCGAAGATCTGCGCGCCGTGTCCCTTGCCGTTTCGTTCGAAGGCCGCGCGCATGGCCTCCTTTCGCGGCGAGCCCGCGCCGATCTCCCAGATGCCCCCGAGCCGCGCGCCGGCCCCCGCGCACAGCGCGACCTCGCGCGAGCTCGACAGGCGCACGCCGGTCACGGCCAGCGCCACGAGCGCGAACGCCGCCGCGACGGTGAGCCTGGACCGGCGGCCCGTGCCCAAGCTCGACTCGAGCGCCTGGAGCAGATCCGACATCGACGCATGCCGCTTGCCGGGATCGGGCTCGAGCCCGACCAGCAAGACCTTCCGCAGCTGCGCGGGTACGGAGTCGCCGCTCGAGGTCGAGGGCACCTCGCGAATCGTCCCGCTGACGACGTTCGCCATCAGCGTGACGAGGGTGTCTCCCTCGAAAGGTCGATCGCCGTAGAGCGCTTCGTAGAGCGCCACGCAGAACGAGAATTGATCGGTCCGCGCGTCCGTAGGCTGGGCCGCGAACTGTTCGGGCGCCATGTACGCGGGCGTCCCCACGAGCGCTCCCGTCTGGGTCAGTTTCTCCCGAAGGTAGCTGCCCGATGACGGAGCGGCGACCCGGGGTGCGCCTCCCGGGCCGAGGCGTGCGGTCGCGTCCGGATCGATCTCGGCGCTGGCCTCCCCCAGGCTCGGGAGCGCGCGCATGCGCACGGAGCTCGTCTCGAGCGCGGCGGGCTCCTCGTCCTCTCCGAGCTGCCGCGCCAAACCGAAGTCCATGACGCGGACCTGCCCATCGCGCGTGACCATGACGTTGTCGGGCTTGAAGTCACGGTGGACCATGCCCGCGGCGTGCGCCGACGCGAGCCCCCGGCCCGCCGCGAGGAAGATCTTCAGCACCTCCCGCCAGGGCCGCGGCTCGGCTTTCATCCAAAAGCCGACGGTGTTCCCTTCGACGAACTCCATCGCGATGAAGACGCTGTCCTGAAACGTGCCGACGTCGTAGACGGCCTCTCGGGGGCCAACGGCCTCTCGGGGGCCAACGGCCTCAACGTCGCGAATGCGCTGGGCACGCTCGCCGGCCTCGCCTCGGCGAATGGCCTCATGACCACCGACGCGGGCCGATCCACGGTGAGCTACCTCGTGCGCTGCGCCCTGGCCGCCGGCGACTCTCTCGTGAAGCAAGACCAGAACGGGAACAACTACACCTTCAAGGGCGGCATCGGCCTTGCTCCGAAGTACAAGACCGCAGCGTGCGACACCCAGTGCCAGCAGGCGCTGTCGGCGTGCCTCATGGCCCACGTCAACACGGCCTCCGTACACATTCCGCTGTGGCTCACCTCGCCGCTCGCCGCGATTGGCTGGGGACAATCGCCCTCGTACCCCACGCAGGAGGGAACGTTCTTCGGGACCGTGATGTACCCGAACTCGTCGGGGCTCATCGACGCGTACTACTGCAACGGGCCGCAGATCGCGAACGACGTCGTGCCGGGGCGCATCGGCGGCCAGCAGGTCGGCGCGCCGTACGCGAACGCCTACCACAACGCCGTCGTCGACGGCGACGGCCTGTGCGCCACGCACTGCGAGATGCAGTCGACGGGTGACGGGGCCGTCTCGTGCACCGCGAACGGCGTGAAATGGAACGCACCCATCACCGTGTGGCGCGGCAAAATTTTCCAGGCGGAGAGCGCGACACTCACCTCGAGCGGCATGATCATCGCCGACGTCCACAACTCGGGCGGCAAGCGCGTCGGGTACATCTCACCGACCTCGAGCTTGAGGTTCAGCAATGTCCCCGCGCCAGCCGCCGGGACGGTCAACGTCGTCATCTATTACGCGAATGGCGACCCGGCCGGTTCGCCCGCGCGGTACCTGAACGTCAAGGTGAACGGCGGCGCGCCGCAACAGAAGGCATTCCCCGCGGGCGGCGATTGGGGCACCGTCTCGCAAGCGGTCGTGAGCCTGAGCGGGTTCAACCTCGGCAGCAACAACACCGTCGAGCTCATGGGCGACGGCGTGCACGCCGCCCCGGATGTCGACTGGATCGAGATCCTCGCGACGATGGCGACAAACTAGGCGGCGACGAACCAGGCGCCGAGCCTCAGCGCTGCCAGGCCGGCTTCTTCGCCTGCACCTCGCGGTAGTAGTCCGCGAGGGCGAGGTTCGCGGCGGCGGCTTCGTCACAGATCACGGTGGCGCTCGCGTGCAGCTGCAGTGCCGAAGCGGGCACCATCGACGTGACGGGCCCCTCGACCATCGCGGCGAGGGGCTTCGCCTTTTTCGGGCCGTGCGCCAGCAGCAGGCAGCGCCGCGCGTCCAGGATCGTCGCGATGCCCATGGTCACCACGTGGCTGGGCACGGGCTCGGCGCCGAACGCCGCCTGGTGAGCGGCGCGCGACGCCGACGAGAGCGTCTTGATGCGTGTCCTCGACGCGAGCGACGACGTCGGCTCGTTGAAGGCGATGTGGCCGTCCTCGCCCAGGCCCAGCACCACGAGGTCGAGGCCGCCGGCCGCCGCGATCGCCGCCTCGTAGGCCGCCGAGGCCGCGGGCAGATCGGTGGCCATGCCGTCGGGAAGGTGCGCCCGCTCGCGCGGAAGGTCGACGTGACGGAAGAACGCCTCGTCCATGTAGCGGTGGAACGACGCGGGATGATCGGGCGCCACGCCGACGAACTCGTCGAGGTTGAACGTCGTCGCGCGCGCGAACGAGAGCCCCTCGGCGCGGTGTCGCCGCACGAGCTCTGCGTAGAGCGGCCGCGGCGTGCCGCCCGTGGGCAGGCCCAGCACGGCCGTCGGGCGGGCCGCGACCAGCCGCGCGACCGCGTCCACCCCCGCCGCGCACACGTCGGCGGCCGAAGGCAGGATCACGATCTCCATGTCGTCCCTTGTACCCCGACGAGGCGGGGTGCAAAAGAATGGCATGTTCCCGTGGCTGCCGCTCGCGTTACTCATGACCCCGACGACACCGCCCGCCCCCAGCGCGGCTGACCTCTCGCTCGCGCGCGGCGTGCTGGAACAGCTGGTGGGGATCGACACGTCGCAGTCAGCCGGCGAGACGACGGCCGCCGCCGAAGCCGTCGCGGCGCGCCTCCGGGCCGTGGGCGTGCCGGCCGCCGACGTGCGCGTCGTCGGCGCGGCCCCGCGCAAGAAGAACCTCGTTGCGCGCCTGCACGGCTCGGGCAAGCGCAAGCCGCTCTTGCTCCTGGCCCACCTCGACGTCGTCGACGCCCGCCGCGCGGACTGGACTTTGGACCCGTTCAAGCTCGTCGAGCGCGACGGCTACTTCTACGGACGCGGCACGCAGGACGACAAGGGGCTGGCGGCGCTGTGGGTCGCGATCTTCGTGCGGCTGCACCTCGACCACGTGCCGCTCGATCGCGACGTCATCCTCGCGCTCACGGCCGACGAAGAGAACGGGCCCGACAATGGCGTGCGGTGGCTGCTCGACCACGAGCGCGGCCTCATCGAAGCCGAGCTGGCGCTCACCGAGGGCGCCACGGGCGAGCTCGCGGCGGGACGGCGACTCGCCGTCGAGGTGCAGCCCGCCGAGAAGAGCTACCTGACCTTGACGATCTCGGCGAAGAACAAGGGCGGCCACAGCTCGCTCCCCGAGCCGGACAACGCCATCGTCAGCGTCGCCACGGCGGCGGCGCGCATCCACGCGCACGCGTTTCCCATCGAGCTCTCGCCGCTGACGCGCACCTATTTCCAGCGGATGGCGGCCGTCGAAGGCGGCGCGCTCGGCGCCGACATGCGCGCGGTGGCTACGGGCGCGGCCACGCCCGCCGTCGCGTCGGCGGCGGCGCGCCTCGCGAAGACGCCGCTTTACAACGCGCGCCTGCGAACGACGTGCGTGCCCACGGAGATCCAGGGTGGCCACGCCGAGAACGCGCTGCCGCAGAGCGCGCGCGTCACGATCAACTGCCGCGTCCTCCCGGGGCACTCTGCCGAGGAGATCGAGCGCGCCCTCGCGGCGGTCGTCGGCGATCCACGCGTCGTGTTGGCCGAAGTCCGGCCGATGGAAGAGAGCGCGCCCTCCCCGTTGCCGCCCGAGCTGCTGGCGACGATCGAGCGCGCCGCCGCGCCCGTGTGGCCCGGGGTGCCCGTGCTCCCCATCCTGCTCACGGGGGCGACCGACGGCCGCCACCTGCGCGCCGCAGGGATCCCCTGCTACGGGCTGACGGGCCTCTTCGTCGACATCGACGACGTCCGCGCGCATGGCCGCGACGAGCGCATCCTCGTCCGCTCGTTCGTCGAGGCGCACGACTTTCTCACGCGCGTCGTGTGGGCGCTGGCCGCCCGGTAGACGTCACGCCCAGCGGAAGATCTTCAGGCCCACCGCGAAGCTGGCCAAGCCCCACGCGACCAGCACGGCCACGGGCCGCGCGACGGCCACGAACCCCGCGCCGTCGATCATGATGGCCCGCAGCGCATCATTGAGCGCCGTGAGGGGCAGCAGCGACAGCGCCGGCTGGAGCACGTCGGGGAAGCGCGCCGCCGAGAAGAACACGCCCGAGAGCACGAACATCGGCATCATCACCAGGTTGATGAGGCCGCTCACCGTCTCGGAGTTCTGCGCGCGGCTCGCGACGAGGACGGCCAGGCCCGCGAAGGCGAGCGCGCCCGCGACGGAGACGGCCGCCAGCGCGAGCCAGCTGCCCGTGACGCGCACGTCGAATGCGAGGCGCGCGAACAGCAGCAGCGCCCCCACCTCGAGCGGCACCGATCCCGTGCGCGCGATGGCCTGCGCCAGCAAGAGATCGCGCCGTCGCATGGGCGTCGCCATGAGGCGCTTCAGCAGCTTCCGCACGCGCATGTTGACGATCACCCAGCCGATGCCCCACATCGAACCCGACATGAGGTTCATGCCGATGAGCCCCGGCACGAGGAAGTCGATGTAGCGCGAGCCGCGCTCGGTGACCGGCGCGTCGCGCACGGCGCGCGGATCTCGGCGGCCCGCCGCGCGCTGGAGCGCGTCGTCGACGGCGGCGCGCGCGAGGCGCGCCTCGGCGGGCATGGGGTCGTAGCGGTAGCTCACGGGCGCGTCGGCGGTCGCGCCCGGCTCGACGACGAGCGCGATCTTCCCCGAGCGGAGCCGCTTTCGCGCGGTGTCCGCGTCGACGCGCTCCACCTTGATGCCCGCCTTGCCGAGCGCCTGCTCGATGTTCGCCGCGCCCGGCCCTTCGCGCACCCCCACGGCGACGCGCTCGGGGCCGCGGCCGCGAAACGCCAGGCCCAGGCCGATCGACAGAAGGATCGGAAAACCGAAGACCCAGAACAGCACGCCGGGCTCGCGCACGGCCTCGCGCACGCGCGCGAGGGTGAGGTGATAAAGCGCGTTGCCTTCAGCCATCGCGCAGCGATCTCCCCGTGAGCGCGACGAACACGTCCTCGAGCGTGCCCTCGGCGGTGCCGACGTACCGCTCGATGAGCCCGCGCGGCGTCCCCTGCTGGACGACCCGGCCGTGGTCGACGATGGCCACCCGATCGCACAGACGCTCCGCCTCTTCCATGTAGTGCGTGGTCAGCAACACCGTGCCGCCGCGATCCTTGTAGGTGCTCACGAGATCCCACGCCTGGCGGCGCGACTGGGGGTCGAGCCCCGTCGTGGGCTCGTCCAGGAACAAGAGCTCGGGATCCCCGACCAGCGCGCACGCGAGCGCGAGCCGCTGCTTCTGCCCGCCCGAGAGCTTGCCCACCCACGCGTCGCGCTTCTCGCCGAGCTGCACCTCGTCCAGCAGCGCCTGCAGCGGGCGCGGCCTCGCATAAAAGCTTCGGAAGAGCTGCAGCGTCTCCTCGACCGACTGCTTGTCGGTCAGCTGCGTCTCCTGGAGCGCGACGCCCACGCGCTCGCGCAGCGCCGCGCCGTCCTTGCGCCACGACAGGCCGAAGAGCTCGACCGTGCCCGACGTCGGTTCGGACAGGCCCTCGAGGATCTCGACGGTGGTCGTCTTGCCGGCGCCGTTCGGGCCGAGGAGCCCGAAGCACTCGCCGCGCGCGATGCGCAGATCGATCCCGTTCACCGCGACGACGTCGGCGCGCGGCCCGCGGCCGAGCCCCCGGCTGCCCGGGTACACCTTGCGCAGCTCGCGACAGACGACCGCGTCCACGGCGCGCTAATCTATCACCCATGAGCTCCTCCTCGTCGGACGCACCGCCGGGCCTCGCAGAGGTCCACGCGCTGCTCGCAGCGGAGTCCGTCGGCCTGCTGTCGACGACGTCCGTGCACCGCCCGGGGTACCCGTATGGGTCGCTCACGCCCTTCGCCGTCTCGTCGCGCGGCAATCCCCTGCTGCTGCTGTCCGGGCTCGCCGCGCACACGAAGAACCTGCTCGCCGACGCGCGCGCGTGCCTGTTCGTGGGCGATCGCTCGGCGCTCGAGGACCCGCTCGCGGGCGCGCGCGCCTCGCTCCTCGGTCGCTGCGCGCGCGTCGCCGCCGACGGCGAGCCCGATGCCCGCGCGCGCTACGTCGCCCGCCACCCGCGCGCGGCTTCTTACTTCGAGCTGCGCGACTTCGCGCTGTGGGAGCTCGCCGTCGAAGAGGCACGCCTCATCTCCGGCTTCGGCTCGATGCGCTGGCTCCCGTTCGGCTAGCCGAACACGATTGTCTTGTTGCCCGTGACCAGCACGCGGCGCTGGAGGTGGGCGCGGACGGCGCGCGTGAGCACCTGGCGCTCGAGCTCCCGCCCCTTCTGCTCGAGGGCCTCGACGTCGTCGCGGTGCGAGACGCGCGTGACGTCCTGCTCGATGATCGGCCCCTGGTCCAGATCAGCCGTCACGTAGTGCGCGGTCGCGCCGATCACCTTCACGCCGCGCGCCCGCGCCTGGTGGTAGGGCTTCGCGCCCACGAAGGCCGGGAGGAACGAGTGGTGGATGTTGATGATGCGCCCCGGCCACCGCGCGACGAACGCCGGGGACAGGATCTGCATGTAGCGCGCGAGCACGATCAGGTCGACGCGCAGCTCGTCGAACAGCCTCTGCTGCGCCGCCTCGGCCGCTGCCTTGTTCTTCGGATCCACGGGCACGTGCTCGAAGGGCACCCCGAAGTGCCCGGCGACGGGCCGCAGGCCGTCGTGGTTCGAGATCACCGACACCAGCTCGCCGCCCAGCTCCCCGAGCTGCCACGAGAGCAGCAGGTCGTACAGGCAATGCGGCGCCTTGCTGGCCAGCACGGCGACCCGCGGCCGAATGTCCGAGTACGTCAGCTCCCATGTGAGGTCGAACCGCGCCGCCATGTCCGCCAGCGCGGCGTGCATCTCGGCGCGGCCCAGCTTGAAGCCGTCGAGGTTCCAGACGAGGCGCATGAAGAACAGCCCCGTCTCGAGGTCCGCGTGCTGATCGGCGTCGAGGATGTTGCCGTCGTTCTCGAACACGAAGCGTGACAGCGCCGCCACCAGCCCGGTGCGATCGCGGCAGCTCACGAGCAGGGTCGCCGTCGCGGGCGGCCCGGGCAGATCGAACGACGCCGTCACGCTCATGATCAGTGGGCCTGCTGGAAGATGCGGCCGTCGGAAAGGCGCTCGACGGAGCCGAGGATCCGACCGTCCGTCGACCGCAGGTACCCGGCGTCCTTGCCCACGCGCACGATGTCGAACGAGCGCTCGCGCCCAGACGTGTCGATCTGGCGCACGCGCACGGTGTCGTCGTCCAGCTTGGCCATCTCGACCTTCGAGCCGTCGGGCAGCGTCGTCTTCGCCAGGTGCGCCCCCCCGTTGAAGAAGTCGACCGTGTTGAGGACGATCCAGTCGGCCAGGAACGCGATCTCGTAGACCGGGATCACGAGCATCGCGAAGAGCAGCAGCGAGCGGACCACCGTATTGTCCGACGCGCCCTTGTTGAAGTCGTAGACGGCGTTCATGGCGCGGAAGCGCCCGAAGCACCCCGCCGCCGTCACCGCGAACAGCGCGGCCAACCCGAGCACGAGACCGTCACGAAACCGCCGAAGCCGAGAACCCTTCATGGTCGCCTCCAATCGAATGAGGCGCGCAATATAACGCCGCGGCGTCGTCGGGAAAGCTTCTGTCTCGCGTCGGGAGGTTCTCGGCTATCGGCTGGCGCGTCGCGCGCGCACGGCGTCGGCCAGCTCGCGCAGCGCGGGCAGCGTCTCGGGCCACGCGAGGCACGCGTCCGTGATGCTCTGGCCGTAGGTGAGCGCCTTGCCCGCGACCTTGTCCTGGCGCCCGCCCACGAGGTGGCTCTCGATCATGACGCCGAAGATGGGCGACTTGCCCGTGCGCAGCTGCGCGGCGATGTCGTGCGCGACGGCCGGCTGGCGCGACGGGTCCTTGCGGCTGTTGCCGTGGCTGCAGTCGACCATGATGCGCGGCGGGAGCTTCGCCTTCTCCAGCGTCGCCACGGCGCGCGCCACGTCCTCGGCCGTGTGGTTCGGGCCCGCGTTCGAGCCGCGCAGGATGACGTGACAGTCCGGGTTGCCCCGCGTGACCACGATCGCCGACAGCCCCTGCTTCGTGACCGACAGGAACTGGTGCGGGTGGCTCGCGGCCTGAATCGCGTCGATCGCGATCTGCGTGTTGCCGTCCGTGCCGTTCTTGAACCCCACGGGGACCGACAGGCCCGACGCCAGCTCGCGGTGCACCTGGCTCTCCGTCGTGCGCGCGCCGATCGCGCCCCAGCTCACGAGGTCGGCGATGTACTGCGGCGTGATCGTGTCCAGGAACTCGCAGCCGGCCGGCAGACCCTTCTCGGCGAGATCCAGCAGCAGGCCGCGCGCCAGCTCCAGGCCCTCGTTGACCTTGAACGTGCCGTCGATGTGCGGATCGTTGATGAGGCCCTTCCAGCCCACCGTCGTGCGCGGCTTCTCGAAGTAGACGCGCATCACGAGGACCAGCGCGTCCGCGAGCTCGGCCCGCACGGCCAGCAGCTTCTCGGCGTACTCGCGCGCCGCCTTCACGTCGTGGATCGAGCACGGCCCCACGATGCACACGAGGCGGTCGTCCTGCCCGCGCAGCACCTTCGTGATGGCGCCGCGCGCCTCGGCGACCGTCGTCGACGCCGCCTCGGACAGCGGCAGGTTCTCCATCAGGATCGCGGGCGGGATCAGCGGGCGGATTCGTTCGATGCGGAGATCGTCGGTATCGTGCAGCATGGGCCTGAGCGAGCGAATCTATCTGTTTTTCGAGGTGAGTGCTCGTTTCAACGTCGGCGGGCCGTCGTCTCGACGGCGGTGGGCAAGCTTTTGACGGCGCTTCGCGCCTTTTTTCAACGGCGCTTGGCGCGGTGGGGCCGGGCGTGCTGGGTGCGGAAGGTGTTGCCGGGGCCGCGGCGCGGCGGGCGCGGCGCGGCATCGAGGCCGCTCACCTCGCCGGGCTGCCGCAGCGGCACCAGCTGGTGCGGCGCGTTCCCGATGAGGTCCTCGCGGCCCATGCGCCGCAGCGCCTCGCGCAGCACGGGCCAGTTCGCCGGGTCGTGGTAGCGCAGGAAGGCCTTGTGGAGGCGGCGCACCTTGAGGCCCTTCGGCACGGCGACGTCTTCGGAGTCGCGCCGCACCCTGCGCAGCGGGTTCTTGCCCGAGTGGTACATCGCCGTCGCGCTGGCCATCGGCGAAGGCAGGAACGTCTGGACCTGATCGGCGCGAAAGCCGTTCTTCTTCAGCCACAGCGCCAGCTTCAGCATGTCCTCGTCAGTCGTGCCCGGGTGCGACGCGATGAAGTACGGGATGAGGTACTGCTTCTTGCCCGCCTTGGCCGAGGCCTCGTCGAAGAGGCGCTTGAAGGCGTCGTACGCGCCGATGCCCGGCTTCATCATCTTCGAGAGCGGGCCGTCCTCCGTGTGCTCGGGCGCGATCTTGAGGTAGCCGCCCACGTGGTGGGTCGCGAGCTCGCGGACGTACTCGGGCGACTTGACGGCCAGGTCGTAGCGCAGCCCCGACGCGACGAGGATCTTCTTCACGCCCTCGATCGACCGCGCCTTGCGATAGAGCGCGATCAACGGTCCGTGGTCCGTGCGCAGGTTCGAGCAGACCTCGGGGTACACGCACGAGGGCAGCCGGCACGCCGCCTCGACCTCGGGGCTCTTGCAGGCGAGCCGGTACATGTTGGCCGTCGGGCCGCCCAGATCCGAGATCACGCCCGAGAAGCCCGGCGTCTGGTCGCGCACGCGCTCGATCTCGCGCAGCACGGACGCCTCGGAGCGGCTCTGGATGATGCGGCCCTCGTGCTCCGTGATCGAGCAGAAGCTGCAGCCGCCGAAGCAGCCGCGCATGATCGTCACCGAGAAGCGGATCATGTCGTAGGCGGGGATGGTCGCGCCGCCGTAGCGCGGGTGCGGATTGCGCGTGTACGGCAGCTCGTACAGGCGATCGAGCTCCTCGGTCGACAGCGGGAGCGGCGGCGGGTTGAGCCACACGTCGCGATCGCCGTGCCGCTGCACGAGGGCGCGCGCGTTCCCCGGGTTCGCCTCGACGTGCAGCAGGCGCGAGGCGTGCGCGTACAGCACGGGATCGGCGGCCACGGCGTCGAAGTCGGGCAGCCGGACCACGGTGTGCGCGCGATCGGTGCCGGGCCGCTTCGCGAGGGCGCGGGCAGGAATCAACGGGGCAGGCGCCGGCGGGCGCGCGCACGCCTGGTCCTCCTCTTCCATGGCGTACGGATTCCTGGGCGCTTCGTTGGGCCCGGGCGTGTCGATCGTGCGCGAGTCGATCTCGCCGAAGCCCTCGGGTGGCGGCCCCGCAGGCCGCGCGTAGGCCGTGCCGCGCACGTCGGTGATCGTCTCGGGCGCCTCGCCCGCGGCGAGGCGGTGCGCGATCTCCACCACGGCGCGCTCGCCGTTGCCGAACACGAGCAGATCGGCCTTCGCGTCGAGCAACACCGATCGCCGGACCTTGTCGGACCAGTAGTCGTAGTGCGCGATGCGCCGCAAGCTGGCCTCGATGCCGCCCAAGACGATGGGGACGTCTCCGAACGCTTCTCGACAGCGCTGCGCGTACACGATGACGGCGCGGTCAGGCCGCAGGCCGCCCTGCCCGCCCGGCGAGTACGCGTCGTCCGAGCGCAGCCGCCGGTCGGACGTGTACCGGTTCACCATCGAGTCCATGTTCCCGGCGGTGACGCCCCAGAAGACGTTGGGCCGTCCGAGCGCCCGGAAGGCCTCGGCGCTGCGCCAGTCGGGCTGCGAGACGATGCCGACCCGGAAGCCTTGCGCCTCCAGCAGGCGGCCAATCAGGGCCATGCCGAAGCTGGGGTGGTCGATGTACGCGTCGCCGGTGACCAGCACGACGTCGCAGGAGTCCCAGCCGAGCTCGTCCATCTCGGCGCGCGTCGTGGGCAACACGGGCGCGACGCCGAACCGCTCGGCCCAGTGCTTGCGGCGCGCGAAGAGCGTCCGCGGCACCTTGTCGGGCGAAACGAGCGTGAAGGCGGGACGCCTTGCGGTGTCACCACCAGGCTGCTGCATGAGCCCTCAGTGATAACACGCGACGGGGCCTTGCGCTGAGGTAGACGGGGGCCCCGCCCCCCCGGCAGGTGCGAAGGGGCGAACGCCGCGTCAGCCGCCGGCGCCGGCGTCCGAGGTCCCGCGCGCGAGCACCGCGGTCCCGGCTGCCGTGCACAGGCTGGCGCTGCCCGCGATGTCGTTGTCGATTTGGTCGCCCGACAGCGCGAGCGTCCACTTCGTGATCATGATGGGCTGGATCCCGAGGGTGCCGCCCAGATCCAGCGTGCACATCTGGCCGGCGGGCGCCGTCGCGTGGTCACCGTTCACCGTGAACTTCACGGAGCACTGCGGGTTGATCGTGAGGCTGATCGTCGAGGCGTCGACCTTCGCGAACGTGACGGGCAACCCCATCAGATCGAACGCCGTCAGCGTCGACCCGAGGCACATCGGCGCGAGCTCGCCGGACTGGAACGTCCACGCGCCCACGAACTTCGCCGTGCCGTCACCGCCCCCTCCCCCGCTTCCGCCACACGAGACGGCGACGACGGACAGGGCGAAGAGGCTCGTCAAGAGATGTCTGCGCAGCATGCGCCGCATGTTACCCGGTCTCGGCCGGGTTCGGATATCCTCGGCGCGCCATGATCGAGATCAGCCGCCCCCCTGCTCGGATCGCCCTCCTCGCCCTCGTCGCGTCCGCGCTGGGCGCGTTCGGGTGCTCGTCCTTCGTCCAGCTCCCGGAGACGCCGCGACTCGCGGCGCTCACCGAGGAGCAAGTGTTCGCGATGGCGCCCGCGCCCGACTGGTCGCCCCCGCAGCCCGACAATCCTTCGACGGCGGCCGTCGACGTCGCCTGCGGCCTGGCGCCGCGCACCTCGACCGGCATCATGTACGGCGCCATCAGCGTGAAGGGCCGGCCCGGCGAAGCGACGCTCGCGCCCCTGAACCTCTCGCTGGTGCTCGACCGCTCGGGCTCGATGCACGGCGATCCCTTCCGCAACATGCTGACGGCGGCCGAGACCTTCGTCTCGCAGCTGCGCGACGGCGATCGCGTGTCCGTGGTCGCGTTCTCCGACGGCGTGTACGAGGTCGCGCCCTCCGTCGTCATCGACGGCAACTCACGCAACCAGGTCATCGCCGGCATACGCTCGCTGCGCGACGGCGGCGGCACGTTCTTCTCGGGCGGCTTGCTGGCCGGCCTGGCCGAGGTGTTCAGTGCCTACCAGCCCTGGCAGGTGAACCAGGTCATCCTGTTCTCTGACGGCGAGCCCAACGTAGGCATCACGAACGCCCCCGACCTGGCCCGCATCGCCGAGCGCGCGTCGGAGTCCGGCGTCAGCGTCACCACGATCGGCTTCGGCTACCTGCACGACGAGCTGCTCATGGAGAGCATCGCCGACGCCTCGGGCGGCACGTACTACTACGTCGACAAGCCGTCGGACATGGGGGGCATCTTCCAGCGCGAGGCGGGCGCGATCCTGCGCACGGCCGCGCGCGCGACCGACGTCGAGCTGCAGCTGCCGCCGGGCCTCGTGCTCGACGACGTCATGGGCTACGACTACGTCACGGCGGGCCCGGGGCGGGCGTTCGTGCGCATGGGCAGCATCCCGCACGGCGAGGAGCGCTACGTCGTCTTCAAGTTCCACGCGCAGAGCCACGGCGCCCTGCCCTTCGGCCTGGTCTACGCCGATCTCGCGCGCCACGGCCGCTTCTCCGTCTCGTGCGCGGCGCGCTTCGACGCCGTCCACGGCGGGCGCGACAACTGGGCCCTCGAGCTCGCGGGCCACGCCGAGGCCGCCTGGGGCATGCAGGAGGCGATGGCCTGGTCCGATCAGGGCAGCGAGGTCTTCGTGATCTCGCAGCTCGGGTACACGCGCGGCATCATCGCCACGATGCGAGAGATTTTGGGGCCGCAGGCGCTCGGCCCCGAGGACGACATGCTGCTCAAGGCGCAGGCCGAGCTGGGCCTCGACGTCGCCAAGGGCGCGACGAGCTCGTTCCTGGGCGGTGGCATCGGCGGCCTCATCAAGTTCGGGCAGCAGCAGGCCATCAGCAACGCGACGACCGCCATCGAGTACAAGGTCGACAGCGCGTTCAAGGAGCGCGTGCGCATCGGCGTGCCCGTGACGTTCCGAGGAACTGCCGGTACGCGCTTCGTGGCGCACGGCACGCCCTACAAGCAGCGCGAGTCGGACGGCAGCGTCCGCTTCAAGCGGGTGCGCTTCAAGACGTACGAGATGATGCGCTACCGCGGCCGGTAGCCGCGGAGCTCGTCAGCGCCCGGCCCGTGCCCGCGCGCGCGCCGGCGGCGCGACCGGCTCGGCGGCCGGCGCCCGCGACGCCGCCTCGTCGATCGCCATGAAGACCGCGCCCGTGAGCTCGGCGCGGTTGCCCAGCGTCGAAGGGACGACGGACACGCCCGCCGAGAGCAGCGAGTGGCGCGCCACCGAGGCCCGCACCGGTCCGACCAGCGTCTCGCCCGCCTGTGCGATGGCGCCGCCCAGCACGACCATCTCGGGGTTGAGGACGTTGAGCAGGTAGGAGATGCCGCGTCCGAGGTACTCGCTCGCCTCGCCCAAGATTCGGCGCGCCACCGGATCACCCTCGCGCGCCGCGGCCGCGACGGCCGTCGACGACAGCGGAGGCGGCAGCTCGGCCAGCACCGTCGGCTCGCCCTCGGCGATCGCCGCCTCGGCGGCGCGCACGATGGCCTTCGCCGAGGCCACCGTCTCGAGGCAGCCGAGGCGCCCGCACCCGCACGGCGAGCCCGGATACACGACCGGGCAGTGCCCGATCTCTCCCGAGAAGCCGCGGTGGCCGAAGAACAGCCTGCCGTCGAGGACGATGCCCGAGCCGACGCCGCTGCCGACGTGAACCCAAACGTACGACCGGGCGCGCCGCGCGGCGCCCACGCGCCCTTCGGCGACCGCCGCCGCCTGCGCGACGTTGTTGATGGCCACCGGGACGTCCAGCTCGTCGGCCAGCGCCGACCGCAATGCGAAGTCGTGCCACCCGAGGTTGGGCGCGAGGACGCACACGCCCGTCTCCTGATCGACGAGCCCCGGCACGGTGGCGCCGACCATCCTCACGCGCCCCCGCGACACGCCCGCGTCGCCGAGGGCGTCGGCCATCAGGACGCGCGCCGCCGCCAGCGACCGCGCCGGAGATCCCACGAGCGACGGCTGCTTGCGGACGACGTCGATGGTACCCGAAGCGTCGGCCACACCAACCGTCGTCGCGCGCACGCCAAAGTGAATGCCGACGTAGATCCCGCCGCTGCCGCCCGCCGTGACCACCGACGCGCCCTTCGCCGTCGTCCCCCTCCCGCGCTCCCGCTGCGGCGCACGCGCGGGCTTCGCCCGCTTTGCCGACACTCGACGCTTTGCCATCGAGACCAGCTTAGACGGGCGTTCCGCGCCTCGGCAAGACCCTCGGCTGTCCGAGTGATGCAACGGAGCGCCCGTCGATGCGCGCGCCAGGGAGTGCTCGAGGACTGGAGCGACGGAGCGCCGACACGCCGGGACGCGGCTCCCTCGAGCGACTAACTCGCCGGCATGGTGCAGGTGAACGTGTCCGCCGAGCAAGTGAACGTGCCGTTCGCGCCGCGCAAGGAGACGCCGCTCGCGCCGATGGACCCGATGATGCTGCCGTCGGCGACGGGGATGCGCACCTCGACGCTGGGCGGGACCACGCGAAAGTCGAAGTCCAACGGGACAGACGCCGCCTCCGTGCCGATGGTGCCGCTCCAGACCACGAGGTACGCTCCCTTCGAGGTGTCGCTCTCGAGCGGCCCCTCGAGGTAAACGGTGAGCGTCCCGTCGAAGAGCGCATGGATCGTCGTGTCCCCCGGGCCCGGCACGCGCTCGTGACAATTGCTCGCCGTCCCCCAGATCGTCCTGTCCAACACGCCGTTCTGAAACACGACCGTCGCGGTGATCGAGCCGTCGGCCGGGTCGGGCGTCGTGCTCGCGTCGTCCCACCCCTTGCAGGTCCGCGTGAACGTGATCGATCCGGAGATGACCGGGCGGTGTTTCTTAGGGTGCGCGAGCGGGTCTGTGGGAAGACCGCTGTCCGCGACGCGCTTCTCGACCGCCGCGAGGAGATCCCCCACGACGCCGATGAACCCCGTCGCGTCAATCGTGCGCACCTCCTGCTGCAGCTCCTCGAGCTGCGCCATCGCCTGAACGGGAACGGTGCCCGTCGGATCGTCGTACTCGGCGGCGAGCGCCTGGACGTCCGTCGGGGGGGACGGCACGAGCGCGTGCGAGGGCCCGCACCCGACACAGGCGAGGCACACCACGAAGGCGACTAGAAGACGGCCCACAGCGCCCCCTCCGGCACGACACCCTCGTACTGAAGCGCGACGTTGGCGCCGGGGACGAAATAGCGCCCGTAGCCCGCGCCCGCGATGACGCCGACGTACTTCCACGTGAGGGCGATGGACGCGGTGACCATCGCGGGGTGTCGCACGAGCGGCTCGAGCTCCAGCGACCCGTTCGCCTGCGTGAACGCGTCGACCATCCCGCTGCCCTCGAAGACGATGTTCGATTCGTAGAACTGATAGCGTCCGCGCACGAGGAACCCCACGACGCGATTCACCCGCAGCTCGGCCATCGCGCCGACCTGGGCGCTGCGCGCGACGCCCGTCCCGAGGACGTCCGTCTTCTCCACGTCGCCCGAGCCCCAGGCACGCGCGAAGTTATAGGCGCCCTCGAGGTGCAGCCAGAGCCACGGCAGGAGACGCCCCGAGGCGTAGAGCGTGAGCGGAACCGTGATGAGCCAGCCCGAGGCCGTGCCGTGGTCGACGTCGGCTGCGTAGATGCCCGCCTGGCCGGCGACGAGCACCGTCGAGGAGCGGAAGAACTGCCCCTTGACGTGCAGATTGGGCACGAGGATCGACGTGAAGGCGCGCACGGCCCACTCGGGCGGATCCGTCCCGACGGAGAGCCAGTCGGTCAGGCCGTACTCGAAGGCCAGGATGCCCAGCTTCAGGCGACGCGCGCCGATGAGCCGCGCGGTGTGCTCGTCGATGGGAACGGCGTCGGGCCTCGGCGCGGGCGGCGAGTGAACCTCGACCGGCGCGGTCGGCGCCAGCGGCAGGATCACGACCTCCGCGCGCGCGTCGCCGGCCGCGGCCGCGACGAGCATCAGCGCACACACCGCCATCGAACGTCTCGGGCTCAGGCGTTTCATCCGTCCATCCACCTCCCCGAGTGAGGGTGGACAGCAACGGCAGAAAACCAATCCGCGCTGATTCCTTTGCGGGCCGTCCCTACGGAAGGCGCCCGGCGGTCACGGCGGCGTCAGCGGCGCTTGCTGCTGCGCTTGCAGGCCATCTCGGCGATCTTCTCGATGAAGTCGGGGTACAGGTACCCGCCCTCCTCCGCGGCCCACGCGAGGTCTTCACCGTCGGCGAGGTAAGGGTTCGGGTTCGCCTCGACGACGTAGATCGCGTCGTCGTGAGCCAGGCGCACGTCGATGCGGCCGTAGTCGCGCAGGCCCGCCGCCTCGTAGGCGCGCACGGCCACCTCGCCCAGGCGCTTGCGTACGTCGGCCGAGAGGTTCTGCGCGATCTCGTTCTGGATGCCGCGGCTCTCGCGGTACTTGACGCTCCACTTCGCCTTGAACGTCGCGATGCGGCTCTCCACGGTCGAGTCCGCGGCGAACACCATCTCGATCGGCGGGAACGACACGGGCGTCTCGCCGCCCATGACGCCGATGTAGAGCTCGCGCCCGGCGATGAACTCCTCGACGATCGCGTCGGTGTCGAACTTCTCGTGGATGAACGTCACGCGCTCCTTGAGCGCGTCGTCGTCGCGCACGACGGACGCCTGCGCGATGCCCACCGACGCGTCCTCGTCCAGCGGTTTGACGATGAGCGGGAAGCGCAAATCCGACGGGCGCGCGACCGGCGCGCCGTGACGGCACACCATGAAGTGCGGGATGCGGATGCCCTCGTAGGCGAGCACCTTCTTCGTGAGCGCCTTGTCGCGCGCGAGCATGAGGCCCTCGCACGAGGCGCCCGTGTAGCGCATGTCGAGCATCTCGAGAATGCCCGCCACCGTGTAGTCGAGCGCCGACTTGTCGCGGAAGCGCTCCGTCAGATTGAAGACGACGTCGCACGGCGCGGCCCGCAGGCCCTGTGTCAGCTGGTCGAGATCGTTCTTGAAGCCGAGGAAGCGAACCTCGTGGCCCTTCTGGATGAGCGCACGAGCGACGTCGAACTCGGCCTCCTCGGAGGACTCGAGCTCCTTCTTGTACTCCTGCGACGCGGGCGGATCGCCATCCGTGTCGAACAGAATGAGCACGCGCGTCTTCTTCATCGACCCGTAACCCTTTGATAACCGATTGGGGAAGGCACCGTCAACGCGCGCCCGCGTCAGCGGGGCCGCGCGGCGGCGCCACCACGCCGGGCGGCAGCGGCGTTGGCGGCGGCGGCGGCGGCGTGCCCGGCGCGCCCGCGTCCGGCGGCGGCTCGGGCGGCAGCTCGGCGCGGTAGCCGAGCAGCGTGTTCTTCTGATCGAGCGGCGTCAGCTTCACGGCGAGCTTCGAGTCGCCGAACGTGTACGCGCGCGTCTGCACGGGCACGAAGCCTTCGCACGTGATCAGGAGGTCCAGCGGGCCGCTGTCGCGCGGTCGCTGCACGATCAGCGGATGGTGCGGCTCGACGATGCCGAGGCGCTTCTTCCCCCACGAGACGAACACCTTCTTCTGCGTGGGTACGGTCGTGATCTGGATCTTCACGATGGCCGGCGGCGTCACGGGCGCCGGCACGGCCGGCGGCAGGCCCGGGCGCAGCGCAGGTTGCGGCCCTTGCGCCAGGCTCACGGCTCCGAGGCCGCACAGGCCGAGCGCCAACGAGGCGATCAGCGCCGCGCTCGTCCGCCCGCTCACTCTTCACCTCGGGTGGACGTGGCGCCGCCGGCCTTGCCCTCCGGCCCTTCGGGCACGGCCGGAGGCGGCCCCGGGTACTTCACGCCCGGCTTCGGCACGTAGCCGAGGATCGGCTCCTTCTGATCACCCATGATGTTGCCCTCGAGGACGTTCACGGGAATGGGCGGATCGAGCATGTACACGTACCCGCGCGACGGGATGCGCATCTCGTAGACGATGTCCTTCCACAGGAACTGCCGCTGAAAGCCCATCGGGGAGTCGCCGACGACGCGCAGCTTCCGATGCTGCAGGATGAACGAGTAGAGGCGAATCGCGAGGTGGTTCGGCAGCCGGTGGCAGCCGTGCGAGAAGCCGTCCGAGCTGTAAATCGACAGGTAGTCCGCCGAGCCGTGCGCGCGCACGCCGTTGTCCCAGTCGGGGCGGCCGTTCTGGCCCGGCACGACGAAGTAGCCGGCGACGAGGCCGTACGCCGAGAGGAAGCCGGGACCGAGCGTGTCGTAGTTCACGACGCCCATCCACTTGCCGTTGACCGACTTCGACTTCACCAGCTCGCGGATCGGCGTCGACTGGGGCGCGATCCACACCGGCCCCGAGACGACCTGCCGGATGACGCGCGGGCCGACGTCCGAGCCCTTGTAGCGGAAGTACTCGTAGCCGTCGCTCGCCTGATCGGCGCGCCAGCCACCGATCGTCGTGCGCCAGCGCACGAGCGGCACCTGCTTGTTCCCCACCTTCGCGAAGACCGTCAGCGACGGGTACTTCTTGCGCGGGAAGATCTTGAAACGGCCCTTCTCGTCGAAGGGCAGGTCGTACCAGACGTCGCCGCGGTCCACGACGATGGAGAGCTCCATGTGCTCGGCGTAGTACGCCGGGCGCGCGGGCAGCTTCACGGCCGCGCGCAGCGTCTTGAACTCGGCCGCCGGGTGCCGCTTGAAGAACGCCAGCGCCGCCGCCGAATCCGTGAGCCCCAGCTCGGTCAGCACCGCCTGCGTGTATTCATCGACCAGGTTCGCCGCCTTCGTCGAGCCGTCCTCGAGGATCGCCGTCGCGGCGACGACGCGCTCGCGCAGCGCGCGCTTGAGGCTGTCGTAGTCGTTGTCGAGCAGCGGCCGCGCCAGCGCATCCACCGTGAGGCGGCGCAGGTAGTTCTGCTCGTAGATCATGTGCTTCTGCTGGAAGCGCCGCACGGCCTGGCGCATGACGTCGTCGTAGACGCCGGTCGTGTGCTTGGGCGCGCCCTTCTTGGCGACCAGGAACCCTTCGCAGGCGAGGCGCCTCTCGACCGCCGCCATCGCGGGCTTCTCGGCGGCGCGCCGCTCGACCAGCTTGACCTTCGCGGCCAGCGCCGGCTGCTTGGTCGCGAGCTCGTCCAGCGTCGCCACCTTCGCCGCGCGGCGCGCCGTCTCGAGCTCCTCACGAAGCTTGGCGATGTGCCGCTGGTCCTTCGCGATCTCCGCGGGCGCGACGTAGCTCACCGTCTCGACGGCGTCGAGCGCGTCGGCGCTCTCCTGGTCGTGGCAGGGGTGCTGCTCGTCGTTGACGAAGCGGGCGCGCAACACCGAGAGCGACGGGAAGATGCCGTAGAGCTCGAGGTAGTTCTTCTCGCCCGCGGGCAGGGGCTCTCCGTCTTCGTCCAGCTTGTCGTTGGCGAGGCCGATGAAGATGCGGCGGTAGCGGTTCTCGAGCGGCTGTCCGTCGGGGCCCGTCTGCGGCGCGAAGATGTACGGCGTCCAGTCGTCGGAGAGATCGACGAT
>DASZUD010000064.1:0-13960 GCA_035548155.1 Polyangia bacterium
TGGTCTGCCGCTCGCTGCTCGTGCTGCACGCCGCCAAGCCGGCCATCGCGAAGGCCGCGACGGCCGCCCAGCGAAAGAGCCCCCGTCGAAGCGGCCTCTGTTCGCCCACGGATCTGCCGAGTGGTCGCAAGGTTCCCACGATGGCCTCCTATGGCCGGTGCGAATCGAAATCATTGAGGTGAATCGGGCTGGTCGGGTGCTCGTGATATTCGTAGCCCGTGAGGCCGCCGCCGCGCGACTGTCCCTGCCACTCGGGCTTGCGCTACAAGGCGTGCTGCGCCCCCTTCCACGACGGCGCGCACGAGGCGCCGACGCCCGAGGCCCTCATGCGCTCGCGCTACGCGGCCTTCGCGCTCGGGCTCGGCGAGTACCTGGTCCGGACGCTGGCCTCCACGCACCCCGACCTCGAAAAGCCGCGGGACGAGCTGACGCGCGCGCTGGGGCGGGCTCGCGTGCAGCAGCGCTTCACGGGCCTGCGCATCCTGAGCGCGACGACGTCGCCCGACGGCGACAGAGGCGAAGTGCTGTTCTACGCGCGCATCTTCGAGCGCGGCGCCGATCGCTCGTTCGCGGAGCGCTCGACCTTCGTGCGCGAGGCAGGTGCGTGGCGCTACGAGGCGGGCGAATTCGTGCCGAGGGCCGAGCTGCCGGAAGACGTGGACCGCCCCAGACGGACGTGACCCGCGAGGCGGCGTTCCTATCGTTTGACCCACCGCTCGAGCCAATCGTTCCCTGCGGCCTCCTCTCCCAGGAATTCGAAGACCTCGGGCGGCACGCGGCCTCCGAAGCCGCTGAAGGTCACGATCGCGGCCGGGTTCGACAGCTCTGCGAGCTTCGCCACCGTCGTGGTCACGAGGCGCTGATAGGTCTCGCGCGAACGTTCGACGGTCTCGTCGATCGGACGAAGGCGAGTGACGTGCTCGAAGAAGGGGTTGTAGAGGAAGATCCCGTCGAACCCCTCGAACGGAAAGTTGGCGACGTCCGCGTGAACGAACGTCGCGCGAGGAGCGCCGAGCGCCTTCGCCGCCTCTCTCGCGATGAGGACGAGATCTTCGCGGAGCTCGACGCCCACGAACTGCGCCTTCGTGCGCAGCGCGCCCACGAGACAAAACTTCCCCACGCCGGACCCCACGTCCAGAATCCGAGTGGCGCCGGCCTCGACGAGCATCGCCGCGGCGCGCGCCGCCACGGTCACGGGCGTCCAGTGGCGCATGGAGAGGCCGCGAATGCGTCGATCGTAGACGGCGTCGAACGCGTCGTCCTCGGCCGTCCTCGGATCGTGCCGCGTAGCGCCCATCACGGATACGGATAAGGCTTCGTCGCCGTCTCGCAATCCGCGGAGCGGGCGGCCGACGCCGAATTCCTGCCAACGCAGATCCGGCGATGCCGCCCGCAGCTCGGAGGTCGGGTCAGGCCACTCACGCCGCGGCGCGACCGACCCGGGCCAGGCGCTCCGGGTCGACGAGGTACTCCGCGTAGCTCATGCGCAGGTCGTAGTGGCTGCCCGCGGACAGCTCGATCACGCGGTTGGCCAGCGACTCCATGAACTGCACGTCGTGACAGGAGAAGATCATCGAGGCCTCGCTCTTCAAGAGGCCGTTGTTGAGCGACGTGATCGACTCGAGATCGAGGTGGTTTGTGGGCTGATTCAGCAGGAGCGTGTTCGGGTCCTGCAGCATCAGCCGCGAGAGCATGCAGCGGACCCGCTCGCCGCCCGACAGGACCTGCACCTGCTTGTGCACCTCGTCGGAGGTGAAGAGCATGCGGCCCAGGAACGACCGAATGAAGGTCTCGTCGCGGGTGTCTGGCGCGTACTGGCGCAGCCACTCGAGGACGCTCTTGTCGGTGGCGAAGTAGGCGTTGTTGTCCTTCGGGAAGTAGGCGACCTGGGTCGAGCGCCCCCAGGTGACGGTGCCGGCGTCCGGCTTGGATTCGCCGGCCAGGATGTCGAACAGCGCCGAGATCACCCGGTCGTCGCCGACCAGCGCGACGCGTTCTCCGCGGGCGATCGAGAAGCTCAAGCTATCGAACAGCACCTCGCCGCCGACGGCCTTGCGCAGGCCCTCGACCATCACGACCTCCTTGCCGAGGGCGCGCTCCGCCTTGAACTGGATGAAGGGGTACTTGCGGGAGGACGGGCGGATGTCATCCAGCGTGATCTTCTCGAGGAGCTTCCGTCGCGACGACGCCTGTCTCGACTTCGATGCGTTGGCGCTGAACCGCGCGATGAACGTCTTCAGCTCCTGGATCTGCTCTTCCTTCTTCTTGTTGGAGGCCGATCGCTGGCTCAGCGCCATCTGGCTGGTCTCGTACCAGAAGGTGTAGTTGCCCGAGTAGAGCGTCACCTTGCCGAAGTCGATGTCGGCGATGTGCGTGCAAACCTTGTCGAGGAAGTGCCGGTCGTGCGAGACGACGACCACGGTGTTCGGGAAGTCGAGCAGGAACTCCTCGAGCCAGAGGATCGAGTCGACGTCCAGGTGGTTCGTGGGCTCGTCGAGCAGGAGGATGTCGGGGTTGCCGAACAGCGCCTGCGCCATGAGCACGCGGACCTTCTCGGTGTCCGAGAGGTCCTTCACCAAGGACGCGTGCTTGTCCGCGGTGACGCCCAGCTCGCTGAGCAGCTTGGCGGCCTCCGCTTCGGCGTTCCATCCGTTCAGATCGGCGAAGGCGGCTTCCAGCTCACCGGCGCGCGCGCCGTCGGCCTCGCTGAAGTCCGGCTTTGCGTAGAGCGCGTCCTTCTCCACGATGATCGCGTGCAGCGGCTTGTGTCCCATGATGACGGCCGTCAGGACCGGCACCTCGTTGAAGGCGAAGTGATCCTGGGACAGCATGCTGAGCCGCTTGTTCGGCTCGATGCTGACCGCGCCCGAGGTCGGCTCGATCTTCCCCGCCAGGCACTTCAGGAACGTCGACTTCCCGGCCCCGTTGGCGCCGATGAGCCCGTAACAGTTGCCGGGCGTGAACTTGACGTCCACCTCCTCGAACAAGGTCTGGCTGCCGAAGGCGACGGAGAGGTTCTGCGTGGAGATCATGCTGGGTCGGGCGTCTTACGCCACCGGTGCGCCGGGTTCAAGGGGAACCGCCGGCCGCGCCGATGCGCTAGAACCGAGGCATGGCGCCGCCCGCCTCGATCCGGAAGACAGCCTCCCTCCGCGTGCGCGAGGACGGCTCGTTGCGACTGGCGATCGTGGCCGATACGCACTCGCAGCCGCATCCGAACACCATCCGGGAGCTGGCCACGCTTCGGCCCGACGCCATCCTCCACGCGGGCGACATCGGGGACCTCGGCGTGCTCGACGCCCTGGCCACCGTGGCCCCGGTCCTGGCCGTTCGCGGGAACATCGACACCCGCGCGCACGCGCTGCCCGACGTCCTGGTGCTGGACGTCGTGGGCGGCGCGCGGAGCCAGCGGATCCTCCTCCTGCACATCGGCGTCCATGGCCCGAAGCTCCGCGGCGACGTCGCCAGGTTGGCCCGCTCCGAAGGCGCGTCCCTGGTGGTGTGCGGGCACTCGCACGTCCCGTTCATCGGACGCGAGGGCAACCTCGTCGTCTTCAATCCTGGCTCGGCCGGCCCGCGCCGATTCCATCTGCCGATCGTCTTCGGCACCATGGACGTGACGGCCGAGGGAGTCCGCCTCGGACACGTCGACTGCGAGACGGGCGAGCCGTGGCTGCCTCCGCCGTGATCCGACGTCGGACCCACCATGCCGCCGGCGGCGCTCCTGCCTGCGGAACGGGCGCGCGCGGAGCGCGGCATTTGGCCGCACCCCGCGTCGCGCCCGCGCGTTCACCAACGAGCGGTTACTGCGTCACCGTCGTGGGCGCATCGCGCTTGCCGGGCGTGCCCTCCAGCGTCCCCGGCCCCATTTCGGTCGCCGGCTCGGCCTTCGCGGTGCGCACCACGGACCCCACGCCGGTGAGCCGCGCGAGGCTGCCCTTGGCGAGGCCGCTGTCCATCTCCGCGGCCTTCTCGTACGCCTCGCGCGCGTCGTCGAGCCGATCGAGCTGCTCGTACGCCATCCCGAGGTTGTTCCACATGTACGCCGTCACGGGCGAGAGCTCGACGGCCACCTCGAGCGACTCGACGGCGTCCTCGTACCGGCCGTCGTAGATCAGCGCGAGCCCGAGGTTGTTGCGCGCGAACGCGTTCTTCGGGTTCAGCTCGACGGCCCGCTCGAACGCCTCGATGGCGTCCTTGCGCTTGCCGCTGCGGAGCTGCGCGCGGCCGAGCACGTTCCACGCGGCCGAGCGCTTCGGCTGTTCGCGCACCGCCACCTTCGCGAGCTCGAGCGCCTTGCCGACCTCACCTTCGTCCAGGAGCTTGCGGGCGCCCGTGAGCGCCTCCACGGGCTCGTCGTCCTCTGCGGCGGGTGCAGCCTTCGGTTCGGGCGCGGTGCCTTGCACCGGAGGCGGCGCAACGCTGGGCTGCACGGGCGTCGGCGCCGTCTGGATCGCCGGCGCGGGCTCGAGCACCGCGGAGCGCGGCTTCGGCGCTGGCACCGGCACGGGGACGTCCTCGCACGCGGCGATCGTGGCGGCCGCCGCAATGGAGAGAGAGAGGACTGAGATCCGACCGAGGGTCTTCGTGGCGAGCATCTTCATGGGAGAGCTCCTTTCCCATGAGCTTGATTGCAGTGGGCGTGCCGGCCCGGAGACCGGCCCAAGACGCGAGCCCCGCGTCCCGGAGGCGTCTGCCGACGCAGAACGTAGACCCGAGTCTATGAATTGCGCGCGGGCCTCACAGCTCGCCTAGAAATCGCCGGTCAATCAAACCGAGACTGCGCACGTCTTCGTCGCGAGGTCCGACGCGGTGGCCCGCCGGCACCCGGCCCGATAGCCCGCCGGCCAGGACCGTGGCACGATGCAGGAGGAGGGCTCGCATCGTGCCTGATTCGAGCAACAACGACTCCGGAACGCTGACCGAAGGCGACTTTCGTGCGCTGGTCGAGCAAGCCGCCGACGGGATCTTCATCTCGACGGCTGAGGGCCGCTACCTCGAGGTGAACCCGAGCGGGCACCGGCTGCTCGGCTATGCGCCGGGCGAGCTGGTGGGCAAGAGCATCGGCGATCTCCTCGTCGCCGGCGAGCGCTCGCGGCTGCCCGGCCACCTGCGCGAGGTCAATGCAGGACGAGTGAGCACCGAGCCGTGGACGTTCATGACGAAGGGCGGCGCGTCGCTCAAGGCCGAGGTCACGGCGCAGCGCCTCAGCAGCGGCCGCGTGATGGCGATCGTGCGCGAGCTCGGGCACCGCAAGGACTTCGAGCAGAGGATTCGCCATTCGGAGGAGAAGCTCCGGTCGATCCTTTCGACGGCCCCCGACGTCGTGATGACCGTCGACAGAGCCGGCACGATCCTGTTCATCAACCGCACGTTGCCGCCCCTTTCCCCCGAGCAGGTCGTGGGCACGAACTGCTTCGACTACGTCCTGCCCGAGTCGCGGGGGCGCGTCCGCGAGGCGCTGGACAAGGTGTTCGACGCCCGCGCGCTCGACGAGTACGAGGTGCAGAGTCCGCCGGGGCCGAACGGCGAGCGCGGCTGGTCGTCGGTGCGCGCCGGCCCGCTCGTCGAGGGCGAGCGCGTCGTCGCCGCGACGCTGTGCGCGACCGACGTCACGCGCCGCAAGGAGCACGAGCTCCGCGAGGCGCGGCTGCAGGAGCAGCTCCGCCAGGCGCAAAAGCTGGAGGGCATCGGCCGCCTCGCGGGCGGCGTGGCCCACGACTTCAACAACCTGCTGACGTCGATCATGGGCTACTCGGAGATGGCGGCCGAGGCGCTGCCCAAAGAGTCGCCGGCGCTGGAGCACCTCGCGGCGATGGCCGAGGCGGCCAGGCGCGGCGCCGCGTTGACGCAGCAGCTGCTGGCCTTCGCGCGCAAGAAGATCGTTCGACCGGAGGTCGTGGTCCTCGACGACGTGCTGCAGGGCATGGCGCCGTTGCTCCGCCGGCTCGTGGGAGAAAACATCGAGGTCGAGCTGTCCCTCGCGGGAGCGCGCGGCGCCGTCAACATCGACGTCGGAAGTCTCGAACAGGTGATCATGAACCTGGTCGTCAACGCGAAGGACGCCATCGTGGGTGCGGGGCGCATCGTGCTGGAGACGAGCAACGTGCGCCTCGACGAGGCGTACCGCCGCGCGCACCCGGAGGTGGCGCCTGCCGAGCACGTCGTGCTGGCGGTGCGCGACACGGGCTGCGGCATGACCGACGACGTCGCGTCCCGCATCTTCGAGCCCTTCTTCACGACGAAGCCCGTCGGCGCGGGATCGGGCCTGGGCCTGGCCATGTGCGACGGCATCGTGCGCCAGGCGGGCGGCAGCATCTCGATGGAGAGCGCCCCCAACGTGGGCACGACGTTTCGCGTTCACCTGCCGCGCGTCCCCGAGGCGGCCGAGCGGGCTCCCGAGCCCGCCGCGCCGGGGCCCGCCGCGCGCGGCAGCGAGACGCTGCTTCTCGTCGAGGACGAGAGCGCGATCCTGAACGTCGCGCGCCAGGTGCTCGGCCGGCTGGGCTACGAGGTCCTCACGGCCTCGAACGGCGCCGAGGCCCTGGAGCTGGCCAGCCGGAGGAGCGGGCCGATCGATCTGCTGCTCACGGACGTCGTCATGCCGCGCATGGGCGGGCGAGAGCTGGCCGCCCGCCTCTCGGCGGTACGGCCGAACCTGCGCGTCCTCTACAGCTCCGGCTACACCGCCGACATGTTCTCCGAGGGCGGCGTTCTCGGCGAGGACGTCGAGCTCTTGCAGAAGCCCTACTCCCCTTCCGAGCTCGCCGCGCGCGTGCGCAACGCGCTGGACGCGCCCCGCAAGTGACGGCCGCCGCCCGTCAGCTCGTCTTCGTCAGCGTGGCCGTGGATGCGCAAGCAGCGCGATTTTTCGGTGCCACGAAGTTCTCGTCGGGGGTCGAGAAGGCGCACCGAAACGAAGGCGCTTTCCAAACGAGAGGGATTCGAAATGACGAAGACGCAAGGAGCGATGCTGTGGGGATGCTTGGCCGCGAGCGGGCTGACGATGGGCTGCGACGCGGCGGCGCCGCCGCCGGCCGAGCCCGAGGCCATCGTGGTCACGAACCGGGAGCTGACGGCGTCTTTGACGCTGAGCCCGACGCACAAGATCACGTTCTGGGACTACGGCGACGGCGACGCGATGATCGACGAGGTCCTCAACGTCGACTCTGACAAGGACGCGCCCGTGCGTCTCGCCGACATGGACATGAAGGGCCGCACGCTGACGGACGCGTACCTCACGCTGGCCGGCAAGCAGGCCGAGCCGTCGGCGCTCGACAGGCTGCGCGCGCTGGATGGCCGCGTGGCCGAGCGCGCGAAGCGCACGCAGATCACGCCGGAGCTGGAGCGGCTGATGGCCGCGGATGCGGCCAAGCCGGCGTTCGGCACCGCGTCGACGCCGTCGGCGGCGCCGAGCGCCGTCCAGACGCCCGACGGCGTCGAGGCGCGCCAGGGCGCGGCGGCGTGCGCCGAGCCTTCGTGGGACTGGCAGAGCGACGACGGCTGGTTCAAGAACAACTTCTGCGGTGCCGACTCCGTGTTCTGTGCCACCGAGTACCTTTGGGCCTCGTACGGCTGGTACCGCGGCCCGACGTGGTTCAAGGCGACGGGCTTCGCGCAGTCGCACTGCTCGAGCGCGAGCTGGCTCATGCAGCGGAAGAACTACGCGGGCTTCCCGACGTACGCCATCACGCTGTACACGCTGGCCAACCAGACGCTGGCGCCCCGCACGCTGAACACGCAGGAGTGGACCACCACGGGTGATCGCTCCTGGTACGCCAAGGTCGCCTCGACGACCGGCGAAAACCGCGTCGGGCTCGCGATTCACCGCAACTGATCGTTCGCCGAAGATCCACCCGAGGCCCTGGCGCGCCACCGCGCCGGGGCCTCGTCATGTCAGGTCACGGTCAGGGGCTGGCGTCGAACGTCAACCCGTCGAGGGACAGCCAGGCGCTCTTCGGCGTGATGAGCTCGAAGAGCATCTCGCCCGTCGTCTTCACGACCATCGTGCACGGTTCGCCGCCCCCGCAGGCGACCGTCTCCTCGATGTGATACTTGGGCCGGAAGCCGGGCGGCAGGATCGCGACCGTGACCTGCGGCGCCGTCGAGCCCATCACGAGGCCGCGCAGGTGCACGACGCCCATGGCGTCCTTCGCGTAAGACGGCGGCGCATAACCGCTGCCGTAGGCCGCAAACGAATTCATGAGCGTGAGGTTCGTCCATGCGAGCGGCGCCGTCACCGCGGCTATCTGCGCGCCGAGCGCCATGAAGTTGCCGTTGATGTCGGCGGCCTTGAGCGTGTCGCCGTCCGCCCACACCTTGAGCTGCGCCGCCGTCCAACCCACGGCGCGCACGCCCCCCAGCAACGCCAGCGGGATCGTCACGAGCAGCGCCGCCCGCGTCAGGCGATGTGAGCGCCGTTGTGACGATCCGCTCCGCCGCGCCTCCCTGTTCATCGCATTTTCGAACGTAGTGACGCGCACGTCGAAGGCAAGACGAGCGCGCGCCCACCGACGCGGTGAGGGGCGAGTCGTACGCCGTCGGGCGCCCCCACCTTGTCCGCGCGCGCCGAGGTACCCAGATCGCCAATGACCATGGCGAGCTTCGGGTGGCGGGTGATGACCCTTCGGCGCGCGGCTCCTTGGTTGTTCGTCGGAGCCCTCGCGCTCGGCTGCGGGTCTTCGTCGAAGACGTCGTTCGGAAGCGACGCCGACCTGCCCGACCTGTCGGGCACGGGCGCGGCAGGCGCAAGCTTCGACGCTCGCGGCGAGGCGGGCGAAGCCGGCGCCGCCGGCACGGGAGGGCCGGACGCGAGCGACGCCGCCAGCGGCGACGCCAGGGTGAGCACCGACGCGACGGAGCTCGACGCGCCGCTCGCTCCCGTCGACGCCGCCGACGCCCCGGTCGCGGATGACGCCGCCACCCCCGACGCGGCCGACACGAGCGGCGCGGCGGGAGCGCCGGCGCCGGTCGCCTGTGTGCTCGGCAGCGCCGCGGTCGGCAGCTGCCTCGTCGAGTGACGCGCGCGCTGCCTTCGTTTGCGTTCGGTGGGCGGCACCCGGCAATGCGCCCTGCGCGCCGCGTCGCCGCGTCCCTGCCAAAATCGGTTACGCCGACGACGAAAGACAGATGAAAATGGAGCGCCTCGGCCATAGCGTCCTCGGCCATTGGAAGGAGGCCTCCCACGGACTCACATCACCTCGGGTTGCGCGCACTTGGCAGGTCGCTCGCCCTGGCGAGCGCCCTCTGCGGCTGCGGCGCCGGCACCATCAACGGCGGCGGTAGCGCGGCGGGCACGGCGGGCAGCGGCGTCGCCGGAGCCACGGGCGCGGGCGGCTCCGCCGGCGCGGGAACCTCCGGCAGAGGCGGTGGCGGCGGGACCACGTCGGCGACCGGCGCGGGCGGCGGCGGAGCGGCCGGCACCTCGGGCGGCACCTCGGGCGGCGCTGGGAGCTCCGGCGCGGGCGGCGTCGCAGGGACCTCCGGCAGCGCCGCGGGAGCGGGCGGCACGGGCACCGCGGGTGGCACCGGCAGCGCCGGCTCCTCGGGCGCGGCCGGCACGCCCCCCACGAGCGCCCCGAAGGGCGTCAGCGTCGAGAGCCACGACGTCGGCGTCGACGGCAAAGGGACGGTGTTCAACGTCGCGGACGACTACTTCAACGACGGCTTCATCCCGGCCACGCCCGTCGCGAACTTCGGTATCCACTCGCAGATCACCACGGTCGCCAAGGACGACGGCTCGCTGGACGTGGCCTGGCTCGACTACGCCGGTGGCAAGAGCGCGCCGTGGGCCGTGCCCTCGCCCGCGATGGTCTACGTGACCCACATCGACGCCGCGCTCACCACCGCGACGACGACGGCCACCGGCATCAAGACGTACAAGCTGCTCGGCTTCACCGAGGACGCGAGCGGCGCGTTCTACATCGCCTACAACAAAGATCACTCGTTCAAGACGTCGACGGCCGGCGATCAGAACAACATCAGCGGCAACGAGCTCCACGTCGTGAAGCTCTCGGGCGGCGCGACGATGGCGTGGGACACCTTGGTCTTCGGCAACACCGACAACAACCAGGACGCGACGCTGGGCGATCCGGGCGGCGCCGCCTCGGGCGTGCTGGGCTTCGACGCGAAGAACGACAAGCTCGCGCTCTACCTCGGCCACTCGATGATGTGGAAGCCGACGCGGCACCAGGCCGGGTACTTCCGGCTGCTCGATCCCGGCACTGGCGCCGTCACGCCGCCCGCGGGCAGCGACGTGATCCATTTCGGCGCGGGCTGGTGGTACTCGCACAACTTCAACCAGCGCCTGCTGATCGACGACGGCGACTACTACATCCTCGGCCACGGCGACGCGTACCCGCGGCAGCTCGGCCTCTGCAAGTGGACGCTGAAGAACTACACCGGCAAGAACGACGTCGACTTCAACGAGGCGTACTGGACCATCGGCGGCAACGAGGGCGACAACAACACGAACGCCCAAACCGGCCAGTTCGTGCGCGTGAAGGACGGGCGCTTCCTCATGGTCCACACGACGTCCGAAGGGCGCGGCGCGCGCGACGTGCGCATCGTCTACGCCGACGGGACGACGGGCAAGGCCGCCACCGCGAGCGCCGTCTGGCTGACGACGAACAGCGGCACCGTGCAGGCCACGATGCCGAAGGTCGAGCTCCTCGGCGACGACGTGCTGGTCACGTACGCGCTGTGGGACAGCAGCAAGAAGCACGCGCTCACGTGGTACGCCGTCGTGCTGGACGCGAGCCTCAAGGTCGTCGTGCCGGCGGCCGTCGTGTCGGGCGTCGAGTTCGTCGATTCCGCGCCGCTGTTCCGGTTCAAGGGCGGCCCCAACGCGGGGCGCGTCGGCTGGGTCTCGGGCAACGCCGCGCACACGCTGTCGGTCCGCGTGGCGAGCCTCACGTACTGACGCGAGGCGCGAGCGCGAGTCGCCAGCGCGGCGGCTCGCCGGGCGCGGGCCGTCCCTCGAGCAGCTCGTGCGGGCGGTACGCGCCCTTGTAGCGCATCGACGGGCAGTCCTCGATGCGAAAGCCCAGGTACACGTGCGCCTTCCCCTGTGAGCGCGCGAGCGCGATGAGCGTCAGCAGATGGTTCACCCCCGGCGAGAGGCGCGCGTAGGCCGGGTCGTAGAAGAAGTAGACGGCGCTCCAAGCGTTCGGCGTCTCGTCACAAAGGCCGAGTGCCACGAGCCGCGGGCCGCCGGACGCGTCGTCGTCCCAGTACGCGAGCTCGCGCGCGCACGGGTGCGGAAAGGCGAACTCGCGCGCGTACTCCTCCTCGTCCATCGGCATCGGCGTCCAGCCGCGCTCGTTTTGGCGGTTCTCGTGCCACGCGGCGTACAGCGCGATCCGCGCCTCGTCGACGCCCACGGGACCCACCGTGCAGCGCAGGCGCGCGGCGCCCTTCACGGCCCGCCGCTGGGCACGCGAGGGCTCGAAGTCCGCGACGCGCACGCGCAGCGGCTCGCACGCCGTGCATGCCGCGCACGCCGGGCGAAAGTACGACAGGCCGAAGCGCCTCCAACCGCGCTCGAGCATGGCCTCGTACTCGCCCGGCGTGACGTCGGCCAGGAAGTCGTACTCCAGCGCCGCCGTTTGGTTCGCGAGATACGAGCAGGCGCGCGGCTTTTCGACCGCGCGATAGAGAGACCGCGCCACGCCTTCAGTATCACCCGAGATCGAGCGCCCCGCCGCTTCAGAAGGCGCCACACGGTGGGGGCGTTGGAAGGGTTGCGTCCAGCGTGCGGGCGTGCAACCTACGGCACATGTCAGAAGGCCAACCCCCGCAGGGGATGACCGACGCCGAAGCCCTGCAGCTCGCGGAGAAGCTCGAGGCGCTCACCGACGACCGCGCGCGGCTCGCCGCGCTCGACACCGAGGTGCGCCGGCGCCTGCTCACGGCGGCCGGCCGGCTCTCACGGCCGCGCCGCGACGAGCTGCGCGGGCTGTCGCGGGCTCTCCGCCGCAAGAAGCGCGACGCCGTGACCGCCGCGGACGAGGCCGCGCTCGAGCAGACGGGCATCCGCCAGGCGCGGCGCGCGCCGGTCTTCGTGACGCCGCGCCCGCCCGCGGCGCTGGGACGCTCCAGCGCCGAAGAGGCTCCGCCGTCTGCGGCCCCCGAGGGCGACGGGCCGCGGCTGCGCGAGCCGCGCACGTGCTACGTCTGCAAGGCCCACTTCGTCGAGCTGCACGCCTTCTACGATCAGATGTGCCCGCCGTGCGCGGCGTTCAACTGGAGCAAGCGCCACCAGACCGCGGACCTCAGGGGGCGCACGGCGCTGATCACGGGCGCGCGCGTGAAGATCGGGTACCAGGCGTCGATCATGCTGCTGCGCGCCGGCGCGCGCGTCCTGGTGACCACGCGCTTCCCGCGCGACGCCGCGCGACGCTACGCGACCGAGCCGGACTTTGCGGACTTCGCGCCCCGCCTGCAGATCTTCGGGCTGGACCTGCGGCACACGCCCAGCGTCGAGCTGTTCGCGCGCCAGCTCGCCGCGCGCGAGCCGCGCCTGGACTTCATCCTCCACAACGCCTGCCAGACGGTGCGGCGGCCGCCGAGCTTCTACGCCCATCTCATGGAGGCCGAGCGCGCGCCCGCCGCGCAGCTGCCCGCGGCCGAACGCGAGATCCTGCGCGACTTCCACGCGATCGCGCGCGACGTCGCGGCGACCGGGGCGCAGGGTCTCTTGCGCGCGCCCGAGCTCTCGCAGGTGGCGCACCTCGCCGAAGAGCGACTGGACGATCGGCTGCTCGAAGACACCCGCCTCACGCTGTTCCCGGCGGGGCAGCTCGATCAGGACCTGCAGCAGGTGGATCGCCGCGAGATCAACAGCTGGCGCCTCAAGCTGGGCGACGTGCCCACCGTCGAGCTGCTCGAGGTGCAGCTGGTGAATGCCGTCGCGCCGTTCGTCATGACGAACGCGCTGCGGCCGCTCATGGCGCGGGACGGCCGCCGGGACAAGCACGTCGTCAACGTCTCGGCGATGGAGGGCCAGTTCTACCGCGCCCACAAGACCGACAAGCACCCGCACACGAACATGGCGAAGGCCGCGCTGAACATGCTGACGCGCACGTCGGCCGCGGACATGGTCCAGGACGGCATTCACATGAACAGCGTCGACACGGGCTGGGTCACCGACGAAGACCCGATGGCGATCGCCGCGCGCAAGGTGGAGGAGCACGGCTTCTCACCGCCGCTCGACATCGTCGACGGCGCGGCCCGGATCTGCGATCCGATCTTCGCCGGGCTCAACAGCGGCGAGCACGCCTTCGGGGTGTTCTTCAAGGACTACAAACCCATCCCCTGGTGAGCCGCGGACCCGCGAAGCAGCGCCGACGCGACGGCCGGCGCTGCTTTCTGCCCGGCGCTTCTAGAGCGCGTACTTCATGGCCGTTCCGGTCGCCGAGAACGTGCAGACGGTCGAGCTGCCACCGGAGAGGAACGTCACGGTGCCCGACGACGAAAGCGACATGTTGACGCCGTCGAGGGTCGAATAGACGAGGCTCGAATACACCACCGTCGTCGAGCCTCCGGCGGCGTCGACTTGCGTACAGCTGAAGCTCGGCGCGGCCGTGGCCGTCGTCCCCGAGACCATGAGCTTCGCGGCGCAGCTGCCCCCCTTCTGGGTCAGGCCGCCGTCGATCGATCGCGCGAGCTCGTCCTCGTCACCGGCGAGCGTGAACGTCTCGGTCGCGCCCGCACAGATGCGCGTGATGGTCCCCGACGTGTAGCGCCACGAGCCCACGAACCGGTCCACCGCCGACGTCCCAGCGGCCCCTCCCTCGCCGGTCGTCCCGGCCGTGCCCGAGGTCCCACCGGCGCCGGTCGTTCCGCCGGCGCCGGTCGTTCCACCGGCGCCGGTCGTTGCGGCAGGCCCGCTTTGCGTCGCGGCCCCCGCGGCGCCCGTCGTGCCGCCGCTCCCCGCCGCCCCGGTGGCGCCGCCCGCAGC
>DASZUD010000065.1:0-22904 GCA_035548155.1 Polyangia bacterium
TCCGGCGCACCGCCGCCCAAGCCAGCTCGCCAGCGACGGCAGACAAACGACCGCCGCCAGCAGACACGAGACCTCGCCCAGGATGGCCATCGCGCCGAAGCCGCGCAGCGCCTGGCTGGCCGCGGCCAGCAGCGAGCCGTAGCCGACGATCGTCGTCCACGAGCACAGCGCGACGGCGCTGCCCGTCGATCGCACGGCCGCCGCAGGGTCACGCTCGGCGCCGAGGCGCGTCGCCACGTTGATGGCGTACTCGACGCCGATGCCGAACGTGATGGGCAACGCGATGAAGTTGAGGAAGGTCACGCGCACGCCCGCGAGCCCCGCGCCTCCGATCATCCACAGGACTCCCACCAGCATCGTGCCCACGGCCATCGCCGCCGCCCGCGGCGGGCGCAGCACCAGCGTCACCAGCGCGATGACGGCGACGAGCGCCAGCAGCGAGGCGCGCGGGCCGTCGTGCAGCACCGACCGCAGCATGGCGCCGAACACCATGGGCGGGCCCGAGCTCTCGATGATCTCTCCGCCCGCGAGCGGCAGCCGCTGCAGCACGCCCGCGTAGGCGAGCAGCTCGTGACCGTCCCACGTCGAGGGCCGTTCGTCGGCGTGATAGACGAGCAGCACGCGGCCCACCGTGCCGTCGACCTCCGTGAACGGGCGGCGCACGAACGCCGGAAGATCCGCGGGCCCGACGGCGGACAGCGTCGCGGGCGGCAGGTTCTCGTGGATCTGCGCGCGCGTGGCGGTGTCCAGCGTCTCGACGCCCGGGTCGCTGGCCAGCTTGCGGATGTCCGCCAGCAGCGCCAGCTTGCGGCGCTGCTGCTCGGGCGTGCCGGGCAACACGTCGTAGACGCTGAGGATGGGGCCGACGTGCGGGCGGGCCGCGTCGTCCTGCGCGCGGATCGCGGCACGCATCGCCTCGACCTGGTCGGGCCGATCGGCGACCAGCACCGTGGGCGTGTGCCAGCGGCCGAAGACAGAGCGGGCGCCACCCTCGAACGCGCGCCGCTGCGGGTCGCCTTCGTCGGCGGTGCTGAGCTTGCGGAAGTCGTACTCGAAGGGATCGTGGGCGAAGTGCGCGAGGCCGAGCGCCGCCCCGGCGGTGAGCGCCAGGGAGGCGAGGAGCACGAGGCCCGGCCGGCGCGCGATCAGCGCGGGCACGCCGCGCGCGCTGCCCGCCGGAAGCGGGCGCGGCGCCGCGCCGCCGAACCGCGCCAGCAGCGCCGGCAAGACGAGAAACGTCGCCGCCCAGCAGGCCACGCTGCCCACGGCGCCCATGACGCCGAACTGCGAGAAGCCGCGGAAGCGCGTGAACGCGAGCGACGCATACGCCGCCGCCGCGGCCAGCGCCGCCGCCAGCGTGCCGCGCCACGCGCCTTCGATCGCCCCCGCGACCGCCTCGCGCGTCCCCGCGCCGGCGCGCCGCCGCTCGCGGAACGCCGCCAGCAGCACGATCGCCGTGTTGATGCCGTTGCCGAGGATGATCGAGCCGAGGAACGCCGTCGACGAGTTGAGGTACCCGAACGCGAGCTGGGCCACCGCGAACGCCGCCAGGGTCCCCAGGGCTGCGGGCGCGGCCACGAGCGGCAGCGCCCGCAGCGACCGAAAGTACAGCGCGATCGAGAGGCCGATCGCCAGCACGCACGCCGCCGTGACCGAAACGACGTCATGCTCGACGGCCTCGCGGTTGCGCAGCGTCGCCACCACGGGCCCCGCGGGCATGACCTGCATCGCCGGGTGGAAGGCCGCGGGCGGGTTCGCGGCGACGAAGGCGCGCACGGCGTCGAGCAAGCCCTGGCCGGCGTTCTCGGCGAGCAAACCACCCGGCGGCAGCGCGACGACCCACGCGAAGTCGCCGCTGACGAACGCGCCCCCCGGGAACCGCTCTTCCAGCGCGCCGGCGCGTGACCCGTCCGCGCGCAGGCGCGCGGCGAGCGCCCGCGGCTCGTCCGCGTCGCCGTCGCCGAGATCGATCACCAGCGGGTTCTTCCGCTTCAGGATCGCCCTGCGCAGCCCGTCGCGCACCTCTTCGAGCCGCGCCTCGGGCAGGTAGAGCCACCGGTTGCGCTGAACGAACGCCGCGAAGTCCCGCACCTCGTAGGCGGCCATCTCCGAGACCGAAGGCGGCAGCGCGCGGAGGTGCTGCGTGAGCGCCGCGGCGTAGCGCAGGTTGGCCGCGCGATCGGGCGAGCGGATCCCCACGAGGAGGACGTTGAGATCGCCCACGCGCGTGCGCGTCCGTTCGAGGCTGACGACCGCAGGATCGCGCGTGGGCAAGAGCTCGACCAGCGACGTGCGCAGGCGCAGCCGCGACGCCACCGCCCCGGCGGCGAGCGCCGCGAGCAGCGCGCAGGCGACGACGGCGCGCGGGTGCGCCCCGAGACGCGCGAGCCCACGCGCGAACGCTCCGGGATTCTGTTGGGCAGCTTGCATGTCCGACGGCCTTCGCAAGCCGTGGGCCAGAGCGGGGAGCACACGCAATCACGCGAATTCAAAAGCGGATCGCAATCGATCAGGCGCAAACGGCAGCGATTGGTGTCGAGGACCGGACGCTCGATCGGCCCACAAGAAAACTCTCTGACACAACGATCGGCGCTGCGTCGACAGCGCGGGAACGGTGCTATTTTTCCGGCGCCCTAAGAGAGCCTACCAATGACGACGACGACCGCCTCCAGCGAAAACACCCATGACACCGAGTCCTCCGATTCTTCCGCGAACGCGCGCACCGAGCTCATCCGCAAGCTCGGCTCTTCGACGTTCAACTACTGGTTCGGCTACGTCGCGAACCTGTCTTTGGTCGCCTGGCTCGTGAGCCACGCGTTCGTTCACGGGCGCCCGCTGCTGGGGCGCTTCGAGCTCGTCGCGTTCGCCGCCACGGGCCTGGTCGCGTGGACGCTGGCCGAGTGGCTGCTCCACCGCTACATCTACCACCTGTGGACCTCGTTCCTCACCGAGGGGCACGCGCTGCACCACGCGCGGCCGCGCGCCCTCATCGGCGTGCCGTGGTACCTGACGACGATCGCGCTCGTCGCGTTTTACGAGCTGCTCGCGCACCTGCTCCGCCCGTCGTCGACGGGCGTGGTCATGGGCTTCGCGTGGCTCGGCTACGTCTTCTATTGCATCGCGCACCACGGCAGCCACCACTGGCGGCTCCAGGGCGGCTGGCTCAAGAAGATGAAGCGGCACCACCTGCTTCACCACGCGCACCCCGAGTACAACTGGGGCTTCACGACGCCGCTTTGGGACTGGGTGTTCGGCACGCACTACGACCGCGCGCGACGTGCCGGCGGGCCACGTCGCTGACGCGTCGTCTGGCGCGTCGCGATCCGCGCGCGCATCGTGTCGGCCGTCGGGCCGGCCTCGACGACCGCTCGTAACCGGCGTCCGCGTACCGTGACTTCGCACACGGCTTCGCGAAGCGCGCCGCAACCGCGGCGGTCCGGCGCGCACTGACGCGCCAGAGGCGAACGAACGTCTCTTCGCGCCGCTCCCCGAGCGGCCCGACCGATGCATCGGATGTACGGAGGTGCGAGCATGAAGTCTTTGCTCACGGTCGCGGCGTTCGTCGCGGGGTTCTTCGCGGCGCCCACGTGGTCTCACGCGCAATGGGGCCCAAGCCCGCCGGCGCCCGCGGGCGGCAACGGCATCGTCACGCGCCAGGCCCCACCGCCGCCCGGACCGTCATTCGATCACGTCACGCCCGCGCTGGAGCTGAGCTATCAACGGTTCTCTGCGGGCAACGTCAACGGCGGCGCCATGCCGCTCGAGGCGCTGCACCTCGACATGTACCCGATCTCTTGGCGGTGGTTCCGCCTGGGGCTCGACGCAGAAGCCGGGCGGGGCCGCGCCGACCTCGGCGGCGCGACGGCCTCGGTGAAGTACGGCCTCCTGGGCGCGAGCGCGGGCTTCCAGGTCCCGATGCGAGTCATGCCGTTCGTCGAAGGCCGCGTCGCGGGCGGCGTGCTCGGCGGCACGCTGGACGCTCCGACGACGATCCCCGGCACCACGGTGACCGTCAGCAACGTCTCCGCCGCGACCTGGATGTACACGCGCGGCATCGACGCGGGCGTGAACCTCTACGCCGTGAGCCGGCTCCACCTCACCGTCGCGCTCGGGTGGATCCGCTCGACCTGGGGCGGCGCCAACTATGACACCATCGTCGCGGCGGCGGGCGGGAACGTGCAGTTCAAGAACGTCACGCACGACAGCCTGCTGTTCAAGATCGGCCTCGGCATCTGAACGCTACTCCGCGCGCACGCGCGGCAGCCGCACGACGACCGACGTGCCGGCGTCGGGCGCGCCGAAGATCCGGCACGAGCCGCCCACGGCCGCGACGGTGCGCTCCACGATCGCCAGGCCCAAGCCGTGCCCCGGCATCTCGCGCGCCCCTTCGGCGCGGTACCCCGGCTCGAACACGCGACGCGCGCTGGCGGGGTCCAGCCCCACCCCATTGTCCTCGACGCTGAGCTCGACGTCGTCCCCCTGCCGCTCGGCCTTGATCCGAATTCGCAGCGGCCGCTGCCGCGACCGAAACTTCGCGGCGTTCTCCAGCAGGTTGCGTACGATCTGCTCCAGCACGCCCGGCGAGCACGCGACGGCGTCGCCCGTCAGCTCCGTCGTCACCTCGGCGTCCGCCAGCTCGGGCCGCAGCTCCTCGAGGGCGCGCGCCACGGCGGCGCCGGGCACGACCTGCCCCGGCGCCGCGTGCCCCGCGCGCGCCAGCATGAGCATGTCGTCGATGACCCGCATCATGCGCGCGACCGCCACCTGGATGCGGCCGGCCATCTCCCGCACCTCGGCGGGCGCGCCCTTGTTGAGGGCCATGAGATCGGCGTAGCCGCGAATCGGGCTGAGCGGCACGCGCAGGTCGTGCGCGGCCCGCCCCGCGAAGGCGTCGAGGTCCCGGTTGCGCGCCTCGACCAGCGCGAGGTGCTGCGCGACCAGCAACCTTTGCCGTTCGAGCAGCCGCCAGAGCAGCGTGGCGATCACGGCCGCCACCGCGAACGCACCGCCGCCCACCAGCGTGTCGACGACGATGGCGTCCTCGTGGATGCGGTGGATGGCCTGCGCGCTGTCGGCAGAGGTCTTGCCGTTGATGCGCACGAGGTTGTCGGCCGACGCCTCGATCTCGACGGCCAGGTCCGCCGTGGGCTCGCCCGAGGTCACGGCCGTGCGCAGGCGCGCTAGGAGCGCGCGCAGGTTGATCCATTCCTCGCTCTCGCCGGGCGCCGTGGCGATTTGATCGTACGCCTGCGAGTCGGCGTGGATGCGGTCGACGATCCCGCCGACGTCCTCGGGCAGAAGGCCGCGCGCCATGAGTCGGTGCGCCTGCGCACGCAAATCGTCGACCAGCTCGATCGACCGCTGCGAGTTCTCGACGATCTCCGAGGTGCGTGCCGCCACCCTTCGCGCGACCACGACGTCGGTACCCAACATGGCGAGCAGCAAGAGCGCGACCAGGGCCAGGGCCGCAAAAACCGGCCACACGGTGGGAACGCTCCTCGGCTTCATCGCGTCTGAGACATGATAGAGGAAGGAATGGCCGACAGGGCACGGATCCTCGTCGCCGAGGACGACGACATGACGCTGGAGCTGCTCGCGACGGTGCTGCGAGCGGCGGGGCACGACGTCACCACCGTCGCCGACGGGCGCGACGCGCTGGACGAGCTCGCCCGCGCGCCGTACGACCTGGTCGTGTGCGACGTCCAGATGCCACGCGCGAGCGGGCTCGAGCTGCTCGAGGAGCTGGCCACGCACTCGCCCGAGACGCCCCTCATCCTCGTAACCGCGTACGCGAACCCGGGCGCCGCCATGGACGCCATCGCGCGCGGCGCGGCCGACTACCTGGCCAAGCCCGTCGACGTCGTGGCGCTGCAGACCACCGTGGCCCGCACGCTGGAGCGCAAGCGCCTGGCCGGAGAGAACCGCCAGCTGCGCCGCGCCGCCGTCGAGCCCAAGACGCTGGTCGGCACCAGCGCCCCCATGCTGGACCTCTACAAGCAGATCGCGCAGGTGGCGCCCACGGACACGACCGTGCTCATCACGGGGGAGAGCGGCTCGGGCAAGGAGCTGGTCGCGCGCACGCTGCACGAGCGCAGCGCGCGCGCCGCGCGGCCGTTCGTGGCCGTGAACTGCGGCGGGCTGTCCGAGACGCTGCTCGAGAGCGAGCTCTTTGGCCACGAGCGCGGCGCGTTCACGGGCGCGGCGACGCAACGTCGCGGCCTGTTCGAATCGGCCAGCGGCGGCACGATCTTCCTCGACGAGATCGGTGACGTCTCCTTGAAGATGCAGGCGCAGCTCTTGCGCGTGCTGCAGGAGGGAGAGATCAGGCGCGTGGGCGGCGATCAGACGATCCCGGTCGACGTCCGGGTGATCTCCGCCACCAACCGCGATCTCGAGGCGGCCGTCGCTGAAGGGGCCATGCGGCGCGATCTCTATTACCGCGTCAACGTCGTGGCGCTGCACGTCCCGCCGCTGCGGCAGCGGGGCGACGACATCGCCGTGCTCGCGCGTCACTTCGTCGCGCGCCACGCCGCGCAGAGCGGGCGCCCCGTCCCCGAGATCGCGCCCGAGACGATGGCACGCCTGCGCGCGCACGCCTGGGCGGGCAACGTGCGAGAGCTCGAGAACGCGCTCGCGCGCGCCGTCGCGATGTCGTCGCGCGGGATCATCTTGCCGGACGACTTGCCCGGCGTCGTCTCGGGCGCGCCCACCGATGGCGCGCCCGCGATCGATCACGGCTGGCCGACGCTGGAGGAGCTCGAGCAGCGCTACGTCGACCGCGTGCTCGAGCGCTGCGAGGGCAACAAGACCGACGCCGCCAACATCCTCGGCGTCGATCGGCGCACGCTGCAGCGGCTGCTCGCCCGTCGGGCAGGCAAGTCCGAAGCCTGAGATCCTCGACGATCTTCCGCGGCGTTCTGCCGCGGCTCGCGCGGCGCTTTGCCGCGTGGTGAGCCGCCCGCGGCGCGGGCGCGCGACAGATCCGCGCCATGACCTCTCGCGGCCCGCGGCACGTGGACTGCTACGTCCGTTCTGCCCCCAATGCTCGACCGCATCATCGACTTCGCAGTCCACCGGCGCGTCCTCACCCTGATCCTCACCGCCGCCTTCGCCGTCTTCGGCGTCTTCACCTTCAGCAAGCTGAAGATCGAGGCGTTCCCCGACGTCACCAACGTCCAGGTGATGGTCATCGCTCTCTACCCCGGCCAGGCGGCCGAGGAGGTGGAGAAGAAGGTCACGATCCCCGTCGAGCGCGCGCTCACGGGCACCCCGAGGGTCCTCGTGCAGCGGTCGATCACCTCATTCGGTCTTTCTCAGGTCATCCTGACCTTCGAGGACGACGTCGACATCTACTGGGCGCGCCAGCAGGTGGCCGAGCGGCTGCCGGACGCCGATCTACCGCCCGGCGTGCAGGCGTCGCTGGGTCCCAACGACACGCCCGTCGGGCAGATCTATCAGTACACGCTCGAGAGCGACCACCACACGCCCACCGAGCTGCGCGGCTGGCAAGAGTGGGTGGTCTCGAAGCACCTCATGCGCGTGGCGGGCGTGGCCGACGTCGTGAGCTTCGGCGGGTTCTTGAAGGAGTACCACGTCCTCGCCGACCCGGGCCGGCTGCGCAACTATGGCCTGTCGCTCAAGGACCTCATCGACGCCGTCGCGCGGTCGAACGGTTCGACCTCGGGCGGCTACCTGCGTCACGGCGAGGCCGAGTTCGTCGTGCGCGCGCGCGGCTACCTGCGCGGGCCCAACGACATCGCCTCGACGGTCGTCCGCGCCAACAAGGGCACGCCGATCCTCGTCCGCGACGTCGCGCGCGTCGTCGAGGCCTACACGCCGCCGCGCGGGGCGGTCGCGCGCGGCGACGAGATCGACTCCGTCGAGGGGACGATCCTGCTCCGGCGCGGCGAGAACCCCAAGGACGTCCTCACCGGCGTGCACGAGGCCATCGCGCGCATCAACAAGGACGTGCTGCCGAAGGGCATGTACATCTCGCCGTTCTACGACCGCACGCGCCTCGTCGACACGACGCTCCACACGGTCGGTCACAACATGATCGAGGGCGCCGTCCTCGTGTCGCTGGTGCTGTGGCTCTTCCTGCGCGCCGTCTCCGGCTCTCTGGCCGTCGCCGTCACGATGCCGCTCGCGCTGCTGACGGCGTTCGTGGGCCTCTACTACGTCGGCGTGCCCGCGAACCTGCTGTCGATGGGCGCCATCGATTTCGGCATCTTGCTGGACGGCGCCGTCATCTTGGTCGAGAACGCGTACCGGCACCTGTCGGAAGAGCGGCCGCCGCCCGACGACGTGCCGCTGGTCGTCGCGCGCGCCGCCAAGGAGGTGGTGCGGCCCACGCTGTTCTCGATGTCGATCATCGCGGCGGCGATGATGCCGATCTTCACGCTCGAGCGCGTCGAGGGCCGCATCTTCCGCCCCGTCGCCCTCACCTACGCGTTCGCGCTCTTCGGCGCGCTGGCCTTCACGCTGACGACGGTGCCCGCCCTCACCACCGTGCTGCTCAAGAACCGGCCCGTGAGCGAGTCGGAGCCTGGCTTTCTGATCTGGCTGCGCGAGCGCTACCTCGGCGTCCTGCGCGTCGCGCTCAACTACCCCATCGCGACGCGCATGCTCGGGTTCGCCGTGCTGGGCGCGGCGCTCAGCCTCGTGCCCAAGCTGGGCACCGAGTTCCTGCCGCAGATGAACGAGGGAGACATCCACGTCACGGTGACGGCCCCGTCGGCGGTCGCCCTCGATCGCGGCGCGAAGCTCTTGCGCGACACGCGCCTCGCGCTGCTGAAGTTCCCCGAGGTGCGCGACGTACTGACCGAGCAGGGTCACCCCGAGGACGGCACCGACGACGAGGCGCCCAACCAGGCCGAGACGTTCGTCATGATGAAGCCTCAAGCCGATTGGAAGACGGGCCGCTCGAAGGAACAAGTCGTCGAGGCGATGCGCGCGGAGCTCGAGAAGCGGCCCGGCGTGCTCTACAACTTCAGCCAACCCATCAAGGATCGCGTCGAAGAGTCGATCTCCGGCATCCGCGGCCAGGTCGTCGTCAAGGTCTACGGCGAGGATCTGAACCTCATGCACGAGAAGCTCGAGGAGGTGCGCCGCATCCTCACGCAGACGCGCGGCGCGCGCGACGTGGAGATCTACCGGGCGGGCACGGCCCAGCACGTCGTCGCCGACATCGATCGCGAGGCGATCGCGCGCTACGGCCTGCAGGTGCAAGACGTCGAGGACGTCGTCGAGAGCGGCTTCGGCGGCCACATGACGACCGACCTGTGGGAGGGCGAGCGGCGCGTGGGCGTGCGCGTCAAGCTGCCGATCCCCGACGAGGGCGACGCCTCGATGTTGGGGCGGCTCGAGGTGCCCGTGTCCGAGGACGGTCAGGCGCGGGTGCCCTTGGCCTCGCTGGCGCGCGTGCACGTCGACACGGGACGAACGCAGATCAACCGCGAGCAAGGCGGGCGCTTCCTGGCCATCAAGTGCAACATCGAGGGCCGCGACATGGGCTCGTTCGTCGACGAGGCGCAGACGCGCGTCGGCCGCGACGTGAAGCTGCCCGAGGGCTACTACCTGACTTGGGGCGGCGAGTTCGAGAACCAACGGCGCGCCATGAAGCGCCTCGAGGTGATCGTGCCCATCTCGATCGTCGTGATCTTCTTCCTGCTCTACATGACGTTCCGCGCGGTGCTGCCGGCAGTGGTCGTGCTGCTGGACGTGCCCTTCGCCACCGTGGGCGGCGTCTTCGCGCTGTACCTCACGCACACCGAGCTGTCGGTCTCCGCGGCGGTCGGGTTCATCACGCTCTTCGGCGTCGCCGTCATGGACGGCGTCTTGCTGATCCTCTACGTGCGGCAGGCGCGGCAAGACACGCCCGACAACCAGGAGGCGATCCTGCACGCCGTCTCGCAGCGGCTGCGGCCCGTGCTGATGACCGCGCTGCTCGCGTCCCTGGGCCTCCTGCCGGCCGCGATGTCGCACGCCATCGGCTCGGACACGCAGCGGCCCTTCGCGATCGTCATCATCGGCGGCCTCATCTCGTCGACCCTGCTGACGATGCTGCTGCTGCCGACGCTGTACGAGCTGGCGGATCGGTGGTTCGGCAACCGGCGCATCCGGCGCCGGTTCAAAGGTGTCTAGCGCGGCCGTGACGACGGCGCGCCTGCGGCACGCTGTCGCACCCGGGCGCTCCTGGGCCGGAAGGACCTATCAGCGCTCGTACGAGCGCTGATACACTGGACGGCGTGAGAATGGTGAAGTCCCTGTCGTCCATGGTCCTGCTCGGCCTCGCGGTCTCGGCGTGCGTGCACACGGGCTTCACGCCCACGACGGGCCTCTACCTGCCGCCGCGCGGCGAGGGGTGCTTCCTGGACATGATCTTCCAGGGCCCGCCGCCCTACCCGTACGTGATCATCGGTCAGGTGCAGACCGACTCGACCTCGCCCGGCCTGTTCGCCCTCGGCGAGAGCAACGAAAAGGCCGTCGAGCGCATGAAGGAAGAGGCCTGCCGTCGCGGCGCGCACGGGCTGATGCAAATGGGCGCGAACAGCCAGGGCGTATGGACCGGCAATGGCTACTCGAAGAGCACGAGCGGAAACGCGGTCGCCTTCGTCTACGTCGACCCGGCGGGCCGCCCGTTGGCGCCGCCGGACGCCCCGCGCATCGTGATCCAGCCCGGCGCCTACCCGAACCCCGTGCAGCCGGCCGGCTACGCGACGCCGCCCGCGATGGCCCAGCCACAATAGTCCGCGGCTACTTCGAGCAGCGCGCGAGGCCGGGCGTTCCGGCCACCATGCACGCCACGACGTTGGGCGCCGCGCAGATACCTTCGTTGCACCACGACGCCAGCGTGTGGTGCGTCCCGTTGGGGCACGGCACGCAGACCGGGGTGCAATCGAGGGGCGTCTTGCAGGCCGCGCCCGTCGCGGCGTACTTCCAATCGAGGAAGTCGACGACGGAGACGCACGTCGAGTCGACGTTCTCGCTGATGCTGTCCACCGAGCTGTTCTCCGTCGCCGTCAGCACCTGCCCCGTGCAGGTCGCCGCGGGAGGCAGCTCGACCGCCGGCAGGAGCCCGTTGCTCTTGCCGCAGCCGCTGCTCAGGCAAAGCCCCGCCAGCAAGCCCGTCGCGATCGCCCGCATGCCGCGAATCTAGCCCGGCGCCGTCACGTCGTCGACGCGCAGGGGTGCGTCGTCGCGTCGCCACTTCGCGCCCAGCTGCCTGCGCCATACCTCGACGTGCGCGGACGCGCGCGGCGGCCGAACGGGGATCGCGCCCACGCGCGCGTACGTCGCGCCGCAAGCGCCGCACGCCGGAACCGACCGGGTGACGTCGAGCGCGCCCGCGCACTCGGCGCACACGACCCGGCCGAGCAGGCCCCCGCTCACACCGGGACTTTCGATCCGATGGGCGGCGGCGGCAAGGATCCCGCGCGGTGGCGCCGGCGCTCGAGGCGCAGGCGGTCGAGCGCCAGGTAGATCACCGGCGTCGTGAAGAGGTTGAGGAGCTGCGACACCGCGAGCCCACCCACGATGGCGATGCCCAGCGGGCGCCGCAGCTCGGCGCCCGCGCCGAACCCGATCGCCAGCGGGAGCGCGCCGAAGAGCGCCGCCAGCGTCGTCATGAGGATGGGCCGGAAGCGCAGGAGGCACGCGCGGTGAATCGCCGTCTTCGGATCCAGGTTCTCGGCGCGCTCCGCCTCGATCGCGAAGTCGACCATCATGATGGCGTTCTTCTTCACGATGCCCAGCAGCAGGATCACGCCGATGAGCGCGATGATGCTGAAGTCCAGGTGCGCGATCTCCAGCGCCAGCAGGGCGCCCACCGCCGCCGACGGCAGCGTCGACAAGATCGTGAGCGGGTGGACCAGGCTCTCGTAGAGCACGCCGAGCACCAGATAGACGCACACGAGGGCGGCGAGGATCAGCCACGGCTCGCTCGACAGCGACGCGCCGAACGCCTGCGCCGTGCCGCTGAACCGCGCGTTGATGCTGGCGGGCAGGCCGATCTTGCGCATCGTCGCGTCGACGGACTTGACCGCGTCGCCCAGCGCCCGCCCGGGCGCCAGGTTGAACGAAAGCGTCACCGACGGAAACTGCCCCTGGTGCGTGATCCCGAGCGGCATGAGGCCGGTCGAGAACTTCGCGATCGTGGGCAGCGGCACGATCGCTCCCGTCGTGCTGCGCACGTAGATGCGCGCGAGCTGATCGGGGCCCAGCTGATAGTCGGGCGTGGCCTCGAGCACGACGCGGTAGTAGTTCGACGCCGTGTATGACGTCGCCACCTGCCGCTGGCCGTAGGCGTCGTAGAGCGCGTCGTCGATCGCCTGCGGCTGGATGCCGAGCCGCGACGCCGTGTCGCGGTCGATCGTCACGTCGAGCTCGAGCCCGGCGGTCTGCTGATCGGTGTTGACGTCGCGCAGCTCGGGCAGCTTGCGCAGGCCGTCGAGCACGCGCGGCGCCCAGGTGCGCAGCTCTTCGAGATTGGCGTCCTCCAGCGTGTACTGGTACTGCGTGCGCGAGCCGCGGCCGCCGATGCGCAGATCCTGAATCGCCTGCAGGAACAGCGTCATGCCCGGCACCTTCGAGAGCTTGGGCCGCAGCCGCCCGATCACCTCGTCGGCGCTCGACTTGCGTTCTCCGAAGGGCTTGAGCGGCACGAAGATCGTCCCGGTGTTGCCCGACCCGCTGGACCCGCCGAAGAACGAGACCGTGTGGGCCACGTCGGGATCCTGAGCGACGATCGCGTTCACCTTCTCCTGAAGACCCTTCATCGCCGTCGACGAGATGTCCTGCGACGCCTCGGTGAATCCCGCGAGCAGGCCCGTGTCCTGCTGTGGGAACAGCCCCTTCGGGATCGTGATGGCCATCCAAACCGTGAGGCCGATCGTGGCCGCCGTGAGCAGCAGCATGAGGCCCGAGTGGTCGAGCACCCACGTGATGCCGCGGTCGTACCCGCGCTGCACCCACGCGAAGCCCCGCTCCGACCAATCGAAGAGGCGCGAGCGCTTCTCATCGACCGACGCGCGCAGCAGGCGCGACGCCATCGTGGGCGTCACCGTGAGCGACACCAGCGCCGAGATGACGATGGCGACGCTCAGGGTGATCGCGAACTCGCGAAACAGGCGGCCCACGATGCCGCCCATGAGGAGGATCGGGATGAACACGGCGATGAGCGAGACGGTGATCGAAACGATCGTGAACCCGATCTGCTTCGCGCCCTCCAGCGCGGCGCGCAAGGGCGGCATGCCTTGCTCGACGTACCGCGCGATGTTCTCGGTGACGACGATCGCGTCGTCGACGACGAAGCCGGTCGAGATCGCCAGCGCCATGAGCGACAGGTTGTCGAGGCTGAAGCCCAGCAGGTACATCGCGCCGAAGGTGCCGACCAGAGAGAGCGGCACGGCCACGCTGGGGATCAGCGTCGCGCGGCCGCTGCGCAGAAACAGGAACACCACCAGCGTGACCAGCAACACGCTGAGCACCAGCGTGCGCTCGACGTCGCGCACGCTGGCGCGGATCGTCTCGGTGCGGTCCAGCACGACCTTCATCTCGATCGCGGGCGAGATCGACTGGCGCAGGCGCGGCAGCGCGGCCTTGATGCGGTCCAGCGTCGCCAAGATGTTGGCGCCCGGCTCGCGGCGCACGATCATGAGGACGGCGCGCTTTCCGTCGATCCATGCGGCCAGGCGGTTGTTCTCGACGTCGTCGTAGACGTGCGCGACGTCCCCCAGGCGCACGGCCGCTCCGTTCCGGTACGAGACGACCAGCGGCTTGTACGCCGCGGCGCCGAGGAGCTGGTCGTTGGCGGCCACCGAGAACTGCGTCCGGTCGCCGCTGATGAGCCCCTTCGGCTGGTTCGAGGTCGACGACGCCAGCGCGGCGCGCACGTCCGTGCTGGAGAGCCCCATGTTCGCCAGCGCCTCGCCGTTCAGCTGGACGCGCACGGCCGGCTGCTGGCCGCCGCCCACGAACACCTGCCCCACGCCCTCGATCTGCGACATCTTCTGCGCGAGGACGCTGTTGGCGGCGTCGAACACCTGGGCGAGGGGCAGCGTGTCCGAGCGGAGCGAGAGGATCAGGATCGGCGAGTCGGCCGGGTTGACCTTGCGGTAGTTGGGACGCGTCGGCAGGTTCGTCGGCAGCTCGCCGCCCGCGGCGTTGATGGCCGCCTGCACGTCGCGCGCCGCCGCGGCGACGTCGCGCGACAGATCGAACTGCATCGTGATCTGGGTGCTGCCGAGCGTGCTCTGCGAGGTCATCTCGGTGAGGCCGGCGATGCGGCCGAAGCGGCGCTCGAGGGGCGTCGCCACCGAGGACGCCATCGTGTCGGGGCTGGCGCCCGGCAACGCGGCCGAGACGGAGACCGTCGGGAAATCGATGTCGGGCAGCGGCGCGACGGGGAGCTCGAAGTACGCGACCATCCCGGCCAGCAGCACGGCGGCGGCGAGCAGGGAGGTCGCGACGGGCCGGCGAATGAACGGCGCCGAGATGCCGCCGTCGGCGGTCTCCGCCTTCAACGCGCGCGTGACGGGCGCGCCCCCCGAGCCGTCCTCCCCGTTCACGGGCCGACTTCCCCGGGCGTGATGCCCGGCGCGCGCCGCTTCGCCTGGCGCTTCGTCCGCACCCAGCCCGCGGCGCGCTCCATGTAGAGATAGATGACGGGCGTCGTGAACAGCGTCAGCACCTGCGACAGCAGCAGGCCGCCCACGATCGTGATGCCCAGCGGGCGCCGCAGCTCGGAGCCGATGCCCTGCCCCAGCGCCAGCGGCAGGCCGCCCAGCAGCGCCGCCGCCGTCGTCATCATGATGGGGCGAAAGCGCAAAAGGCACGCCTCGTGGATCGAGTCGCGCGGGCTGCGGCCGCGCTCGCGCTCCGCCTCGAGCGCGAAGTCGATCATCATGATGGCGTTCTTCTTCACGATGCCGATCAGCAGCACGATGCCGATGAGCGCGATGATCGTGAACTCCGCGCGGCACACGATGAGCGCCAGGAAGGCGCCCACGCCCGCCGACGGCAGCGTGCTCAAGATCGTGATCGGGTGGATGTAGCTCTCGTAGAGCACGCCCAGGACGATGTAGACGGTGACCAGCGCCGCGAGGATGAGCAGCGGCTCGCTGGCCAAGGCGTCGCCGAAGGCCTTCGCCGCGCCCTGGAAGTCGCCGTGCAGCCCCACGGGCGCGCCCAGCGCGAAGACGGCGCCCGTGACCGCGTCCACGGCGTCGCCCAGCGACGCGCCCGGCGCGACGTTGAAGGAAAGCGTCACGGCCGGGAACTGACCCTGGTGCCCGATGGCCAGCGGCGTGTGGCGCCGCTCGTAGTGCGCGAAGGTGGACAGCGGCACCTGCGTGCCCGTCGACGTCCGCAGGTAGATGCGGTCGAGCGCCGCCGGGCTCTGCTGGAGCTCGGGCGAGACCTCGAGGATGACGCGGTAGAGGTTGAGCTGCGTGAAGATCGTCGACACCTGCCGCTGCCCGAAGGCGTCGTAGAGCGTGTCGTCGATGAGCTGCGACGTCACGCCCAGCCGCGACGCCGTGTCGCGATCCACGACCAGCGCCAGCTGCAGGCCGCCCGCCTGCTGATCGCTCGCGACGTCGGTGAGCTGCGGCAGCGCGCGCAGCCGTTCGAGCACGCGCGGGGCCCAATCGGCCAGCTCGTCGGGATCGGCGTCCTCGAGCGTGTACTGATACTGCGTGCGGCTCGTGCGCGTCTCGATCTGGAGATCTTGCACGGCCTGCAGGTAGACGGCGACGCCCGGCACGGAGGCGAGGCGCTTCGACAGGCGATCGATGACCTCCTGCGCGCCCGCGTGCCGCTCGGCGTGCGGCTTGAGCGCGATCGAGAGGCGGCCGCTGTTCAGCGTGGGGTTCGTGCCGTCCGCACCGATGAACGACGAGACGGTCGCGACGTCGGGGTCGGCCCGAACGACGTCGGCCACGGCCTGCTGCCGCTCGCTCATGGCGGCGAACGAGATGTCGGGCGGCGCCTCGGTGACGCCCAGGAGAAGCCCCGTGTCCTGCTGCGGGAACAGCCCCTTCGGGACGATGACGGCGAGCCACAGCGTCACCAGCACCGTGGCCAGCGTCGCGGCCAGCGTGAGCGCCTGGTGGTCCAGCACCCATCGGAGGCCGCGATCGTAGAGCTCGACGGCGCGCTGCCACCACCTCTCGGTGAAGCGGATCAGCGCGTTCGGCTGCTTGGCGCCCTGGTCGTGCCCTTTGAGGACGTACGCGCACATCATCGCCGTCAGCGTCAGGGACACCACGGCCGACGCGACGATCGCCGTGGACAGCGTCACGGCGAACTCGCGGAAGAGGCGCCCGATGATGCCGCCCATGAACAGCAGCGGAATCAGCACGGCCACCAGCGACACCGTCAGCGACAGGATCGTGAAGCCGATCTGCTTGCTGCCCTTGAGCGCCGCCTCGACGGGGCTCTCCCCCTCCTCGATGTAGCGCGCGATGTTCTCGATCATGACGATGGCGTCGTCGACGACGAAGCCCGTCGAGATCGTGAGCGCCATCAGCGTGAGGTTGTTGAGGCTGTACCCCGCGAACAGCATCACGCCGAACGTCGCCACCAGCGACAGCGGCACGGCGACGCCCGGGATGATCGTCGCGCGCAGGCTGTGCAGGAACAGGTAGATGACGGCGACGACGAGCAAGATCGTGAGGATCAGCGTGAACTGCACGTCGTCCACCGACGCGCGCACGGTCTCGGTGCGATCGGTGAGGACGTGGACGTCGATGCCCTTCGGCAGCGACGCGGCGAGCTGCGGCACCAGCGCCTTGACGCGCTCGGCGACCTCGATGAGGTTCGCGCCCGGCTGGCGCTGCACGTTGACGATGACGGCGCGGTGCCCGCCGGCCCAGCCCGCGACCTCGGAGTTCTCGACGCCGTCGACCACCTTGGCGACGTCGGACAGGCGCACGGCGGCGCCGTTCTGGTAGGCGACGATCAGCGGCGCGTAGCTCTTGGCCTCGGCGAGTTGGTCGTTCGCCGCCACGGTGTAGTTCTGCCGCGGCCCGTCCAGGTTGCCCTTCGGCTGGTTGACGTTGGCGGCGACGACGATCGCGCGCACGTCCTCGAGCGAGAGGTTGCGCCCGGCGAGCGCGACGGGATCCACCTGAACGCGAACGGCCGGCCGCTGCCCGCCGTTCAACGTGACCAGGCCGACGCCCGACACCTGCGAGAGCTTCTGCGCGAAGATCGAGTCGGCGTAGTCGTCGACGGCCGAGACCGGCAGCGTGTCCGAGCTGACGCTGAACGAGATCACCGGCACGTCGGCCGGGTTGCTCTTGCTGTAGGTGGGCGGCGTCGGCAGCGTGCGCGGCAGCAGGTTCGAGGCGGCGTTGATCGCGGCCTGAACGTCCTGCTCCGCCGCGTCGATGTTGCGGTCCAGGTTGAACTGCAGCGTGATCTGCGAGCTGGCCGCGCTGGACACCGACGTGAGCTGCGCCAGCGACGGGATCTGGCCGAGCTGCCGCTCGAGCGGCGTCGTCACGGCGGAGACCATCGTCTCGGCGCTGGCGCCCGGCAGCAGCGTCGAGACGACGATCGTCGGGTAGTCGACCTGCGGCAGCGCCGAGACGGGCAGCTGCTCGTAGCCGACGAGCCCGCCGATGAGGACGCCCACCATGAGCAGCGCCGTGCCCACGGGGCGCTTGATGAAGGGCGCCGAGATGCTCACCGTTGGGTCCTCTAGTGGTCCGCGTGGCCGTGCGGCGCCTTCGCGCCGCCGCCCTGATCGTGCGAGCGCCCGCCTCCGCCGCCGGCGCCCCCACCCTCTCCGCCGCGCGGGACCACCTTCGCGCCCGGCCGCAGCTGGTTCTGCCCTTCGATGACCACGGCGTCGCCCGGCGCGAGCCCGCGCGAGATGATCGCCTGATCGCCCTCGATGAGCTCCACCGTGACGGGCCGGCTCTCGGCGACGTCGCCCGCGCCGACGACGTAGGCGAACGTGCCCTGCGGTCCGCGCTGCACGGCGACGGCCGGCACGACCAGCACGCCGCGCCGCACGTCGATCGCCAGGCGCGCCTTCACGAACTGGTTCGGCCACAGCATGTGCTTGGGGTTCGGGAAGATCGCCTTGAGGCGCACCGTCGCCGTCGTGGTGTTGATCTGGTTGTCGATGACCTCGAGCTTGCCCGTGGCCAGCGCCTGCGTGCCGTCGCGCGACAGCGCCGAGACGGCGAGCTCCCCACTGCGGCCCTGGGCGGCGGCGATGCGCGGCAGGTCGTCCTGCGGCAGCGTGAAGATCACGGCGATAGGATCGATCTGCGTCACGATGACGACGCCCGTCGCGTCGGCCGCGTGCACGATGTTGCCCTGGTCGACCTGGCGCACGCCCGTGACGCCGTCGATGGGCGACTTGATGCGCGCATAGTCGAGCTGCAGCTTCGCGTTCTCGATCTGGGCTTGATCGCCCTGCGTGGCCCCGCGCAGCTGCTCGACCGTGGCGCGCTGATCGTCCACTTGCTGCTGCGGGATGAGCTGCTTGGCGACGACGGCCTCGTAGCGCATGAGGTCGCGCTCGGCGCCGCGCAGCTGGGCCGAATCGCGCGCGAGGGCCGCCTCGGCCGCGTGCAGCTGGATCTCGAACGGCCGCGGATCGATCTGGGCCAGCAGGTCGCCGCGCTTGACGAACTGCCCCTCGCGGAAGACGACGTGATCCAGGCGACCGTCCACCTGCGGGCGCACGTTGACGGTCTTGTACGCCGTCACGGTGCCGAGGCCCTCCAGCGTCACGGGCACGTCGCGCGTCGCCGCGTGCGCCAGGAGCACGGGCACGGGGCGATCGGCGCCTGGCGCGCCGCCTTTGGCCGCCGCCGCGTGCGCGCTGCCGCCCGCCTCGCCGGCCGATTGGCTGCCGTGCCGGACCCGCGCCGCGAGGAACACGCCGACGGCCGCCACGCCCGCGATCATGAGGCCGAGCCGCGTCGGGCGCGTCATCGCGTCTCCCCCAGGGCCGCGAGCAGCTGCGCGCGCGCCGAGGCCAGGCTGTACTTCGCCGTGACCTCCTGCGCCTCGGCGGTCGTGTAGGCCACCTGCGCGTCGAAGAGCTCGATGATGCTGCCCTGCCCGGTCTGGTAGCGCGCCTCGGCCAGGCGCAGCTGCTCCCGAGCGTTGGCGAGCGCCTCCTCGGCGCTGCTGATCGTCGCCTTCGCGGCGCGCACGGCCAGCCGTCCTTGCACGACGTCGACCGTGACCTGCAGCCGCACGGCCGCCGCTTGCGCGGACAACGCCTGCAGCGTGCCCTTCGCCTCGCGCACCTGCCCGTGCGTGAGCCCGCCCTGGAGCAGCGCCCAGTTCGCCTGGAGCCCCACGTACCAGGCCGGCGAGCCCACCATGGTTCCCTGCCCGAACTCGGTCACGTTCCCCACCGCGCCTATCGCGGGGAAGTACGTCCCCCGGTCTGCGCCCACGGTGAGCTCCTGCGCGCGCACCTGCTGGTCGGCGTTCGCCACCTCGGGGCGCGCCTTGAGGGCCGCTTCGATCATCTGACGCTCGTCTCCATCCTCGCCCGGCACGGGCGGCATCTCGGTGTCGGTGAGCTCGAAGGACGTGCCGCTCGGCAAGCCCATCGTCTGGTTCAGCAAGGCCAGGTCGGCCTCGTAGTTGTTCTCGGCCGTGACCGCCTGCACGCGCGCGTTCGCGACCGCGGTCCGCTGCGTCGCGAGGTCGATCTGCGAACGAATGCCGGCCTTCACGAGGTTCTCGATCTGGTCCAGGTGGCGCTGCTGGTTCGCGAGGGCCTCCTCGTTGACGCGCACCTGATCGCGCTGCCCGCGCGCCGTGAAGTACGCCCTCCGCAGGTTCAGCAAGACCTGCTGCGCCGTCGTGCGCTCGTTCGCCTGGGCGGCGTCGCGGCTGGCGTCGGCGGAGCGCCAGCGATCGAGCGTCGTGTTGAAGTCGTAGATGAGCTGCGTGGCCGTGACGCCGGTGCCCCACGAGTTGTAGCTCGTGCCCGCGCCCGAGGTCGTGCCGCCCGTCCCCGTGCCGCCGTTGCCGTTCCCGGTGCCGTTTCCGGTGCCGGAGGCCACTGGCACTCCGCCAACGCCGAGCCCGTTGAAGCCGTGCCGCGCGATGTACCAGGTCGCGAAGGCGTTCGCCTGCGGCAGGTAGCCAGAGCGCGCCTCTTCGACGCGCCCGCGCGCCGCCTCGGTCTGCCCTGCCGCCTGCTGCACGGAGGGCTGACCGTGCAACGCGTACTTCTCGGCTTGAGCCAAGGTCAGGGCGGGTGCGCCGTGGCTCTGGGCGGCCGTTCCGGCGGCCGCGTCCGCCGCGGCGGCCAGGCCCGCGGCAAGCAAAATGTTCATCGAAAACATGTTTCAGCGCCTCGGCAATGGGCAACAAGCAGGCCAGTCCGGTGATGCTGTAAACTAGCGTCCGGATTGGCCCCGCGTGTCGTGAATCTAGACACCTGTCGCCTTCCGTGGCACCGGCAGTCGCGGGACGGGCGGTGCTGTGCGCGCTATTACGGTGGGTACCCGTCTTGCTAATCGCCGGCCGACAGAGGATGCGTCGACCCATCCGCCAAGGTCTGCTGATCGTCGCCGTGCTGGGCGTCGTGACGTCCGGTCTGGCCGTCGTCGCGCTGAACCGCGCCGTCACCGTCAGCCAGGCGCTGCGCCTCAACCGCGCGCGCGAGGCCACGGCCGAGGAGCTGGCACGGCTGGCGGGCGCGAGGCCGGCCGCCGAGGAAGACGCGCCCACCAGCATCATCGGCATGCGGGGCGGCACTTCGGCCGACCCGTCCGAGATCGCCCGGCGAGTGCCGAGCGCCTGGGGCGCATCCCTCGTCGCGCTGGGCCAGCAGGCGCGCGCCGAGGGCAAGCCGGTCGCCGCGGAGACGGCGCTGCCCACCGGTCGGCTCGTCCAACGGGCGGTGCCCGCCGAAGACGGCCGCATCGCCTGGGTCGCGCACCTGGTCGGTCCCTCCCCGTACATCCAGAGCTGGCGGACGCTGGTGGTGGCCTTGACGATCTCGGCCATGCTGCTGGTCGCGTGCGCCGTCATGTCGCTCGTGACCTTCAAGCGGGGCGCGAGCGAGCTGCTGAGCGCGACGCGCGCGCTGGCGAATGATCTCACGGCGCCCGTGCCGCGTTCGCCCGTGGGCGAGCTGGCCGACATCGGCGACGGCATCGCGGCCCTCGCGCGCAACCTCACGGAGTCGCGGCAGGCGCAGGAGCGGATGTCGCGCGAGATGGCCCGGCAGGAACGGCTGGCCGCGCTCGGCCGCGTCGTCGCGGGCGTCGCGCACGAGGTGAGGAACCCGCTCGCCTCGATCAAGCTGCGCCTCGATCTGGCCGCGTCGTCGCCGGGCCCCGGGACCGCCACCGCGCTGCCGCCCGCCGTCGCCGGCGCCATCGCGCATGCCTCGGCGGAGATCACCCGCCTCGACGGCCTCGTGGCCGACCTGCTCACCGTGTCGGGCCGATCCCTCGGCTCGCGCGAGCCGCTCGATCTGGCCCAGCTCGCGCGGCGGCGCGCCGACGCGCTCGCGCCCTGGGCCGCGCTGCGCAACGTGACCGTGCACGTCTCGGACTTGTCGGAGGCCTCGGCGGACGGGCGCTCGGGCGGCGCCGTGGCGACGGTCGACGCCGGGCGTCTCGCGCGCGCCGTCGACAACCTCCTGCGCAACGCCGTGGAGGCCTCGCCCGAAGGCGACATCGTCAACGTCGAGGTGCGCGCCGAGGCCGAACAGATCCGCCTGCAGGTGCTCGACCGCGGCGCCGGCATCCCCGCCGGGCAGGCGGGCGAGCTCTTCGAGCCGTTCTTCACGACCAAGGCCGACGGGACGGGCCTGGGCCTGGCAATCTCGCGCGCGATCGCGCAGGCGCACGGCGGCGAGGTCGCCTACGCGCGCGACGGAGCCGTGACGCGCTTCGAGCTGACGCTGCCCCGCGAGCCCGCCGGCCCGACGGCGACTCAGGGAGCGCGCGCGTGAACCGCGTCCTGATCGTCGAGGACGAGGCCGGGCTGCGCCAGGGCCTGGCCGACGTCGTCGCGTCCATGGGCCTCGAGCCCGTGCCGGTGCCGGGGATCACCGAGGCGCGCAAGGCGCTGGCGGGCACGACCGGACCGGGCGTGATTGCACCGGTCGCCTGCCTGCTGCTGGATATCCGGCTCCGAGACGGCGACGGCCTGGATTTCCTGCGCGAGCTGCGCGCCGGCCCCGCGCGTGACGTGCCGGTGATCGTCGCCACCGCCTACGGCGACAGCGAGCGCACGATCCGCGCCATGCGCGACGGCGCCTTCGACTACATCACGAAGCCCTTCGACCTGCCGTCGCTGCGGGCGGCCGTCGACCGGGCCGTCAAGCAGCGCGCGCTGGTGCAGGCGGCCACGCCGGCGGCGCCCCCCCCCGAGGCGCCGGGCGATCTCGTCGGCACCAGCGCCGCCATGCTGGCGGTGTGGAAGCTCATCGGGCGCGCCGCGGCCTCGGACGCGCCCGTGCTGATCACGGGCGAGACCGGCACGGGGAAGGAGCTGGTCGCGCGCGCCATCCACCGCTATTCACCGCGGCTGAACCGGCCGTTCGTCGCCGTCAACCTGGCGGCGCTGCCACCCACCTTGATCGAGAGCGAGCTCTTCGGGCACGAACGCGGCTCCTTCACGGGGGCCACCGGCCGCCGCAGCGGGCGCTTCGAGACCGTGGCCGACGGCACCCTGTTCCTCGACGAGATCGGCGATCTGGATCAGGCGCTGCAGACGAAGCTCCTGCGCGTCGTGCAGGAGGGCACCTACGAGCGCGTGGGCGGCAACGAGCCGCTCGTCAGCGGCGCGCGCCTGGTCGCGGCGACCAACCGCCCCGTGCGTCCGGGCGCGCAGAGCGCGGCGCTGCGCGAAGACCTCTACTACCGCCTCGCCGTGATCGAGATCGAGCTGCCGCCGCTGCG
>DASZUD010000066.1:0-22156 GCA_035548155.1 Polyangia bacterium
GAACCTCGACGATCAGGCCGCGGGCGCCGCCGCGGCTGCCTTGAGCCGCGCCATGCCCTCGAACATCGACGCGAGCGGACGCGCCGCGTCCGGCGGCACCACGATGACGACGCCGCAGGCGTCGCGCCGGTCACGGAGACGCTGCCGAAGAGACGAGCACCGTGACTACTCGCGCCGCCGTTGCGTGCTCAGTCGAGGTCTCGTCTCCTGAGCGTCGCTTCCAGCACGGGAACCATCAACCGGTCCTTGATCTCCGTCGACTCGCGCTTGAGCGCCACGATCGTCTCGAGGCCGAGGACGCGGAGGCGACGCCCCTCGACGTCGAGCTCCGTCGACAGCGGCACGAGGTCGTCGTAGTCGCGCCCGCCCTCGATGGCGCCCAAGCAATCCAGCGGGCCGAGCGTCGTCATCAGCAGCGAGTGGCCGGTCGTCTCGAGCGCGCGGCGGTCCGGCGGGAGCGGATTCTCGGCCGGTCGCCCGCGGTACCGAGCGCCCAACTTGCCGAGCGCCGTCATCATTCGGTCGAGGTTCTCGGGTGTCCGCGCGTGCACGATGTCGACGTCGTGGGTCGTGACCGGCGCTCCTTGTGCGACGGCCGCGAGCGCGCCGACGAGCACGAAATCCACCTTCTCGTCGAGGAGGACCTCGATCAGCGACGTCAGGTCCCGCTGTTCGGCCATCGCGTGGCCCCCGTCTCGAACGCCGCCCTCAGCTTCGCCGCCAGCGTCGCCATGCGATCATTTTGCCGCAATCGCTCCGCCGGCGAGAGGCGAAGCATCTCTTCGATCAGAGTGGCGTCGACGCCCAGAGTGACGTCGACACCGGCCGTCTCGGCCTCGCTGTCTTCGCCCGGCTCCTGCCCCTCGCTCATCGTGCTCCGAAAGCGACGACCGCGTCGTCGCGCGATCCAGTCCCTCGTGATTCCCTCATGCGAACGAGGAAATCAAAAACGCTGGGTCAGGCGAACCTAACCCAGCGTTTTTTCAGTAGCGGGGGCGTGATTTGAACACGCGACCTTCGGGTTATGAGCCCGACGAGCTACCAGGCTGCTCCACCCCGCATCAAGTCTTGAGGCCGGGGAAACTTGCCCGATTGTTACCTGGGCGTCAAGCGTCTTGGCGCGAAATCTCACCGTCGGTGGCGGCCGCCCGGTCGGCCGCCGTCGGAAGGCCCGCCTCGTCGGAGATGAAGCGCTCGGCGGCCTCCTTGAGGGCCTCCACTTCGGCGCCCTCCCCGCCTCCCAGCGGGTCGCCCACGACGAGCTCCATGCGGCCGGGACGCGGGAACTTCTGGTGCTCGGGCCACACCTTGCCCACTCCGCGCGTCGCAATCGGCACCACCTCGCAGCCGGTCGCGGCGGCGGCGTGGAAGGCGCCGCGGTGGAAGGGGCGCAGTCCGACGTCGAAGGAAAACGTGCCCTCGGGGAAGACGAGAACGCTGCGGCCCGCGCGCAGCGTCTTCACCATGCGCGTCACCACGGCGCCGCGCGATTCGGCGCGCGCGCGGTCCAGCGGGATGTGCCGCCCCGTGCGGGTCACGCGGCCGATGACGGGCCAGGCGAGCAGCTCGTCCTTCGTGACGAACGCGAAGTCGCGGCGAAGGGCCGCCAGCATCAGCGGAATGTCCAGGTACGAGGTGTGATTGGCCACGTACACGCGCGCGCGGCCGTCGCGCGGTGGCCAGGCGCCGCGCACGACGTAGCGGCAGCCGAGCGCGGCCAGCATCAGGCGCGAGGCCACGCTTTGCAGCGCGATCGCGGTCGGCACGTGCCTCACGAGCACCATCGCCACCCACAGCGCGCCCATGACGACCGCGATCACGGCGGCGCCTAAGCCGATGTAAAGGGAGCGGGCGACGCGGCTGGCCAGGCGAGACAACTGATCTCGATTGTCGCCCGGCCCGCCCCCGGCGCGTCAAGCGCCTCGGTGCCGCGTCAGTGCCGCGGGAGCGCGCCTCGCGCTGGCTGACCGCGCGCGGCGTCCCATCCGGTCATCCGGCGCGCGAACGCCAGCGGCAGGATAACGCCGTCCTTGCTGGCGTAGGTCGCCCGCGCGCGGCCCCGCGGCGTGCGGACCATCGGATGGGTCGGAGCCTCGGGCGCATTCACCGGCAGGGCGTTGTCGTTCGCGGGAGGCGGAGACGTCACGGTGAGCATGTTCACGCCACCTTCCGGGCTGGAGCCAGTTTCTTCTCCTCTTTCTCCGCGGCTGCCGGTGCGGACGCGGCGACTCCCCCTCCCCCAGCCCCTGCCGCGCCCGCACCGATGCCCGCGTGCGCGAGCACTTTGCCGCGAATCTCCTTGAGCATCTCCTGGTGGTCCAAGAGGTGCTGGCGAGCGGCGTCCCGCCCGTTGCCCAGTCGCTCACCGCCGTAGGCGATCCACGCGCCGCTCTTGTCGAGAACACCGGCCTCGACGCCGAGGTCGATCACCTCGCCCGCGCGCGAGATGCCCTGCCCGTACTGCACGTCGAACTCAGTCTCGCGGAACGGCGCCGCCATCTTGTTCTTCACGACCTTCACCCGCGTGCGGTTGCCCACCACCTGCTCTCCGTCCTTGAGCGCGCCCACGCGCCGGACGTCGAGGCGCACCGACGCGTAGAACTTCAGCGCGTTGCCGCCTGTCGTCGTTTCGGGGCTGCCGAACATGACGCCGATCTTCATGCGCAGCTGGTTGATGAAGAGCACCAGGCACTTGCCACGCGAGGTGGCGCCCGTCAGCTTGCGCAGCGCCTGGCTCATCAGGCGCGCCTGGAGGCCCACGTGCGAATCGCCCATCTCGCCCTCGAGCTCGGCCTTGGGCACCAGCGCCGCCACAGAGTCGATGACGATGACGTCCACCGCCTCGGACCGCACGAGCATGTCGGTGATCTCCAGCGCCTGCTCGCCGCAGTCGGGCTGCGACAGCAGCAGGTCCTCCGTGCGCACGCCCAGCTTGCGCGCATAGCCGACGTCCAGCGCGTGCTCGGCGTCGATGAAGGCGCACGTGCCGCCGGCCTTCTGCGCCTCGGCCAGCACGTGCAGCGCCAGCGTGGTCTTGCCGGAGGACTCGGGGCCGTACACCTCGACGATGCGGCCGCGCGGCAGGCCGCCCGTGCCGAGGGCGATGTCCAGGCCCAGCGAGCCCGTCGAGATCACGCCGGCCTCCGCCTTCGGAGCCTCGCCCGAGCCGAGGCGCATGATGGCACCCTTGCCGAACTGCTTCTCGATCTCGCCCAGCACCGAACCGATCGCTTTGTCCTTCTGGTTGTCCATGGCGTCCCTTTCGTTGATGAAGCCAGACTAAGCGACACCTATGACAAAAGTGGTCAGGGCAGACTAGGATGCGTGCCGTGAAGACCCAACCCCGACCCACGCGCTACGCCCCGGCGGCCCGCCTGCACCAGCTGCGCACGCTGCTGGACGGCGCCGAGGGCGTCTCCATCTACGACGTCGCCGAGCGGTTCGGCGTGGCGCCGCGCACGGCCCTGCGCCTGGTGCAGGCGCTCGCGCGCGCCGGCGAGCCCCTGTACGAGGAGCTGGTCGGCAAGCGCAAGGTGTGGCGCCTCGTGCCCACGGCGCGGCGCCAGTCGATCACGTTGACGACGGCGCAGATGATGGCGCTGTTCCTCTCGCGCCGCGTGTTCGACTTCCTCGCGGGCACCGGCTTCAAGGAGGACCTCGACGACGTGTTCCAGAAGCTGGAGGCGACGCTGCGCCGGCGCGACGCCGCCGCCGTGCGGAACCTCGAGCGCAAGGTCTTCGACGTCAACGAGGCGCGTCACCTGTACGAAGGGCGCATCGAGGACGTGGGCGACATCATGACCGCGCTGCTCCGGGAGGAGCGGCTGCGGGTCACGCACGAAGGCGTCGGCGGTGGCCGCAAGACCTTCGTGCTCCAGCCGTACACGCTGCTCGTCTACAAGAAGGGGCTGTACCTCGCGGGGCGCAGCGAAGGGCACGGGGACGAGCTGCGCACCTTCGCGCTCGACGGCTTCCGCGCCGTCGAGTGGCTGCGCGGGCAGAAGTTCGAGGTGCCGGCCGACTACGAGCCGGCGCAGCTGACCGAGGGCGCGTTCGGCCTCATCCGCGGGCGGGAGGCGGCACGCGTGCGCGTCCGGTTCGACGCCCAGGTCGCGCGTTACGTGCAGCGGCGCATGTGGCACCCCACGCAAAAGTTCCGCAAGCTCCCGACAGGCGGCGTCGAGCTGACGATGCGGGTGCGCGGCACCACCGAGGTCGTCAGCTGGGTGCTGAGCTTCGGCGACAAGGCGCTCGTGCTCGAGCCGCCGACCCTGCGCGCCGAGGTGGCGGCCGAGCTCGGGCGCGCCGCCGCGAGATACGGCGCGGACTGATCGGTCCGCGCACGGTGTCGGGTGCGCGCGCCCGTCACCCGGACGTGACCCGACGCCGCTGCCAGCCGCGGCGGCGCGCCTCGGTCCGCTGGCACGCCTTTCGCCTCTCCCCTGAGAGGCCCGGTCGAAACCATTGGGGGCCGAGAAAAGGAGACAGCATGTTCCTACTCTTCGCCATCATCCTCTTTCTGGCCTGGATCGCGGGCTTCGCCATTTTTCACGTCACCTCGGCGGCCATTCACCTGCTGCTGCTGATCGCGCTGGTCTCGATCGTCGTTCACCTGGTGCGCAGCCGCAGCGCCATGCACCCGTGACGTCGCGTCGCTGATTCCTGGCACCGGCCGGCCGCATTACACTGCGCGGGCCATGCCTCGTCACTTCTCGATGATCCGCGACTTCACCGTCGCGGACTTCCTCACCCTCGGGAACGCCGCCTGCGGCGTAGGGGCGATCTTCGCGGCGATCTCGTTCGTCGAGACGCTGCAGCTCGCCCACTTCTACGCCGCGGCCGCGCTGGGGCCCGCCGCCTTCGTGTTCGACGCCCTCGACGGGCACGTCGCGCGCTGGCGGCAAGAGCACTCGGCGATGGGCCGCGAGCTCGATTCGCTGGCCGACGTGATCTCGTTCGGCGTGGCGCCCGCCGTGCTGGGCTACGCCGCGGGCCTGCGGGGCGGATGGGACCGGGTGATCCTCATCGTCTTCGTCGCCTGCGGCGTCAGCCGGCTCGCGCGCTACAACGTCACGGCGGAGACGCTGTCGGCGGGCGCCGACAAGGTCCGCTACTTCGAGGGCACGCCCATCCCCACCAGCCTTTGGCTCACGGCCGCGCTCACGATCATGGCCGCCACGGGGCACATCGGTCACCACATGTGGCTGGGCGGCGTCTCGCTGGGGCCGTTCCAGCTGCACACTTTCTCGCTCCTCTTCGCCGTGCAGGGCGCGCTGATGGTCAGCAAGACGATTCACATTCCGAAGCCTTGAGGTAGACGTAGATTCACCGCGGGAGTGGGAGGTAGCGAATGAGCCATCAAATCGAACGCTGCGATTTCATCGACATGCTCGAGGAGGCCGCGAAGATGCATCGCCCCGTCGCCGTCACGCTGGTGGGCCAGACGCGCTTCGCGGACGACGTGCGCGACGTCGTCACCGAGGACGGCGAGGACTACGCCGAGTTCCGCGATCACGGCCGCGTCGCGCTGACCGACATCCTCGAGTGCGCGTGGACGGGACCCGCGGAGGGCGCCGGCAACTACGACCGCAAGCTCTGATGCCGACACCTACGCTGACGACGGCGCGGGACTTCCCCCCCGAGGTCCTGCGCCTCTTCGATCAATACGTCCACGATCTGATCGATCGGCGCGCGTTCCTCGACGGCGCCGCGAAGTACGCCGTGGGCGGGCTCTCGGCCGCGGCATTCCTCGACGCGCTCTCGCCACGTTTCGCCGAGGCGCAGCAGGTGCGCCCCACGGACGCGCGCCTGCACGCGCAGACGATCGAGCTCGCCTCGCCGCACGGTTACGGCACGGGCAAGGGCTATCTCGTGCGGCCGGCAGGCGACGCCGCGGCGAAGCACCCGGCCGTGCTGGTCGTGCACGAGAACCGTGGCCTCAATCCGCACATCGAGGACATCACGCGCCGGCTCGCGCTCGAGGGGTTCGTCGCGTTCGCGCCGGACGCGCTGGCGCCCCTCGGCGGCTACCCCGGCGACGAGGACCAAGGGCGCGCCTTGTTCGCGAAACTCGACCAGGCGAAGACGCGCGAGGACTTCGTCGCGGCGGCCGGCTTCCTGCGCGCGCGCCCCGAGTCGAACGGTCACCTGGGCGTCGTCGGGTTCTGCTGGGGCGGCGGCATCGCCAACTTCCTCGCGACGCGCCTGCCCGACCTCGAAGCGGCCGTGCCCTTCTACGGCGTGGCCCCCCCGCTGGACACGGTGCCTCACATCCGCGCTCGCCTCCTGCTGCATTTCGCCGCGAACGACGAGCGCATCAACGCCTCCTGGCCTCCTTACGAGAAGGCCCTTCAGGCGGCGCACGCCCGCTACGAAGCGCACGTCTATCCGGGCACGGAGCACGGCTTCAACAACGACACGACGCCCCGCTACGACGCCGCGGCGGCGAGGCTGGCGTGGAGCCGCACGGTCGCGTTCTTACGTCAGGCGCTGAAAAAGTGATCGAGCCCCCGGCCCTCGCGCTCCGGCCGGCCACATGCTTGATCGCATGAGAGCGATCGTTCTTCCGGAATACGGGCCACCGTCGGCGCTGGCCCTGAAGGACGTCCCCGAGCCCCAGCCAGGCCCAGGCGAGGTGAAGGTGCGCGTCATTGCGGCGGGTCTCAACCCGATCGATTGGAAGCTGCGCAGCGGCTCGTACAAGGCGTACTGGCCGTTGCAGCTGCCGGCGGTGCTGGGGCGCGACGTCTCGGGCCAGGTCGTCGCCGTCGGGTCGGGCGTGACGTCGCCGCGCGTGGGCGAGCGCGTGATAGGCCTCGTGAATCACGGCTACGCCGAGTTCGTCGTCGCGCCCATCACGGCGTGGGCCGAGGCGCCGGCGGGGATGGACCTGGTCGACGCGGCGGCGCTGCCGCTCGTGCTCACGACGGGGTCGCAGCTGGTCGAGACGGCGGCCGACGTCGCGAAGGGAGAGACGGTGCTGGTGACGGGCGCCCTCGGCAGCGTGGGACGCGTCGCGGTGTTCTGCGCGAAGGCGCGCGGCGCGCACGTCTACGCGGGGGTGCGCACCACGCAGGCGGCCGAAGCCGCCAAGCTGGGTGTCGCCGGCGTGGTCGCGCTGGACGACGAGCGCGCCATCGAGGCCCTGCCGGCGCTCGACGCGCTGGCCGACACCGTGGGTGGCCCCACGACGCAGAAGCTGCTCGCCAAGATCAAGACCGGCGGACGCATCGGCAGCGTCGTCGGCGAGCCGCAAGGCGCGAAGGAGCGCGGCCTGGCCGTGCGCGCCTTCATGGCCCAGCCCGACTCGAAGCGGCTCGCCGAGCTGGCCGCCGACGTGGGCGCGCGGCGCCTCACGATCCCCATCGCGAAGCGCTTCCCGCTCGCCGAGGCGGCGAAGGCGCACGCCTTCGCGGAAAAGGGCGGCGTCGGAAAAGTCCTGCTGACCCTCTGAGCACCCCACTCGTTCCCGCTCCGCCAGCGGGGAAGGACGATCAAGGGTGAGGGCTCCTCAAGCCGCGCGGCGCTTCAGCTCGTCGCCGAACAGGCTCTGCACCAGGCTCGCGGCCTGCGCCTTGCCGCCGCCCACGAAGGCCGCCAGCTGGTCGGCGAACTCGGCCGCCGACTGGAAGCGATCGCCCGGATCGTACGACAGCGCTTTCGCGAGGATCGACGCCGCCGGATCGGGCAGCATCGCGATGCGCACCATGTCGTCGGGAGTGGGCCCGCGCGCCGCCTTGTAGAGGACGTCCAGATCGTTGTCGCCGCCGTAGAGCAGCTCTCCGGTGAGGCAGTAAAAGAGAACCGTCGCCAGCGAGAACAGATCGCTGCGCGCGTCCACCTCCTGACCACGCGCCTGCTCGGGTGACATGAAGTTCGCGTTGCCCTTCACCATGCCCACTTGCGTGCGCGACACGCGCCGGCTCGCCTTCACGATGCCGAAGTCGGCCAGCTTCACCTCGCCCGCCAGCGAGATCATCAGGTTGCCGGGCGAGACGTCCCGATGGACCAGGTTCATCGGGTTGCCGTCCTCGTCGCAGAAATCGTGCGCGAAGGCGAGGGCCTGCAGCGTCTCGTAGGCGATGTAATAGCCGAGGCGCGGGTCGAGCCCGCCCGCGCCCAGCTCCTGGTGCTTCATGAGGATGCGCAGGAGATCGCGCCCCACGATGTACTCCTGGGTCATGAAGTACTCGCCGTTGCCGACCATGCCGAAGTCGAACACGGGGACGATGTTCGAGTGCACCAGGCCTGCCTGCAGGCGCGCCTCGTCGATGAATTGCGCCACGGCCTCGCGCTCGCGCGCCAGCTCTGGCCGGAGCCGCTTGAGCACGAAGGTGCGGGCAAAGCCCTCGACGCCCTGAGCGACGGCCGTGAACACCTCGGACATGCCGCCCTCTCCCAGGCGCTCGAGCAGGCGGTAGCGGCCGAAGGTGCGGCCCGAGTCCCCGCGCGGCGCCGCCTCGACGACCCCCATGGCGTCACGCGGCGTCAACGCCGCCGTGCGCAGGCCAGAGCCGCTCCCCGCGAGCACGGGCAGCCGCGCCGCCGAGCCGGGGATGCTCACGCCGCCGGCCGCCGAGATCGGTGGACGCGCGCCCGAACGGCCAGGGATCTGCGCGGCGGGGACCGGACGCGCCGGGGTGCCGAACCTCAGCGTGGGCTCGCGCGGGATCTCGCCCGCGACGACGGCGCCGCGATCGCCGCGGCCCTTGCCGGCGATCAGCAGACCAAGCCCCACGAGCCCGAGCGCTCCCGCCGCCGCCAGCGGCGCAGGGCCCTGCAGCGGCGTCGGCGCGGGCGCGGCGCCCATCGCCGCCGCCGGCAAAGGCTGCGCGCGCCGCGCGAACACGATCACGGGCTCCCGCTGCGGCAGCGCGGCCAGACGCGCGGCGACGATCACGTAGTCCTGCCCCTGCAAGGTGACGCGCGCCGAGGCGAGCCGCTTCTCGCGCGCCGCGCGCACGACGGGCGCGTCGGCCGTGCCGAGATCCAGCTTGCCCCACGCGGCCAGGAGCGTGTCGGCCACGATGACGCGCCCGCCGGCGACGTCGTCGCGGAACGGCTGCCACCAGTCCTCGTGCTCGAACAGATCGATCAGCGTCGTGCCGTCGACGTGGTTCTCGATCGCGGCGTTCAGCGGCTCCAGCGCGGCGGCACGCGCCGCACGCGCCTCGGCGACGCGAGCCTCCGCCTCCAGTTTTTGCGCGACCTCGACGGCCGAGGCCTTCGCGGCGCGTTCGCGCGCCTCGGCGGCCGCGCCCGCCTCCGTCTGCGCGCGACGCGCGAGCCCCCCCAGCGCGATGCCCCCGCCCAGAAGCGCGACACCGATCCACGATCCGATCCGCGAATGCGACATGGCCGAGCCCTCCCGTGCGGCGAGGTTCAATCCCGATACGAGCCGTAGGCCTGCCCGAGCTTGTTGAGGTGCGCGCGCGGCTCGGCGCTGTCCAGCGAGAACGAGACCTGCGCGCCCTCCGGCTGAAGCTCGATGCGCTGCTGCGACGGCTTGGCGCGCGGGCTCCAGGCGACGATCTTGCGTGGCCCCACGGGCACGTTGTCGATGTGGAAGGTGCCGTCGGAGCGGACCTTCGCGTACATCGTGTTCGGCACCACGAGGATGCTCGCCGACATCCGCTGGTGCATGTTGCAGAACACGTCGACGACGCCGGGTGAGGTCAGCGTCACGGAGCGCGGCTTGTCTCCGGCGCGGTAGGCGCCGAGATCGAAGCTGTTGCGCGGCGACGTGGAGAACACGTTGTGAAAGACCGAGTCGAAGTTGGGGAACACGGCCGTCGTGCCCGCCTGCACCACCGCGAAGCGCGGCGAGAACTGCCGGCCCTCCTGCTTGATCTCGATGCTCTTGCCGCGCGCGGGCGGGCCGCGCAGCCCGTCGACGTACACGTAGACGTCGTCGACCTCGCCGTTCGCGACCGTGACCTTCCCGTCGATCGCCGCGCGCTTCTCCGGCTCGCGCCGCTTCGGCGTCGCGCCGCCCGGCGCCGACGCGGCCGCACCGCCCCCGCCCTCTTCGGCGGCCGGCGCCGAGGGCGGCAGCACCACGCCCGGCTGCCCTTGCAAGAGGCGCAGCAACATGTCGTACCGCTGCTGCTCCGACTGCATCAGCTGAATGATCAGCGAGCGCTGCTCCTTCACCTCGTTCTGCAGCTTGGTGAGCTCCGCGCGCGTCGGCGGCGCGTCGTCCTGCGCGCGCGCCGCGCCCCCAAGAGGCAGGAACGCCAGGGCGAGAACCAAAGATCGACGAATGCCGCAGCCGTGTTTCATCCACATGTCGCTACCTCTGGTGTCAGTTGATGAGCAGCAACGACGTCGTGAAGACGTTGTTCTTGATCTGCGGGATGCCGCCGTACTCGCCGTTGTCGAGGTACTCGGCCTTGAAGACGACCCGGTCCGACAGCACGAAGCGCACGCCCGCCGTCGCGCGCCACGACTTCGTGAGGTACAGGCGATTGCCCGTCGGGTCGCCGAGCAGCCACACCATCGCGTCGCGGTACTCGCCGCGCCCGAGGACGCCGAACAGCGGCGTCACCATCCAGTCGAGCTCGGCGTACCCGCCGCCGTGCAGGTCGAGGCCGTAGACGTCGTCCAGCGGATCGCCCGGCGCCTTCCCCTTCAGCCACTGCGCCTTGAGGTCCAGCGTGCCCACGCCGAGGTGCAGGTCGGCGCCGTAGAACCACATCTTGCCGTCGCTCGAGCGCGCACGATCTTGCGAGCCCCACGATCCCGACGCGCCCACCTCCAGCTCGAACGGCAGCGGTGGATGAATCGAGACGCGCCCCGAGACGGTCTTGCCCGCGTTGGTGTCGATCTCGTCGTAGAAGTGGAACTGCTCGGTGGTGAACGAGCCGTTCGTGACGGCCGCCGCCACGACGAACAGATCGTCGGCGCCCATCTTGTGGCGAACCTTCAGGCCCAGCGCCGTGCCCGTCGTGTAGCGCGCGATGAGCGAAGGGGTGATGCCGAAGCGCTGCGGCGCCTTGCGCTCTCGGTACTCGATGCCGATCACCGAGTCGAACTTGCCGACGAAGATCGACGTCTTCTGCGTCTTCGTCGGCAACCACTCGAGCTGCGCCAGATCGACGTCGAGGAAGTCGCCCATCGAGAAGGCGACGTTGCAGCCGGCCGTCGCGCCGCCGGGGCAGTTGTTGCCGCTGCGCGGGATGAAGTTCACGCTGGCCGTCGCGATGGCGCTGTCGCCCAGGCCCGAGGTCAGCGTGAGGTTCACCTCGTTCGCGATGAAGCCCGGCGCGCCGCCCGAGTGCACGCTGTCGTAGCGCGCGCCCGAGCCCGTCGCCGCGCCGAGATCGGCCACCTCGCCGCGCGAGTTGATCGCGGGCGCGAGGAGATCGCCCAGGAACACCCAACCGTACTGCCCCGCGTACTGCGGGAACAGCAGGTTGCCCGCGTCGCGGACGATCCCCGACCCGTCGCCCTGCGGGACGAAGAAGCCGAGGTCGATGTAGCCGCCCAGCGTGACGCGCGGCTGCCGCCCAACGACGACGGTGCGCAACTGCTCGAGCCGCGTCTCGAGATCGCGGATGTCGGCGAACGGATCCACGGGCGCCGCCTCGTCGGGCGCGTCGTCGACGGGCGCCGGCGCCGCGGGCACGCGCGTCGCTGGGCGAGGCGCGGGAGGTGCGGCGTGCGTCTCCGAGGCGAGGAGCAACGTGGCGATCGCGGGCCCGAGAGCGCCGGCCGCGCGTCGCGTCGGAGCCGACTTCGAATGACGCGGAGCTACCTTCTTGGTCATTTGGTCCGAGGGAAGCTCCCATCGGGCCACGGTCCAGATCCCTGAAGCCTAAGTGTAGGAAACGTAACGGTTCACACGGTTCACATCGTTATACAACTTACTAAATGTAACGGTCAAAACTCTTCCTGGGAGGAGGCTTCAGGACCTGGCGAAGCGGTCGAAGGACACCCCATGCGCAATGTCGTTTGGGGGAAGGCAGACGGCGCCGGGCTGCCCGAGCTCCTCGTCGCGCTCGTCGGTGCCGCCCTGCTCGTCGGCTGCGAACAGACCGACAACTTGCTCTGCGGCAGCAGCTCATGCGGGTGGTCCGATCAGGAGACGTCGGCGCTCTCGGCGATGGCCGATCTGCCGGCGACGCCGCCGCCCGACGCCTCGAACAAGTACGTGGGCCTGCCCGCCGCCGAGCAGCTGGGGCGCAAGTTCTTCTGGGATCCGCGCTTCTCGGGCGTGTCGAAGGGCACCGACGCGCTGAACCGCCCGATGCCGTGGGGCCGCGCCGCGAAGGGGCAGCCGCTCAACATCGGGTGCGTGAGCTGTCATGACCTCGAGCGCGGCGGGATCGATCCGCTCTCGGTGCCGGGCAACGTCTCGCTGGGCGCGAACTGGACCGACGTCAACGCGAGCACGGTCTTCAACGACGCGTTCTTCCCGCTGGTGCTCTGGAACGGCCGCGCCGACTCGCTGTGGGAGCAGGCCACCGCGACGATCGAGACGGCGATGGGCAGCACGCGCCTGCGCGCCGCGTGGACGATCGCGAGCTACTACCGCGCCGACTACAACGCTGTCTTCGCCGACTGGCCGCTGCCGATGCAGGGCACGATCAACGACCTCGCGCCGACGCTGGAGACGCAGGCGCCGCTCGCGGGCCAGTGCCTAGCGACCACCGGCTGCCCGGCGAGCTGCCGCAAGGTCTCGGATCCCACGACGGGCGCGACGGGCTGCTGGCCGCGCTTCCCGCTCGACGGCAAGCCCGGTAACAAGGCCGGCTGTCAGCCGGGCGACGCCAGCGAGCCGTTCGGGGACGCTTACGACTGCATGGATCCCGCGGATCAGCAGCTCGCCACGCGCGTCGCCGTGAACTTCGGCAAGGCCGTCGCGGCGTTCGAGTCGCGGCTCGTCAGCCGCAACAGCGCCTTCGACAGGTTCGCCAACGATCTGCGCGGGGGCCTCGCCGACGACTCGGCGGAGATCTCGTCGGAGGCGAAGCGCGGCGCGAAGCTGTTCGTCGGCAAGGCGGGCTGCAGCGACTGCCACAACGGGCCGCTGCTCTCCGACACGAGCTTCCACAACGTGGGCGTCACGCAGGTGGGCATGGGCGTACCGACGCTGGCCGATTGCCCGAAGGGCGGCGTCTGCGACTGCGACACGCCGAAGAACTGCCTCCCCTTCGGCGCGTACGACGGCATCCCGAAGATGCAGGCGAACCCCTTCCGTCGCGACAAGATGTTCAGCGACGACCCGACGGACACGTCGCGCAAGGCGTGGATCGACATGACCGTCGACCAGATCCCCAGGGGCAGCTTCCGCACGCCCAGCCTTCGCGACGTCGCCGTCACCGCGCCGTACATGCACACGGGCTCGTTCGCGACGCTCGAAGAGGTCGTCGCTCACTACAACCGCGGTGGCGACATGCAGGCCGTCGGCGACGTCGCCGCGCAACTACAGCCGCTCTACCTCACGGACCGCGAGCAGAGCCAGCTGGTCGAGTTCCTGAAGACGCTCACGGGCGAGCCGATGCCCAGCGAGCTCGCGGATCCGCCGACCTTGCCCTGAAAACCGTTGCCGAGCTCGCCGCGGTCGCCGACACCGGGGGCGTCGGCGAGGTGCTCACGACGCACTGACCTTCGCGCGGCGGTCGACCACCTCGCGCGCGAGGCGCGTGATGCTCTCGGGCGCGCACCCCTCCGCCTTGTTGTCCACGGTGACAATCGCCGGTACGTCGTGCGCCAGCGCGCGCGTCACCAGATCGGCGACGGCGGCGCGGCTGCCGCGGTCCTCGTCGACGAGGCGCGAGAAAGGCTCGTAGCGCGAGCCCGCCGCCTCATAGGAATCGCCGCGCGGAAACAGCCACCGCACGAACAACGGCCGCCGCGTCGCCGGCGGCAGGCGGCGCGCCTGCTCGGCGATGGACGGCATGGACGACCAGACGTTGTGCACGTGAACCGCGCCCGCCGCCGCGAGCGCCTCGCCATAGGCGGCGCCGACGAGGTCGGCGTTGCGCAGCTCGACGGCGTAGGTCGGGCCCTCCGGCGAGCGGGGCAGCGCGGCCAGGAACGCGCCGAGGCGCGCCGCGAAGCCCGCGCCGGTCCCCACGTCCTGCGGCGGGAACTGGAACATCACGAAGCTCAGCTTCGCGCCCAGCCCTTCGACGGCGGGCGCGATGACGGCGCGCGACGCGTGCTCGGGATCGAGGAACAGTGGGTTCGCCTGGCCCGCGCGCGCGGCGTAGCGGGCGTGCGGCGGGAAGCGCGCCAGCACGCAGGCATCGTGCGCCTTGACGACGAACCGGAAGTCCTCGGGGACCTGCGCGGCGTAGGCGCGGAACGCGTCAGCCGTCAGCGGCTCGTAGTACGTGCGATCGATCTCGACGGTGCGAAGCAGCGGGTGGCGCGCATAGGCCGTGAGCCCCAGCGCCGAGAGCGACTTTTGAGGGGCGTTCGCCGCGTACACGACGCCGCGCCATCCCGGGTAGTTCCACGACATCGTCCCGAGGCGCAGCGCCGCCGGCAGGCGCGCCGCCAGCTCGCGCGCTTCGGGCGCGAGCTCGGCCACGCCGATCTGAGGCGAGCCCGCGCCGAAGAGATCTCCTTGAGACAACGATCGAGATGCGGAGCGGCCCGCGGCCTCAGGCCGGCGCGGCCGCGCTGGCGGAGGGAGCGAGGCTCGCGTACTTCTGGATGAGACGGCCGATGCGCGGCACCGCCTGTTCGACGTGCTTTTTCCCCGTGGGGCGAAGCTTCTCGTAGGCCTTCTTCAGCGTCTGGTTCGTCGAGCGCGACGCGCGCTCGTCGCTGATGGCCAGCAGCGCATCAGCCACCTGCGGCGCGCGCGCGTTCAGCAGCGGGCCGACGGGCTCGTTCTTCGCCTGGGCCTCCGCGTAGAACGGCTCGAGACGCTTCACGAAATCGTCGAGCATGTGGTCGACGGCCTCGTTGATGAAGCCCGGCTTGATGGCCTTCACCACGGCGTACGCGCCCTTGACGGCCAGCCCCGTGAGGCCGCCCTTCGAATCGACCTCTTCGTTGATGACCTGGACGCAGTCGGCCACGACCTTCGGGCGGTTGCCCGGAACTAGGAGAATGTCTGTGAGAGTCGCCATGGCGCGGAATCTACCACCACTTTCCTTTTGCCGCCGTCGCGCCGCGGGCGTGGTACGCATTGCCGGGATGGCCCGACAGCCCTCACCCCGCGCCGCGCTCTCGCTGCTCACGGGGTTGAACTTCCTCAACTACCTCGACCGGTTCATCCCGGCCGCGATCCTGCCCACGATCCTCGCGACGTTCGGCCTCTCGGACGCCAAGGGCGGGTTCCTGCAGACGCTGTTCATCCTGACGTTCGTCGTGATCTCGCCCGTCGCCGGGTGGCTGGGCGATCGCACGCCGCGCTTCCGGTTGGCCGCGATCGGCGTGTTCGTGTGGAGCGCCGCCACCTTCGGCTCGGGGCTCGCGCCGACCTACCTCGCCCTCGTCATCGCGCGCGCGCTCATCGGAGTGGGCGAGGCCAGCTACACCGTCGTCACCCCGTCGCTGCTCTCCGACTTTTACCCGACGGGCCGCCGCGGCGGCGTGCTCGCGATCTTCTACGCGGCCGTCCCGATCGGCTCCGCGCTGGGCTACGTCTTGGGCGGGCACATCGCGACGCGGCTCGGCTGGCGTTGGGCGTTCTTCATCGCCGGCATCCCCGGGGCGGCGCTCGCGGCCACGCTGCTGTTCCTGCGCGATCCGCCGCGCGGCGCGCAGGACGCGCCCGCCCAGCAGAGCCACAAAGCCCGCGCGTCCGGCTCGGTGTCGTCGGTCGAGGTGCTCAGGGGCGCCCTGCGCGAGCTCTTCGCGCGCCCGAGCTTCGTGTACAACACGGTCGCGCAGACCATCTACACGTTCGCCGTCGGGGGGCTGGCCGGGTGGATGCCCACCTACTTCGTGCGCGAGCGCGGGCTGCCGCTCGCCTCGGCCGACACGGCGTTCGGCGCCGTGCTCGCGCTCGCCGGGCTCGCGGGCACGCTGCTCGGCGGGCGATTCGGCGATCGGCTCGCGCGGACGCGCCCTGACGCGCACTTCATCCTTTCCGGCGTGGCGCTCGTCGCGTCGCTCCCTTTCACGCTGATCGCCATCCTGTCGCCGACGCCTGCTATCTTCTGGCCGGCGATGTTCGTGACGCTGACGCTGCTGTTCCTGACCACCGGTCCGCTGAACGCGGCGATGGCCAACGTCCTGCCCGCGGCACTGCGGGGCCGCGGCTTCGCCGTCAATACGGTGGCTCTGCACCTCTTCGGCGATGCGTTCTCCCCCACGCTCATCGGCCTCGCGTCCGATCGCGTCGGCCTCCGCACGCCGGTGCTCGCGACCGGCATGTTGGTCGGCATCGCCGGGCTCGTGCTCCTCGCGGGGCGGCGCGCGCTCGCGCGCGATCTCGAGGTGGCGTCGTGAGCGGCGAAGGCGGCGCCTTCGCGCGCGAGCTCGCGGTCGCCGAGCGGGTGGCGATCGAGGCGGCGCACCTCGTGCGCGGCTTCCACGGCACGGACCTCCGCATCGATTCCAAGGCCGGCAACGAGCCCGTCACCGAGGCCGACCGCGCCGCGAACACGCTGATCGTCGATCGCCTGCGCGCCGCCTTCCCGAGCGACGCGATCCTGTCCGAGGAGATCCCCGACGACGGCGCGCGCATGGGCCACGCCCGCGTCTGGATGGTCGACCCCATCGACGGCACGAGCGACTTCATCGCCGGCGACACGGGGTTCGTCGTCATGATCGGCCTCGCCGTCGACGGGCGCCCGCACGTGGGCGCGGTCGCCCACCCGCTCACGGGGCGCGTCTACGGCGGCGTCGTCGGCGAGGGCGCGTGGCGCGTCGATCCCGACGGCGCGCGGACGCCCGTTCACACGTCGTCGCTCGCGGGCCCGCCCGGCATTCGTCTCGTCGCCTCGAAGACCCACCGCACGCCGCGCGTCGATTCGGTCAAGACCGCGCTCGGGATCACCGACGAGATCAACGTCGGCAGCGTCGGCCTCAAGATCGGCATGGTGTCCGAGGCCTCGCGGGACCTCTACGTCTACACGGGCGGCCGCACGAAGATCTGGGACACGTGCGGCCCCGAGGCCATCCTGCTCGGTGCCGGCGGCCGCATGACCGACCTCGACGGCAAGCCGCTGGTCTACGATCGGCCGGATCTCTACAACCGGCGCGGCATCGTCGCCTCGAACGGCCCGCTGCACGACTTCGTCATCGAGACGCTCGCGCCGTACGTGCCCAAGACGGACTGACTCGTCCCCCCGCCCCTCTCCTCGCGAGCGAGGAGAGGCGACTTCTCGGGCGCGGGGGTCCGCTCAGCTTCCCGCGATCATCATGCGGTCCACGCGGAACGTAGGACACTGCACGGACGAGCGCGTGTCGAGATCGTCGCCCACGGCGTCGACGCCCTTCCAGAGCGCGTCGAAGTTCGAGGAGATCGTGATCTCTCCCACCGGGTAGGCGCGCGCGCCGCCCTCGATCCAGAATCCAGCGGCGCCCTGGGAGTAGTCGCCGGTGACGCCGTTGAAGCCGAAGCCCATGAGGTCGGTCACGTAAAGCGCGCGGTCCAGCTTCTCGATCTCCGCGGCCGGCGTCTTGCCCGGACGGAAGATGAGGTTCGAGATGCTGACGTGCGGGCTGCCGCCCACGGCGCGCGACGCCGAGCCCGTCGAGCGCCGCTTGAGCTTGCGCGCCGCGTAGGTGTCACAAAGGAAGGTCCGCAGCACGCCCGCCGAGACCAGCACGTTCGGGCGAGCGGCCAAGCCTTCGCCGTCGTAGGCGCGCGAGCCGGGACCGCGGCGCACCAGCGGATCGTCGACGATCTCGACGAGCGGCGACGCGACCGCCGTGCCCTCGCGCTCGGCCAGGTACGTGCTGCGCCGCCACACCGCGCCGCCCGAGATGACGCCCGCGAGCTGCCCCAAAAGGCCGCGCCCCGCCTCGGGCGAGAACACCACGGGCGCCTCACCCGTGGGGATCTTGCGCGAGCCCAGCTTCGCGACCGTGCGACGCGCCGCCTCGAGCCCAACAGCCTCGGGATCGAGCAGCGCCGCGAAGAACCGCGACGCCGTCCAGTACGAACCGTTGCGCTTCTTGCCCTCGGCGTCGTCACAGATCGGCTCGGCCGAGAGCGAGACGAACGTGCCGCGCGTCGAGCCCGAGAACCCCGCCGACGTCGCGAACGCCGACGCCCCCACGCTGCGCCCGAAGCTCGCGCCTTCGGAGTTCGTGACGCGCGCATCGAGCTTCCGCGCCGCGTCCTCGGCGGCGCGCGCTCTCCTGATGCCCTCGCCGACGTCGACGCCCAGCACGGCGTCGTCCCAGAGGTCGAGCTCCGGAACCTCGCGCGCCATGTCGTCCGCGCTCGGCAAATCGGCCAGCGGATCCGGCTCGGCCAACCCAGCCAGCTCCACCGTCTCGCGCGCGAAGCGCTCCATGGCCGAGGGCGCGAAGTCGGACGTGTACGTCACGGCCGCGCGGTGATCGCGCAGCACGCGCAGCCCGAGCGCTCGACTGCCCGCCTCCTTGACCAGCTCGGTCTCGCCCAGGCGCACCTTCACCTCGAGCTCGGTGCCGTCGCGCACCAAGACCTCGGCGCCATCGGCGCCTGCTTTCTTGGCGAACGACAGCATCTGTTCGGCGAGGCGCTGGCACTCCTTCGGATCGGGAAGCCGACGCGTGAAGCCATTGTTCATCGGGCCGGTGCTCATTTGGCCTTCGTGCCTCCCACGGTGATCTCCGCGATCTTCATGGTCGGCGTACCGATGCCGACGGGCACCGACTGCCCGTCCTTGCCGCACGTCCACGTGCCCTCGGACAGCGCGAAGTCGCTGCCCAGCATGGTGACCTTGCGCAAGACGTCTGGCCCGTTGCCGATGAGGTTCACGCCCTTGAGGGGCGACGTCAGCTTGCCGTCCTCGATGAGGTAGCTCTCGGTCAGCGCAAACACGAAGTCGCCGTTCGAGATGTTGACCTGACCGCCCGAGAAGCGCTTCGCGTACACGCCGCGCTTGACGGACCTGATGATGTCGGCGGGGTCGTCCGTGCCCGACGCCATGAACGTGTTGGTCATGCGCGGCAGCGGCTCGTGTCGGAAGCTCTGCCGCCGGCCGTTGCCCGAGGGCCCCGTCCCGAAGTGCTTCGAAGAGATCCTGTCCTGCATGTACGCCGCGAGCGTGCCGTTCTCGATGAGCACGTTGCGCTGGCCGGGGTTGCCCTCGTCGTCGACGTTGATGGAGCCGCGCGCGTTCGCGACGGTGCCGTCGTCGACGACCGTGACCAGCGGGGACGCGACCGGCTTGCCGATCTGGTCCGAGTAGTTCGACGTCTTCTTGCGATTGAAGTCCGCCTCGAGACCGTGCCCCACCGCCTCGTGCAAGAGGATGCCCGACTCACCTGGCCCCAGGACGACCTCCATCGGCCCCGCGGGCGCCTCCTCGGCGTGCAGCATGCCGATCGCGAGCCGCGCCGCCTCCTTGCCGTGCGCCTCAGGGCTCTGATCGGCGCGGTCGAAGTACTCCATGCCGAAGCGCCCCGCGCCGCCCGAGCGCCCGCCCTGCCGTTGCCCCTTCTCCTCGGCCACGGCCGACACGCCGAATCGGATCATCGGCTGACGATCGCGCGCGAGCCGGCCGTCCGACGTCACGACGAGGACCTCGCGGTGCTCCTCGGCCAAGGACGCCTCGACGCGCACGATGCGCGGGTCGTAGGCGCGCGCGGCGGCGTCGGCGCGCCGGAGCAGCGCCACCTTGTCCGCGCCCGGCGTCGCGAGCGACGAGCGCGGGATCGGATAGAAGTCCGGCAGCGTCACCGGACGAATCGCGACGGGCGCGGGCGCGCCGCCCGACGACGCGATCTGCGCCGCCGTGCGCGCCGCCTCGAGCATCCGATCGTCGGACAGCTCTTCGGTGTACGCGTAGCCCGTGGCGTCGCCGCGCAGCACGCGCACGCCGAGGCCCAGCGTCACGCCGCGGCCCACCGTGCGGATGCGCCCCTCCTCCATGACGAAGTCCGCCCCCGACCGGTACTCGAAGTAGAGGTCGGCGTATTCACCGCCCGAACCGAGCGCGGCCGAGAGCAACCGCTCGGCGATGCGCGCGTCGATGGCGTCGAGCGGGGAAACGGGGACGTCGATCGGTGATGCGGTCACTTGGAACCTCCGTTGGGGCGACCCGAGATGCTGGCGAGGACCGCGTCGATCGCGGCCGCCGCCTCCCGGATCTCTTCTTCGTCGCCACCCAGCCACAGGCGCCCGACGGCGCCGAAGGTCACGAGCTCCAGCACGGAGATCGCGGCGCGCTTCTCGGCCTCGTTCGCAGCGATCGCCGCGTAGCCCGCGGGATGGACCTCGAGCGTGTAGAGCGACTGGCCCGCGGCCAACATCTGACCGTGCCTCATGCGGTTGATCATGGCCGATTGGTGCGCGTCCACGCCCGTGATGATCTCGCGCGACAGCACGCGCGGCGCGAGCCGCTCAGCCTCGGAGAGGCCGAGCCGCTCGAGGATCGCCGCCGAGGCCTGCCGCACCTCTCCTTGATCGAAGGCGTGCAGCTCGAGCAGGCCATACGCCCGCTCGACGATCTGCATGCCGGGCACGACGCGCGTCCGCTTGAGCGCGGCGTCCGTCAGCGCGTTGACCGCGATGCCCGGCGCGATCTCCACGACGAGCGCCGACTGCCCGTCGAGCGGCATCACACCCTGCGCGACCGTCTGGATGAATCCTGCGACCTGGGGCTGAAGCACGTCGAGATAGGTCAGCGCGCGCAATTCCATCGCGAGAGTATGGTCCGGAATTCTCGACGCCGATCGAAGAAATCGGGCGGCGAGGCGCTCGGGATCGACGAGCCCGCCGCCAACCCCGCGGCTTCGCCGCGCCAGCTCCCCTTTCGAGAGCTTCCCGCGCCGCGACCTCGGGCAGGGCCTAAAGGGCCCTTCCCGCGCTCACGCGCGATCCGGCGGAAGGCCCAGCTCGTCGCCGGTGTGATCCTTGATCTTCGCGAGGCCCCGCACCTCGACCTGACGGATGCGCTCGCGCGTGAGGTTCAGGATCGCGCCGACCTCTTCCAGCGTGATGCCGCCGCGATCGGCGACGTCGAGCGAGCAGGTCTCGGCCATCTCCCACACCTCGAGGTGCGGGAAGTTCAGCTTGATGGCGCCCGTCTCCGGGTTCACGTCCAGGTAGAGGTGATGCGAGCAGCTCACGAACGGGCAGGGCCGCTGCATGTTCGAGCACTCGTGGCGCGCCTGCGGGCGCTCGACGTCGTCCGGATAGACGAGCAGCTCCGACAGCCGGCGCTCGTCACGGGTGAGGCGCTTGGGCGCGATCGTCTTCGAACGCACGCGACCGTCCCGCCCCGCCGAGCGGACCTTGCGGCGGATGCGCGCAACCTCCGGCTGAGGGGCATCCTCGTCGTCCATTCTCGCGGCTGGTGGTGTTGGTGGCTCGAAATCGTCCGTGTCGTCCATTCGCTCCTCCTCGGTCGTTCCCCGGCGGTCGAGGTGCCGGTTCAGTAGAGGTCGCTCCCGCCCCCGACAGCGGTCCCGGACGCCGAAGAGTCGGCGGCTCGGGCAGAAATTCGGCGCTCCAGGCTGCTGATCCGCCGCACGAGCTCGCCGGCGGCCCTCTTCGCCTCGATGATCTCTTCCTCGATCGCGCGGCGTGATTCGGCGTCGCCGAGCGGCGACTTCGCCTCACGCTCGAAGCCGGCGATCAGCTCGCGCAGATCCTTCTGGACGACGTCGATGTCGTCCTTGAAGCGCGCGAACGACCGCTGGATCTCTTCGATCGTGCGGTCCTCGGCCATCATCCCCTTGACGGTGTTGACCCGCCGGATGACGAACGCCGGATAGAGGCCGCACGACCCGCGGTGCTTGCCCTTGCGGCCCACTCGCACCGAGCGCGGCAGGAGGCCGAGCTGCACGTACTTGCGCAGCGTCGCCTCCGAGAAGCGGATCCCTCGCGTCTCGAAGACGTCGACGATCTGTCGCGAGGTGAGGCCGTTCGGCCACGCGCGCTCGATCTCGACGATCTCCTTCTCGTCGAGCAGCCCCGTCGCCGATCTCGACGTGGGCTCTCCACGCCCCGCCGCCTCTCGAAGCGAGGCTGGAGCAGGGGCGGTTGAAGTAGACCGTCTCATTAGAGGCTTGTCAAAGTAATCTATTG
>DASZUD010000067.1:0-24523 GCA_035548155.1 Polyangia bacterium
GAGGGCGCCGCCGACGAGCGGCGCGGCCAGCGGCAGGAAACCGTAGAGGCGCACGTCGTCGATCGTGACGCGGACGCGTCGCCGCGAGGCGGCCGTCACCGTGACGCGCGCCGTGAAGTCGGCCTGGCGCCCGCCCGCGGCGGCGCGTCCGCGCACGCCCAGGTGGCCGTCGCCCAGGCGCAAGCGCACCGCCGACAAGCCGCGCGCGGCGAGCAATTCCGGCGACGGCATGGCTGCCAGGCGCTGCTCGTCGAACGTGATGACCGCGGAGCGCAGCACGCCGCGCCGCCGCCGCGCGCGCTCGGCCGTGAACGCGGCGCCGCCGTGCGGGGCCGACGGCGTCACCTCGCGCGGCAGCGTCACCTCGATGCTGCCCGCGCTCGCCAGCTCCGCCATCACGCGCGGCGCGACGGCTAGGGTAGGGAGCCCATCGGCGACGCCCAGCTGGAGGCCGTCGATCTCGATCGCGCCGGGCTCGAAGATCGCCGTCATCGGCTGCGTCTCTCGAGGCCGTAGAGCGCCCGCCCGCGCCGCCCTCCGAAGTACGCGATGAGCAGCAGCGACCCGCAGATGGCGACCGCCGACGTGAAGACGGGGAAGGCCATGACGACCTTCGCGACCACGTCGGGGGTGGCCGCCGCGTCGCCGGCGTCGGCCTGCATGGCGACGAGGCGCGCCAGCAGCGGCGCCGCCTGCCACGCGTAGTCGCGAACGATCGGATACGTGAGCACCAGCGTGCCGAGCTGATATGCGATGCCCGTCCACGCTGCGGCGAGGGCGATCTGCCGGCCGCGGCGATCGCGCGACATCGTCGCGGCCGCCGCCAGCAACATGAGCAGCGCGACCGGCAGCGACGCGGCGGCGTTGCCGCGGATCGATCGGGCGTGCGCCGAGGCCACGCGCGCCCCAACGTCCACGATCTGTCGCGCGACCTCGTCCTCGGCGGGCGTCATCGCGCGCGTCACGGGCAGGTGCGTGGCGGCCTTCGGATCGCGCAGCGTCTCGAGGCTCGAGACCAGCAGCACGCCGCCGTACACGAGCGTGAGCGAAGAGAGCAGGACCAGCCAGGCCGGACGGTGGTCCGGCGCCTTCGCGCGCCGGCGCGGCGGAGGCCCCGCGCGGCGTGCGGCCTCGAAGGGATCGCCCCCGGGGCCGGCGCCGCCCTCCGGCGTTGCGGCGGGCGGCGTCATCTCGCGCGGATCGCGCGCCACGTTCGGCCTCTAGCCTCCGAACTGCCGGCGGCCCATGCAGGGCTCGTAGGGAGGCGGCTCGCCGGCGTCCTCGTACTTCAGCTCGTCGCGGTTGATCTGGATCTGCTTCTTGTCGCGCGCCTCGACGCACCGGGCGTGCGTCCAATCGGTCAACACCTCGATCCACTTCGTCAGCTCGGCGTCGCGCACCAGCTCGTCCTTCTTCTTGTCGAACTCGGCGACGTCGGGATCCTTGCGCTCCTTGAGGCGTACGATCACCCAGCTGCCGCCCACCTCGAACGGGCCTGCGAGCGGCGCGGCCGTCGTGAGGGCGAAGGCGGCCTTCGCGAGCTCGTTCGACACGCCGATGCCTTCGACCATGATGCCCTCGCGCGTGCCCCGCGCGGAGAACAACCCCGTCTCCTCGGCGCGCGGCGCCGGAGGGGCGGCGCCGTCGTCCTTCTTGTCTTCTTTGTCCTCGGCCGGCCCCGGGAAGACGTCCTTCAGCGTCTTCGTGGGCGCGGCCTTCGCCTGTGCGAGCGCCGCCTCGGCGCGCGCCTTGGCCTGCGCGCTGGCCGCCTCGGCGCGGACCTTCTCCTCGGCGAGCTCGAGCTTGACCTGCTCGAAGGGGATGTTCCCCTCGCGATCGCCCTCGATCTTCGTGATGTAGAGACCGCCCGAGCCCTTGAGCGGGCCGACGATGTCGCCGGTCTTCGCCGCGTAGAGCTGCTTCTCCGTCTCGCCGGGCAGGTTCGCCGCGCCGCGGCCGCGCCAGCCGAGCGCGCCGCCGCGGGCCTTGCCCGCCGGATCCTCGCTGGTCTCGCGCGCGACCTTCTCGAAGGACTCACCCTTCTTCACGCGCGCGGCGATCGCGTCGGCGCGCTTCTGGGCGTCCTTCTCCTCCTCGGGCTTCGCGTCGGGCGGAACCTTCACGAAGATCTGCCGCAGCTTCAGCTCGCGCGGCACCTTCTCGTAGACGAACTTGCGCTCGTCGTACATCGCCTTCAGCTTCGCCTCGTTCTTCGCGGCGTAATCGGCGATCTGCGCCTGCGTGGGCTCCGCGGCCTCCTCGTTGCCGCCGTGCGCCGAGAAGCGCACGTACTCGAGGTTCACCTGCGTGTTCTTGCGCAGGAAGTCCGACTTCACCTCGCTGGGCGCGACGGTGACGCTGCCGCGCAGCAGATCACGGACGCGCGCCGCCATGAGCTCCTTCTTCTGCTCGTCGATGAAGCCCTGCGGCGTGACGCCCAGCTCGAACTGCACGAAGTTCTTGAAGGCGTCGTAGTTGAACTTGCCGTCCTTCGTCATGCGCGGCACCGACCGCGGATAGCCGAGGCCGATGATCTTCGCGTCGGCGATCTGATCCTCGACCTGCTCGTCGCTGATCGCGTAGCCGAGGCGCTGCGCCTCCGCCGCGAGCAGCTCGCGCTCGATCAGCTTGTCCATGACCGTCTCTTTGAGACGCTGTTGCTTCGCCATCTGCGCGGGGTATTGCGCGCCGCCCAAGACCAGGAATCCGTAGCGGAAGTCATTCTTCGTCACGAGCTCGCCGCCGACCTTGGCGGCGAAGTGGTCGTTGGCCATCGTCGACTCGCAGCTACCGCCGCGTGACTGAGGGCCGAAGTTGATGATGAACACCGCGATCACGATCCCGAACAGGACGTAGATGAGCAGCGACTGCGACGACTTGCGCATCTGCTCGAGCATGCGAGGGGCCTCCGAATGAAATGACTGCTGTCAGTCGAACAACGAAACAGGGAACTGTTGGGACCACCACGGTCCCGGAGCCTGCCGTCGGGCAGGCCCCCAAATGCGGGCGAAATCTATCACATAGGAACCTGTGCCCCTATCGGACTGGGGGGATGTGTGCTACAAAACTTCATCTCGCCCGTAGGGTCCTGACCGAGGGGGGACGCTTGGGCTGCACAACACATGCTGCTTGATTGGGTCTACGGACTTTTCTCCAACGACCTCGCCATCGATCTCGGTACGGCGAACACGCTGACGTTTGTCCGCGGCAAGGGGATCGTCTCCAACGAGCCCTCCGTCGTCGCGGTTCAGCGGGCCGGCAACGGGACGAAGAAGGTTCTCGCGGTCGGTAAAGAGGCGAAGGAGATGCTGGGCCGCACGCCCGGCAACATCGTGGCCGTGCGTCCCATGAAGGACGGCGTCATCGCGGACTTCGAGGTGACCGAGGCGATGCTCCGCTACTTCATCACGCGCGTGCACAACCGCCGCACGCTGGTGAAGCCGCGCATCATCATCGGCGTGCCCTCGGGGATCACGGAGGTCGAGAAGCGCGCGGTGCGCGACTCGGCGCTCGCGGCCGGCGCTCGCGAGGTCTACCTGATCGAGGAGCCCATGGCGGCGGCGATCGGCGCGGGCCTGCCCGTGACCGAGCCCTCGGGCAACATGGTCGTCGACATCGGCGGCGGCACGACCGAGGTGGCCGTCATCTCGCTGGCCGGCATCGTGGTCGCGAAGTCGATCCGCGTCGCCGGCGACAAGATGGACGAGGCGATCGTCGCGTACATCAAGCGCAAGTACAACCTGCTCGTGGGCGAGCGCACGGCCGAGATCATCAAGAAGCAAATCGGCAACGCGTACGCGACCGACGAGGTCACGACGATGGAGATCAAGGGGCGCGACCTGGTCGCGGGCGTGCCCAAGACGCTGGTCATGAACAGCGACGAGGTGCGCGAGGCGCTCGCCGAGCCAGTGAATCAGATCGTCGACTCGGTGCGATCGGTGCTCGAGCGCACGCCGCCCGAGCTCGCGGCGGACATCGTCGATCGTGGGATCGTCCTCACCGGTGGCGGCGCTCACCTTCGCAACCTCGACATCATGCTCCGCGAGGAGACGGGCCTGCCCGTCATGGTCTCCGACTCGCCGGAGTGCGCGGTCGTGCTGGGGACCGGGCGCGCCCTCGACGAGCTGGGCCTTTTGAGAGAAGTTGCGTTGCAGTAGGGCCCGGCGCAGGTCAAATTCGGTGACCCCGAAACGGCGGGGGAGCGCCGGTGGCATTTGGGCAACTGTGAAGCATGACGACGGCGAGCAGCAAGCGAGTCCGTGAAGGCGCGGTCGTAGCGGGGACGCTGCTCTTCGCGATCGTCGCCCTGCGCATGAGCGCGAAGAACCCCGGCGAGCTGTCGGCGCTGGATCGCGGCATCCTGCGCCTGGTATCGCCTGCGCAGTCGGCCATGTCGTTCGTCGCGCGCGGCATCGCCGGCGTCGCGGGCCGGTTCGTCGAGCTGGCGCACGCGCGCGCCGAGAACCACGAGCTGGCGAAGGAGAACGCCCGCCTGCGCGCCGAGGTGGCCGATCTGCGACGCATCGCCGAAGAGAGCGGCCGGTACCAGCGGCTCCTCGGCCTGCGCGACCAGACCCCCGCCGAGACGATCGCGGCGCGTGTGATCTCGATCGACGCGTCGCCGTACTTTCGCGTCGCGCGCGTCGAGCTCGATCGCGGCGAGGGCGCCGTCAAGCACGGGATGCCCGTGCTCACGCCCGACGGCGTCGTGGGCCGCATCGGCCACACGTCGGGCACGACGTCCGACATTCTCTTGCTCGTCGATCCCCGGTCGGCGATCGACGTCGTCATCCCGCGCACGGGCGGGCGCGGGATCCTGCGCGGCAAGGCTGGCGAGAACGGCTACCGCTGTTCGATCGAGTACCTGACGCGCGGCAACCCGGCCCAGGTGGGCGACAAGGTCGTGACCAGCGGCCTCGGCGGCTCGTTCCCGCGCGATCTCGCGGTGGGTAAGGTCACCGCCGTGCTGCCGGGGGCCGTTGGCTTGTTCCAGGAGGTGGAGGTGACGCCCGACGTCGACTTCGCGCGCCTGTCCGAGGTGCTGGTCGTCGCGGCCCCGCCGCCCGCACCCGATCCCGACGCAGGCAAGAGCCGCGGGAGCTCTACGCCCACCCGCGGGCCGATGGTGTACCGATGAGATCGGGGGGACCGCCCCGCGGCTTGCTCGCGTCAATGCTCGGCTCGCGTCGCGCGGCGGGTCTGCCTGCCCCCACGCCCCCGCAGGCCGTCGCGGCAAAGCTGCGTCGCCCGGCCCACGGAGGTGAGCCGTGAGATCGGCGATTACCTTGATCGTCGCGTACCTGCTGCTCATCCTGCAGTCGACCGTGCTCGAGCTCGCGCCCGTGCGCATGGCGGCGCCCAGCCTGGGGCTGCTCGTCGTCATGCACGTGGGCCTCTCGGGCAAGTGGAGCATCTCCTCGGCGGCCATCGTGGCGTTCGCCACGGGGTATCTGCTCGATCTCGTCTCGGGTGCGCCGCAGGGCGTGCACGCGTTCGTGTTCGTGCTCATGGCCGTTTTCGCGCGCGCCCTGTCGGTGCGAGTCGCCGTGACGGGCATCGTCATGTCGGCGGCCGCGTCGTTCGTCGCCAGCCTGCTGTGCGCGCTGCTGATCGTCTTCGTGCGCGCGCAGGTGGCGCCCGAGGGCGGCTACGGCGGCCTGCGCCAGGCGCCCGTCGAGGCGCTGCTGACCGCCTTCTTCGGCCCGTTCGTGCTGGGCCTCCTTCGTCGCATCGACGGCAAGATCGACACCGCGCGGTCGCGCGTGGGCCTCGCCCGTGGTCCCCGCACGCTGGGCGACAACATGTCGTTGAGATGATGCGGATGGAAGAAGGGCGAGCGCAGCGAGGCCTTGCCTCGCGGAGCGAGGGGGGCATGGGGGCTCTCGCGCGGAAGCGAGCGGAGCCCCCATGGAAATAGCCGGACAGGACGCAGAGCTGCCCGAGATGAGGCGCAGGGCGAAGTTCTTCGCCCTCTTCGTCATCGGGATCTTCCTCGCGATCGCCGGGCGCCTCTTTTACCTGCAGGTGGTTCAGGGCGACGCGTTCTACCGCGTGACCTCGGACAACATCGTCCGCACGGAGCTGCTGCCCGCCGTCCGGGGACAGATCCGCGACCGCAAGGGGCGCGTGCTCGCGGCCATGCGACCCTCGTACAACCTCTACGTCACGCCGCGCCTCCTCACGGCCGATGGTTTTGCGCGCCTTCGGATGACGCTGGGCATGAACGGCGACGAGGCGATGGACGTCTGGGAGCGCGTCCAGGGGCAGGGCACCGAGGGCGCGCCGGGCTCGCCGGCTGCGCGCGACAAGGACAGGCCGGTGCTGCTGGCCGAGGACATCTCGCGCGAGGCCATGGCCGCGATCGAGACCGGGCTCGACGTGCCGGGCGTGAAGATCGTCTCGGTGCCGCGGCGCTCGTACCCGCAGGGCACGCTGGCGGCGCACGTCCTCGGCTTCATGAACGAGGTCTCGGCCGACGAGCTGCGCACGAAGAAGGACGAGGGCTATCGGCCCGCCGACCTCATCGGCCGCTCGGGCATCGAGCGCCAGTGGGAGGGCTACCTGCGCGGGCGCGCCGGGTTCCAGAAGATCGTCGTCGATCGGCGCGGCCTGCCCAAGCCCGACATCAAAGAGCTCTTCGACGGACCGACGTCTCAAGCGGCCGTGCCGGGCAACCACGTCGTCCTCACGCTGGACAGCGACGTGCAGCGCATCGCCGAGCGGGCGCTGCGCAACGTCTCGGCGGCCGCGGCCGTCGTGCTGGACGTCGACTCGGGGCGCGTCCTCGCCATGGTGTCGAAGCCGGGCTTCGATCCGAACGAGATGTCGGGCCACCTCACGGCGGACGCGCAGCAGAGGATCCTCACGGATCGCTTCCGCCCGCTGCGCGACAAGGTGCTGTCCGAGACGTACTTCCCCGGGTCGACGTTCAAGGCGGTCTCGGCGCTGGCGGCGCTCGAGGACGGCCTGGTGACGCCCGAGGAGCGCACGAAGTGCCACGGGTCGTACGAGATGGGGCGCCGGCGCTTCCGCTGCACGAAGACCCACGGCGTGGTCGCGCTCTACGACGCCATCGTGCAGAGCTGCAACGTCTACTTCTACGAGCTGGGCGCGCGGCCCGGCATGATGGATCGCCTCGCGAAGTACGCGGCCGACATGGGCCTCGGCGCACCGACCGGCCTCGGCCTCAACGGCGAAGAGGGCGGCTTCGTGCCGACCGAGGAGTGGTACCGCGAGCAGAAGCGCCAGAACCCAAAGGCCGAGGGCTTCCAGGTCGGGCAGGCGCTGAACGCCGTCATCGGCCAGGGCTCGACGCGCGTGACGCTGGTGCAGATGGCCGCGCTCTACGCGGCGATCGCCAACGGCGGTAAGCTGTACCTGCCGCAGATCGTCGACCACATCGAGGCGCCCGATGGTCAGGTGCTCGAGGAGTTCCCGCCGCGCGTGCGGCGCGAGATTTCGGTGTCGGCCGAGAACCTCGCCTTCGTGCGCCAGGCGCTGACAGGCGTCGTCAACGAGCCGAAGGGCACGGCCTTCAAGGCGCGCTCGAAGGAGATCGAGATCGCGGGCAAGACCGGTACGGCGCAGGTGCGCGGCCGCGGCGCCGAGACGGGCGGCTACGAGACCGCGACGCACGCGTGGTTCGTCGGCTTCGCCCCTGCGGGGCGCCCGAAGATCGCGCTCGCCGTCATCGTCGAGCACGGCGGTCACGGCGGCGACGTCGCGGCGCCCGTCGCCTCGGAGATCGTCGACAATTACTTCGAGACCGTGGCCCCCGCCGACAAGGCCGCGCCGAAGGTCGGGCTGCCACGCCGTCGCGGCGGCGGCATCATCCCGGCAGACGAAGCGGCCGCGCCGCGCCGGCGCCGCGCCGCCCCGCCGCCCAAGGCCGACGAGCTGGACGAAGGGCCACCCATGAAGCTGGACTTCTCCAAGCCCGATCGGCCGGAGACGCCGGAGGGCGCGTCGCAATGAGGATCGCGAGCTGGCGTAAGGTCCGCTTTCGCTTCGACTGGACGCTGACGATGTCGGCGGCCTCGGTCGCGGCGCTGGGCCTGCTCAATCTGTGGAGCGCCGTTCACGATCGGCAGGGGCACCTCTTCACGCAGCAGGTGTCGTGGCTCGCCGTCGGCGCCGTCATCATGGTGGGGGTGGCCACGCTCGACTATCGCCTCATCGGCCGGCTCGCGTACGTGCTCTACGGCGCGGGACTCGCGCTGCTCGCGGGCGTGCTTCTGTTCGGCAAGATGGTCGGCGGCGGCCGCCGCTGGTTCGAGCTCGGCCCGTTCCACATCCAGCCCTCCGAGCTGATGCAAGTGCTGACGATCTTGGCGCTCGGGAAGTATCTCAACGACTCACCCGCGCTCGAGGGGAGATCGTGGCGGCACCTCGCCATCCCCGTGCTCATCGTGGGGCTGCCGGCGGCCCTCATCGCCAAGCAGCCGGACTTCGGCACGGCGTTCCTGTTCCTCACGATCTTCTTCACGGTCATGCTGACGGCGCGACTCAAGCTGAAGACGCTGGCCGCCATCGTGGGCATGGCGATCATCGCCGCGTCGCCCATCTACAAGAACCTGCTCCACGAGTATCAGCGCAAGCGCGTCGAGGCGTTCTTCAACCCGAACTCCGACGCGGCCTATCAGACGCGCCAGGCGCTGAACGCCATCGGCTCGGGCCGCTTCCTCGGCAAGGGATACATGCACGGCACGCAGATCCGCCTGCGTCACTTCCCGGCGCTGTGGACCGACTTCCCGTTCGCCGTGTGGGCCGAAGAGTGGGGCTTCGTCGGTGGCCTGGTCGTGCTGCTGCTCTACGCGTTCCTGATCTTGTGGGTGCTGAAGATCGGCAGCGAGGCGCGCGACCGCTTCGGCGCCACCGTGTGCGTCGGCGTCGCGGCCATGGTCTTCTGGCACGTCGCCATCAACGTCGGCATGGTCAGCGGCATCCTGCCCGTCGTCGGCGTGACGCTGCCGCTCATCAGCTACGGCGGCTCGAGCGTGCTGACCATCATGGTCGCGCTCGGCATCGTCATGAACGTCAGCGTGCGCCGCTTCGCCTACTGAGCCCTGACGCCGATGGCGCCGGCGCCCTCCGTTATCTGAGGGGCGAGCGGCCGCAAGCCGCGGGACGCGCGTCCCGAGCGTGCGGCACGCAGCTTGCTGGGTTTGCCGGTCATGTCCGTCAATCGAGCTTTGATCCTGGGATTCGCCTCACTCGCTCTCGCCGCGTGCGGCGGCTCGTCCGCCAAGACCTGCTCCGTGGCCGGCAAGACCTACACCGTCGGCCAGACGTTCAAGGATGCGGATGACTGCAACACCTGCTCGTGCCAGGCGAACGGAGACGTGGCGTGCACGGTGGTCGCATGTCTTTCGGACGGCGGGCAGGACGGTGCGGGCGGAACGGACGGCTCGATGGACGGGGCCGGGCACGACGGCGCGGCGGGCTCGGACGGCCCGACGACGGACCTCGCGCCACACGACGCGATGGGCGACGTCGTCGACGCGGGCGCCTGCACGCTGCCCGGGACGTACACCTTCGGGTACGACGGCGGCCTCGTCGCCTACTCCGACGAGGCGACGATCTCGCCGCCCGATCACTATCACCACGTGCGCACGCGCTATCACGTCGACGGATCGCCGACCGCCGAGTGTTCGCCCGCCTTCCCCGCGTGCGGCGCCCCGGACGTCATCACGGTGCTCGACATCACGCGCGACCTCGCCGATCCCGACGTGCAGGCCGCCTTCGCGAATACGACGACGCCCGTCTACGGCCTGGACCAGCGCCCCGTCGACGGCCCGATCTTCAGCGTCAAACGCTCCGACGGCCGCGGCTTCCTCGTCGGCGCTCCCTGCGTCGCCAGCACGAATTGCACCGAGATCCCGAGAGGCGTGAAGACTCTCGCCGATCACCTCAAGCAGCTCGACGCCCAGCAGCTCGCGGGCGCCGAGTGCGCGTCCGTGAAGAATCCGTGAGGGGGCGCGGCGGCCCCTTCACGGGTGCGCGATCGTCGTCAGCGTCGGGCCCCAGGCCCACACGTCGCCGCTCGTCTGGAGCGCGATCGCAGAGTGATCGCCGACCGCGATCGCCGCGGCGTTCACCACGCCGGTGATCGTCGTCGGCGGGTGAGTGTCGAAGTCGGGCGCGCTGGTCAGGAACTCCTGCGTGGCGTTCGAACCCCAGCACTTTACGCTGTGATCGCCCATCAGCGCGCAAGCGGCCTCGCCGCCGGCCGCGACCATCGTCGCGCCGCTGAGGCCCGCGACGGCCGTCGGCGTCGCCTTGTCGAGGTCGGTCTGGACCGTGCCGTCGGCCATGAGCGCGGCGGTCAGGATGCGAACCGAGACCTGCTTCACTCCCGTGAGCTTGGTCTTGGGCGCTTCGTTGGGGAAGCCCGTGAACAGCAGCGTGCCGTCTTTTTGAACGGCGAACCATCCGCGGCTGCCGACGGCCAGCTGCGCGACATCGACGAACCCGCCGAGCGGCATCCAGACGTTGTTCTGGTAGTACTGGACCGTGCCGTCGGCCAGCAGCACGACGCCGCCCTGGTTGTACTGCGCGACGCTGACCACGTTCGTGAAGCCGGGGACGGGCGTCAGCTTGTTGTTGTCGCCGAGGGCCACGTACTCCGCGGTGCCGTCGGTCAGCGCGACCAGCGCCGTCGAGCCATAGATGCTCACCGCCTTGGCCGACACGCCCGGGATCACGGGGATCTTCGCGTTGGACACGTCCGTGTTCCAACACCCGAGCTTGTTGCCTGCCAGGATGACGCAGCCCCATCCGCTCGTATAGGCGATCGAGTCGGCCTTCGCCGATCCGGTGCTCGAGCTGCCCGTCCCCGCGGCGCCGGTCGTGCCGGCGGCGCCCGTCGTGCCGGCCGACGCGCCCGTGCCAGCGCTTCCCGTCGTGCCGGCCGCGCCTGAGGTTCCGGCGGTCCCGCTCGAACTGGCGCCGCCATTTGAGCCGCAAGCGGCCGTCGTCAGCAGGGCGGTGATCATGAGTCGGGTCAGGCTCTTCATCATCGGGCAGGGCTCCTTCCGAGAAGTGGAACTGGCAGTGGGGCGCTCCAATGATCGGCCGTTCGACGACTCGGTTGAACAGAAAACGAGCGCGGCGCCGATACCGTCGCGGCTCGCATGTCCATGCGATTGACGACCCTTTCCAGGCGGGCTCAGCGCGCTCCGCCGGCCGGCCGGGAGGCCCGCAATCGCGCGCGCCGCGAACGCCTCGGCGGCCGACCGCGGGCGACACAGCCCGCCGACGCCGCTGCCCGGTTTGGAACCCGCGAGGGCGCAGCCAACGGCTCAGCGAAAGGCCGCAGGTGGGCTCTGCCCGCCGAAGGCCGCTGCCCGGAGGTTTGGAAGCCTCTCAGGGGTCCAAACAAAATAAACGAACCTTCCGCCTCGGCCGGTCAGAGAGAATTCTGTGCCCCTACTTTCGTAAGGGGGGAGTCGCTGAGATGACCGCATCGGGCTTCCCGACGCGCGGGCGTGCACATCCATCGGTCAGAGGCGACTCCCTGGTGCGATCTTGTAGGGAAAAGAATCTCTCTCTGTGTCGAACCGTGCAGAAGGTTCGACATCCAGGATGGCAGAGCGGACGCGTCGGTCAAGGGGCGATCGGGCGCTGGCGCTCTTTCCGCGGCGGCGGGTTGACAAGCCAGCGGACGGCGTCGGGATCCGCGAGGGCTGTCGAAGGCGTGCCGCCACGCCGTCGAAGAACTGTCGGGGGCCGCCGCGACCGCTTACGACTTGCGCGTCAGATCGAGCTTCGGGGTCGTACCGTGGGCGGGGCCCGCGGGGACGACGTTCGCGTCGGGCGGCGTCTGGGGCTCGCCCTTCACCTTCTCGCGCCACATCTCGCCGACGCCGCCCTGGGTGGCGGTCGACGTCGTTCCGCGCGACATGAGCTCTTCCTTGTCGAGGATCGCGTCGACGCGGCGGTACGTCGGTTTCGCGTGGTCCAGCGTGTCCATGCGGATGGCGTCGCATGGGCACGCCTCGGCGCACAGGCCGCACACCACGCAGCGCAGCTCGTCGATCTCGAAGATCTTCGGGCGCTTCTCGATGCGACCGTCGGCCGTTTCCTCGGGGACGATCGTGATGCAGTGGGCGGGGCACACCGTGGGGCACATCATGCAGGCCACGCAGCGGACCTGGCCGTCCTCGCGCAGCATGAGGCGGTGGAGGCCGCGGTGCCGGGCCGGGTACTTCTTCTTCTCTTCGGGGTACTCGATCGTCTGGATCTCCGACTTCTTGCGGAAGCCCGAGACGTTCTTCGCGAAGTTCGTCACGAAGTGCCGGAACGTCACGCCCAGGCCCTCGGCGATCGCGGGCAGGTACACCTGCTGCGAGAGGCTGCCCGGCCGGTTGACGACCTTGACTCCGACTGTGCCCTTGCCAGGCGTCGACATGGAATGTCCCTTCTCAGCTGCGTGCGTGTCGTGGCTCATTTGGCGGAGGCCCACAGAACGATGAGCGCCGTCGCGACGACGTTGGCGATCGAGACCGGCAAGAGGCGCTGCCAGCCGAGGCGCATGAGCTGGTCGGAGCGGAAGCGCGGCAGCGACCAGCGGATGAGCAGCTGGAACGAGCAGAACGCGAAGACCTTCGCCGTCCACAGCGCGAACATGACGAGCACGAACGCGATGTTCGGCAGGTGCGACGCGAGGAAGCCGTCGATCGTCGCGCCCCAGTGCCAGCCGCCGAAGAACAGGCTGATGATGATGCCGCTCGAGGTGACGATCTCGAGGAACTCGCCCAGGAAGAACATGCCGAAGCGGAGGCCCGAGTACTCGACGAAGTACCCGATGATCTCGGGCTCACCCTCGGGGATGTCGAAGGGCGTGCGCTTGGTCTCGGCGATCGCCGCCGTGAGGAAGAGAACGAAGCCGAGCGGCTGCGAGAAGATGCCCCAGCTGTGCGAGAGGTTCGACCAGTCGAGGATCGTCTCCTGCTGGGAAACGATCGCGCCAGGCTCCAGCGTGCCGAACACGAGGAACGACCCGAGCACGGCCATGCCCATGGTGACCTCGTACGACATCATCTGCGAGCTGGCGCGCAGGCCGCCCATCATCGCCCATTTGTTGTGTGAGGCCCACCCGGCCAGCGTCGCGCCGTACACCGCGAGAGAAGAGATCGCGAAGTAAAAGAGCAGGCCGACGTCGAGCCGCGCGATCTGCATCGGCACGGGCTGCGCGCAGACGCCGTTCGACACCTCGAAGAGGTGACCCCAGCACAGCGACGGACCGAACGGGATGATCGCCGAGACGATGAGGGCCGGCGCCATCGCCATGATGGGCGCCCACATGAACAGGAACTTGTGCGCCTTGCTGGGGACGTAGTCCTCCTTGAAGAGGAACTTCAGCGCGTCCGCCATGAAGTGGGTGATGCCCCACAGCTTCACGGGCCCGATGTTGGCGCGGTTCGGCCCCAGGCGGTCCTGCATCATGGCCGACTGTCGCCGCTCGAGCCACGTGAGGATCGAGGCCAGCGGCATGAGAAAGCCGAGGATCATGAAGGCGATCTTCGCGATCGCCGCGACGATGGTGAATCCGACTGAACCGTAAGACATCGACGTTCTCTAGCCTCGAGAGTTGGCGAAGCGCAGCTGCAGCGGCCGCACGGCGCGGCCCCAATCGGCGCCCTTCATGAAGTCGAGCTTCGACTGCGCCTCGGTGAACACGGCCTTGGCGCTCGCGAAGTCCATCGTCGCGCCCAGCTTGTGCGCGAGGTGCGAGAGGATGTCCCAGCCGGCCAGGGCGTCGCCCGCGGGCGGGATCGCCGCGTGCGCGCGCTGGACCATGCCCAGCTTGTTCGTGAACGTGCCGTCGAGCTCGGCCCAGCCGGCGAGGGGCAGGGCGACGTGCGCCGCCTGCGTCACGGCGTTCTTGTGCGTCGAGAGGACGACGAGCGCCTCGAGCCGCTCGAGCGGCAGCGTCGCTTTGTCACCGACGAGCACGCCGTCCGTGCCGACGACCAGGAGGGCGCCGATGGTGCCCGCCTTGAGGTCGTTGGCGAGATCGACGAGCGTCTTGAGTCGCCCGGCGCCGATGGCCATCGCGCCTGCCGTGTTCGGGTTCTTGTCGGCGGAGACGAGGATCTTGTCGGACCAGCCCTGATCGCGGCCGGCCAGATAGGCCTTTCCGACCCCGAGGTGCTCGAACGCGAGTTTGGCGAGCGCGTACAGGTCCTCGTTGGGGCTGGTGGCGTTGAACACGACGCCGAGGCGGCCTGGTCCCTGGTCCAGCACGGCGCGCAGGCGGCGCGTGGCGTCGTCGAGCGCGCGGTCCCACTCGACGGCGGCGCCTTCGGACATCGGCGCCGCGAGGCGATCGGCGTGCACGGCCTTGTAGGTCATGCGGCCTTCGTCGCACATCCAGTGCTTGTTCACCTTCTCGTTCACCCGCGGAACGAGCCGGTAGATCCGGCCCCGGGAAGAGTGAATCTCCGTATTGCAGCCGGTCGCGCAGCCCGTGCACACGGACGGCGTCGCGTAGAGCTCCCACGCGCGCATCGCGAAGCGGAAGTCCTTCGCCGTGAGCGCGCCCACCGGGCACACGTCGACGACGTTGAGCGAGTAGGGGTTGTCCAGCTGGTGGCCGGGCGCCGTCCCGAGCAGCTCGTGGTCACCACGCTTCGACATCTCGAGTTGGTGAACGCCGGCGACCTCGTCGCACACGCGGATGCAGCGCGTGCAGAGGATGCAGCGCTCCTGATCGAGGACGACGGTCGGGCCCAGGTCGACGACCTTGGCCTTCTTCACCTTGATTCCGTCGTTGCGCGCGAGCTTGCCGTCCCAGTCGAAGTAGTGCTTCTGCAGCATGCACTCGCCCGCCTTGTCGCAGATCGGGCAGTCGATCGGGTGGTTCACCAGCGTGAACTCGAGCATCTGGCGACGGACGTCGAGCACCTTCGGCGTCGCCGTCTGAACTTCCATCTTGTCGGCGACGGGCGTGTAGCACGACGGCACGGGCTTCGGCTGGCCCTTGACGTCGACGAGGCACTGCCGGCACACGGCGGGCGACGAGAGGCCCGGGTGGTAGCAGAAGAACGGCACGTTCGCGCCCGCGGCGTTGCACGCCTCGAGGAGGTTCGTGCCCTTCGGCACCTGCATGGCCTTGCCGTCGATCGTGACGGTGACCGTCTCGGGGCCGGGCACGGCGGCGGGCGGGGTGCCGACCGGGGGCGTGTTCGCCGGCGCAGGAGAGCTGGGATTGACAGGTCCGGTGCTCATCGGTCGCACTCTCCGCCGATCATGTTGATGAGGCCGAAGGTCGGGACGACGTCGGCGAGGAACAGGCCCTGGAGCAGGTTCGGGAGGATCGACGTCGCCGCGAAGCACGGCGGACGCACGCGGCACTTCCAGGGGCGGCCCGAGCCGTCGGACACCAGGTAGAAGCCGAGCTCGCCGTTGCCGGCCTCGGTGTACGAGTACACCTCGCCGGGCGGGACGTGGATGCCGTCCATGATGATCTTGAAGTGAGCGATCATCGCCTCGATCGAGTTGTAGACCTCGCTCTTGGCCGGGAGGATCACGCGCGGATCGTTGATGACGACCGGGCCGGGCTGGATCTGATCCAGCGCCTGCTCGAGGATGCGCATCGACTGCTTCATCTCCTCGACGCGCACGGCGTAGCGATCGAAGTTGTCGCCCACCGAGCCGACGGGGACGTCGAAGTCGAAGCGGTCATAGACGAGGTACGGCGCGTCCTTGCGGACGTCGTAGGCGAGACCCGTCGAGCGCCCCACGGGGCCCGTGATGCCGTACTGCAGGCAGTCCTGCTGCGTGATGATGCCGATGCCGTCGAGGCGATCGCGGAAGATGCGGTTGCGGTCCAGCAGCTTCGAGACCTCGACCAGCACCTCGCGCGAGCGCTCGAGGATCGAGCGGAGCTTCTCGGCGAAGCCCTCGGGCAGATCGTAGGCGCAGCCGCCGACGCGCATGTAGCTGACGGTGAGGCGCGCGCCGCAAACCTCCTCGATCAGCTCGAAGAGCCACTCGCGGGCCTTCAGCATGTAGAGGAAGACGGTGAACGCGCCGAGCTCCATGGCGCTGGCGCCGAGGCACGTCATGTGGTCGGTGATGCGCGACATCTCGCCGACGATCACGCGGATGTACTGCGCGCGCTCCGGGATCTTGTCGGTGATGCCCATGAGCTTCTCGACGGCCATCGCGTAGCCGACGTTGTTGAGCATGGGCGAGATGTAATTGAGGCGATCCGTGTACGGGAAGACCTGCGTCCACGTCGCGTGCTCGGACTCCTTCTCGAAGCAGCGGTGGAGGTACCCGATCTGGACGTCGGCCGAGGAGATCTTCTCACCCTCGACCTCCATGACCATGCGCACCGTGCCGTGCATGGCCGGGTGCGAAGGCCCCATGTTGAGGGGCAGGGGCTCGGTGGGCAGCTCTGGCGCCTCGAAGTCCTGCGGCTCCTGAATTCCGACGACGACCCGCCGCGTTTGGGGCGGAGCTAGCTTGTTGTCCAAGACGTTCGACTCCTCTAATCCACCGAGTTCGGTTGGCGGCGCACGAGCGGCTGCCGCTTCTCCTTCGGGTAATCCTTGCGCAGCGGGTGCCCGACGAACTCGGGGTACATGAGGATGCGCCGGAGATCGGGGTGACCTTTGAAGCGCACGCCGTAGAGGTCGTACGCCTCGCGCTCGAACCAGTTCGCGCCGCCCCACACGGAGACGAGCGTGTCGAGCGTGGGATCCTCCTCGGGAACGCCCGCGTAGAGGCGCACGCGCTGCTTGAGGCTCACCGAGTAGAGGTGGACGACGACGTCGAAGCGCGGCTCCGTGGAGAAGCGGTCCACCGCCGTGAGGTCGATGAACATCTCCATCTTGGTCGCCGGGTCGTCGCGCAGGAACGTCGCGACGGCGATCCAGGCGTCGCGGCGCACGCGCGCCCACTCGTCGCCGTGCTGCGAACCGGTTTCGATGATCTCGCCGCCGACGAACTGCGCCTTCAGGCGATCGAGGACGTTCTGCGACATCAGCCTTTCCCTTCCGGCGCTTTTCCGGCGCTGCTGACGCCGCCACCGGCGAGCAGGTGCTCCGTGCGCGGCTTGATGGCCAGCGCGGGCACGTCGTACTCGCCGCCCGCCCCTTTTCCTTTGCCGAGCGACTCGGCCTTGAGGACGACCTGGCTGTGGCCCTCGCCGCGCTGGATGCGCTCCTGCAGGAGCACGAGGGCGTCCAGCACCTGCTCCGGGCGGGGCGGGCAGCCCGGGATGTAGACGTCGACCGGGACGACCTGGTCAGCGCCCGGCATCGTCGAGTAGTTCTGGTAGAAGCCGCCCGTCGACGCGCACACGCCGAAGGCGATCACCCACTTCGGCTCGCACATCTGATCATAGATGCGGCGGAGCGCCGGGCCCTGCCGCTCGGTGATCGTTCCCACGATGATGAGCAGGTCCGCCTGGCGCGGGCTGAAGCGCGGGAACTCGGCGCCGAAGCGCGCGATGTCGTACTTCGGCGCCGCGACGGACATGTACTCCATCCCGCAGCACGCCGTGACGAACGGGTAGGAGAAGAGGGAGAACTTCTGCGCCCACTTGATGGCCTCGGAGAGGACGCCCGTGTGGAAATAAGCTCCCATGGCGCTACTCCCAACCAACGGCGCGCTTGCGCCACACGTAGGCGAGCCCGACGATGAGCACGCTCATGAAGACGATGATCTCGGCGAGCCCGAAGAACGAGATCGCGCCCGTGCACACGCCGTTTTCCACGGCTCCGAGACACGAGAGCGAGCGGTACCGCAGCGCCCACGGGTAGAGGAACGCCACTTCGATGTCGAACACCAGGAACAGAATCGCCACCTGGTAGAACTTCACCTCGAAGCGCGTGCGGGGGCTTCCGATGACCTCCGAACCGCACTCGTACGGGTAGTCCTTGGCGCGGCTCGGCCGCGAGGGACCCAGGTACTTGGCGGCGGCGGTCAGCAGCAGCGCGAAACCGACGCCTCCCAGGATCATGAGGGCCGCAGGGATGTAGTCAGACACCATATCGTCTTTCCAATCGTGGCCTAACGGGCCACGGATGCTCGCGATTTATATGTGTTGCGTGCAAACGAGTCAATGCGCATGACGGGTTCCCGCTCACGTCAGAAATACGCGCCGAGCGCCCACTGGATTCCGAAGGTGGTCTGCCTGATCGGGCGGCCTTGCTTCCCGCTCGCGATACGGGGCCTCGTCGGAGCTCGGTGCGGCAACTGGCGGGGTGCAATTGACTTCGTCCCCCCGGGTTTCTATACGTAGAAGCCTCATGCGGCTGGCTAAATTCGCGTGCTCCCTGCTGCATGCGGGCGCGCTCTTCGTCCTCCTGTCGACGCCCGCGTGTGCCAAGACGCCTCCGGCGGCCCAGTCGGCAACTTCTGCCTCCTCCGAGGCGACGCCCGCTGCCGCCGGCCAAGGCGACACGACGCTGCCGCCCGGCATCGACATCTCGAAGCTGGACGACTTCCAGAAGAAGGTCTTCTTCCGGATCTCCAACAACGAGACCTCGGTCTGCGGTCAGGCGCAGAGCCTGATCGCGTCGGCCAAGAAGGATTGCCGCCGGTCGGTGAACGCCCTCCGCTACGTCGCCAAGCTGGTCGAGCAGGGCTACACGGACTCCGAGGTCAGTGAGGCGATCGGCAAGCGCTACCGCTCGAACGAGGTGAAGACGATCGACGTCTCCGATGCCCCGATGAAGGGCAGCCCGTCGGCGAAGATCACGATCGTCGAGTTCGCCGATTACGAGTGCCCGCACTGCAAGCGGCTCCAGCCGGTGCTGCGCCAGGTCGAGGACGAGTTCCACAACGACGTGAAGATCTATTTCAAGCAGTACCCGCTGCCGCAGCACACGAACGCGCGCCTCGCCGCCGAGGCGGCCGTCGCCGCGAACAAGCAGGGCAAGTTCTGGGTGTACCAGGACAAGCTGTGGGACAAACAGGACGAGCTCTCGCCGGCCGTCATCGAGAAGCTGGCGAAGGAGAGCGGCCTCGACGTCGCGAAGTTCCGTCAGGATCTGGCGTCCGACGCCGTGAAGGCCCGCGTGCAGAAGGATCGCGAACAGGGGGAGGCGCTCGGCCTTTCCGCGACGCCTACCGTCTACATCAACGGGCGCGAGTACACGGATCCGAAGGACACCGAGAGCTTCCGCGCATGGATCAAGGAAGAGCTCGGACGCTGATTCGGCTCGCGCTGGCGCTGGCCGCGCTGGCCGGGTGCGCGACCGCCGGTGGTGCCTCGACGGAAGGCGGGCGGCAGGTCGGCGCGCCCGCGCCCGAGATTCGGGTCGATTCACTCGGCGGCAAGCCGATCGCGCTCGCGGACTATCGCGGCAAGGTCGTGCTCCTCGACGTCTGGGCGTCGTGGTGCGGACCCTGCAAGCAGGAGCTGCCCATGCTGGACGACATGGCGAAGCGGCTGCGCGGCGAGGGCGTCGAGGTGCTCGCCGTGTCGATCGATCAGGAGCGGGCGAACCTGATGCACTTCCTCGAGGCGCGGCCGCGCTGGGCGCTGACGATCGCGCACGATCCGCGCGGCGCGATCGCCGATCGCCTGGGACCCGACAAGATGCCCACGTCGTACATCATCGATCGCCAGGGCGTCATCCGGTACGTCAACAGCGGCTTCGAGCCGGCTGACGCCGCCGTCATCGAGCGACGGCTCTCCGAAGTCGCGCGCCGTTAGCGGGTCGTCAAGGCCGATCGGTCCGGCCGTGCGCCCGCTCGGGCCGCTCCGCGCCGATGTCCTGCTCGAGGCGATCGCGCGTGAGCCGCCGGTCGCCGACCGCGTGCTGGGTCTTGCGTCCCGCCGGGGTCAAGACGGCGCCCTCGACGTCGGCCGTTTCGTCGTCCGGAGTCGCCGCCGGTGGGCCGTCGCGCCACGGGCGACCCTGCAGCAGCAGGAACGCCGCTGCCGTCGCGAGCGCGCCCAGCAAGGCTCCCGTCAGGAGCGAGCGCTTCGGAGCGGCCCCTTGCCACAGATCCGACACGGCGGCCGACAGTCTCTCGAGCCACCCCGGCGTGGGCGGCGGGCCCGCCGCCGCGAGCCGCCGGTGCAGACGCGCCGCGAACTCGCGCTCGTCGGGCAGCTCATCGCTGCGCGCCTCCGCGAGGGCTTTGCGCACCTCGTTGGTCAGCAGCGATCGCTGGGAATTCGGGCGGTTCGGGGAATCGGAGCTCATGCGGGTTCCGTTCGTTTTCTTTTGACGAAATCAGCCGCTGTCGGGTTCCCGTCCAGAGCTTCGTCGGCAAAGGGGTCGGCGAGCTCCCGACCCCCTAGGGTTTGCCGCAGATGCTCCCGCCCGCGGGCGAGGCGCGACTTCACCGTGCCCAGCGGCGCGCGCTCGATGGCGGCGATCTCCTCGTACGTCAGCCCCTCGAGCTCGTAGAGCACCAGCGTCGCGCGGAATTCGGGCGGGACGGCGCCGAGCGCGTCCCAAACGCGCCGACGCACCTCCTCGCGCTCGAGTCGGTGATCGGCGCGCGGCGCGTCGGCGTCGGCCGTGGGCTCGGCGTCGACCGCCCGCAGGTCGAGCGGGCGTTCGGCGGCGCGGTCGCGGGCGGCGCGGCTGCGTGTCTCGTCGAGGTAGACGTTGCGTACGATCGCGTAGAGCCACGTCGAGAACGACGACTGGAAGCGGTAACTGCCGATTGAGCGGTAGACCTTGAGCAGGGCGTCCTGCGCGAGGTCGGCGGCCGCGGCGTGGCTCCGCGCGAACGCTCGGGCGAACCGACGCACGAGCGGCAGGTGGTCGGTGATGAGGCGCTCGAACGCCGCGACGTCGCCCTGCTGGGCGCGGCGGACCAGCTCCTCGACGGCTTCGGAGTTCACGCGCTCACGACACGCTGGGACCGTCGCCGCGCGCGAGCACGATGTCGTGCGCGAGCCGCGGGTCCTTGTCGGGGTGGTCGAGGTTGAAGTGCAGGCCCCGGCTCTCGGGCCGGCGGCGCGCGCACTCGATGATGAGATCGGCGCACAGCGCGAGGTTGCGCAGCTCGAGCAGATCGCCGTTGATGGCGACGTTCCAGTAGTACTCGCGGATCTCCGCGCGGATGAGCTCGATGCGCCGCGCGGCGCGCTCGAGGCGGCGATCGCTGCGCACGATGCCGACGTAGTTCCACATGAGGCGGCGGATCTCGTCCCAGTTCTGGCTCACGACGACCGCCTCGTCGGACGCGACCGCCTCGCCCGCGTACCAAGGCGCGACGTGCGCGGGCCGCGCGGACTCGGTGTTGCGGACGCTCTCGGCGGCGCGCGCCGCGAACACCATCGCCTCCAGCAGCGAGTTCGAGGCCAGCCGGCACGCGCCGTGGAGCCCGGTCATCGCCACCTCGCCGATCGCGTAGAGGTTGCGCACCGACGAGCGCCCGTCGACGTCGACCGCGACGCCGCCGCCCGAGTAGTGCGCCGCGGGCACGACAGGGATCGGCACCTTGCGCATGTCGATGCCGAGCTCGAGGCAACGCTTGTGGATCATCGGGAAGCGCTCGACGAGGAAGTCGCCCGGCAGGTGCGTCATGTCGAGCACGACGTGATCGTCGCCCGTGCGCTTGAGCTCGCTGTCGATCGCGCGCGAGACGACGTCGCGCGGCGCGAGGTCCTTCATCTCGTGGTACCGCGCCATGAAGGCCGTTCCGTCGCGCAGGCGCAGGATGCCGCCCTCGCCGCGCAGCGCCTCCGAGATGAGGAACGACTTCGCCTGCGGGTGGTAGAGGCACGTCGGGTGGAACTGGAAGAACTCCATGTTCGCGACGCGAGCGCCCACGCGGTAGGCCATGGCGACGCCGTCGCCCGTCGCGACGTCGGGGTTGGTCGTGTAGAGGTAGACCTTCCCGGTGCCGCCCGTCGCCAGGATCGTGGCGCGCGCGACGGCCGTCTTCACTTCGCCCGTCGTCTGGTCGAGCAGGTAAGCGCCGAAGACGGCGTTCGGGCCGCCGTACTTGGCGGCCGTCAGAAGGTCGACGGCCATGTGATTGGGAAGCAGCGTGATCCGATCGGCCCGCTCCGCCACGCGCGCGAGCAGCGCCTCCTGGATGGCCCAGCCCGTGCTGTCCTTGGCGTGCACGATCCGGCGCGCCGTGTGGCCGCCCTCGCGGCCCAGCTCGAAGTGGCCCTCCGCGTCGCGATCGAAGGGCACGCCCAGCTCGTCGGCCAGGCGACGGATGTGGGCGGGCGCCTCGCGGACGCACAGCTCCACGACGTCGGGGTGGCACAGGCCGTCGCCCGTGCGGAGGGTGTCGGCGATGTGGGCTTCGGGGGCGTCGCCGGGATCGAGGACGCCCGCGACGCCGCCCTGGGCGTAGGCTGTGTTGGCGTCGGCGGGGGCGCGCTTCGTCACGACGACGACCCGGCCGTGCTCCGAGGCCCGCAGAGCGAAGTAAAGCCCGGCCAGCCCAGAGCCGATGACGAGGTAGTCGGTCTCTAGCACGATGGGCGAATCTACCTCACAACCACTCCCCTGATCATCGTCGCATGTCGCTGGACACCATTCGCCGGTTCGCCGAGGAGCCCGACTACGAGTTGCCCGAGCCGTGGCTGCCCGGGCGGCGCATCATCACGCCGCAGTTCACGCTGGGGATGTCGCCCACGCCCACGATGTCGGTGATCTCGCGGGTGCGCACGACGCGCGAGGGGCTCGACGCGACCATCGCGGAGGTGCGCCGCATCCTCCGCGCGCACGGCTACGTCGCGTGCGGCTGGTACGTGGGGCCTTCGTGTCGGCCGGTCGAGCTGGTCGATCTGCTGCGTGAGCGAGGCTTCACGCCGGCGAGCCAGCCGCCCTTCGAGCCGCACTTCACGGCCATGATGATGACGAGTGAGCCTCAGGCCACGCCCCCGTCCGAGGGCATCGAGGCGCGCCTCGTCCGCGACCGTGACGAGTACGCGCGGGCGATGCGGGCGGGGCTCACGGCCGCCGGGGAGTCGGAGGAGGCCATCGCCGACTTCATCGCCGGCGGGGCGGCGGGCTGGGATCACGAGAGCGGCGTGGCGCGCATGACGCACATCGCGTTCGCCGACGGCGAGGTCGCGGGTCTGGGCATGCTCACCTATGGGCCGTCGGCGTTTCTCCTCGGCGGCGGGGCGGTGCTGCCGGCCTTCCGAGGGCGCGGCGTCTACAGGGCGCTCGTCTCGGCGCGGTGGAAGACGGCCGTCGCCGCGGGCAAGCCGGCGCTGACGGTCCACGCGGGCGCGATGTCGCGACCGATCCTCGAGCGCTGCGGCTTCGAGAAGGTGTGCGGCGTCGAGGTGCTGCTCGACCCGGATCTGTGAGGCGCGGGCCGCGCGCTCGGCTCGTTGTGTTACGATCGCGCCGCACGTGCGAGCTTCCGTTCTGTTCACGCTGATCTGTGCCGCGACTGTCGTCGCGGGCGCGACGCCTTCGCGTGCGGGAACGTTCTGGGTGCGCGAGCGTCCCGGCGGGGTGTTCGAGTTCACGAACAAGGCGCCGCCCTCGGGCGGAAAATGGAAGGTCTGGTTGAAGACCGGGCCCGGGAAGGCCTCGGCCTTGCGCGGCAACACCGACCTCGTGCCCGCGCGCGATACTTCGCCGGTGCGCTATTCGCGCTACGACCAGCACCTGCGTGACGAACAGGCGTACTACGGAATCCCCGAGGCGCTCATGCGCGCCATCATCAAGACGGAGAGCGACTACGACCCCGGCGTCGTCTCCAGCGCGGGCGCGCAGGGGTTGATGCAGCTCATGCCCGACACGGCCCGCCTCATGGGCGTCACGAACCCGTTCGACGCGCGCCAGAACATCATGGGCGGCGCGCGCTACCTGCAGGTGCTCGCGCGCCGGTTCTGCAAGCAGGTCACGAGCGCGGGCACCGTGTGCGCGCCCGAGGAGAAGGTGAAGGTGGTGGCCGCGTACCACGCCGGCCCCGGGGCCGTCGAGAAGTACGGCGGCATCCCGCCCTACGAGACCACGCACGCGTACGTCGCGGCCGTGATGCGCCGCTGGGCTGACGCGAGCGGGGCCGCCGGGGGGGCGCCGTGAGCGGGCCCAAGCCGTCGCCCGCTTCCATGACGTCGAGCGCGCTTGCGCCCGGCGCGCCGCCGCCCGCCGAGACCTCGTCGCACGGACAGGACGTCGCGACGGCGCTCGCGCCGATGGCCGCGCGTCCGGGAGACGAGCGCTTCCTCGCGCACCTCGCGACGGCGGGCGAGCTGGTCGCGGCGAGCCGCTTCCGCGAGGCCGAGGTCGAGGTGCTGCGCGCGCTCTCGGGCCTGCCCGCCGATCTGCGCGCGCTCAACCTGCTGGCGCTCGTGCGCGTGAAGCTGGGGCGGCTCGAAGAGGCGCGCTCGACGTACCGCGAGATCGCGGCCGCGGCGCCCAACGACGCGACGGCGCACCGCAACCTCGGCCTGCTCGCGCTCAAGCTCGAGCACGTCGAAGAGGCGATCCCCGAGCTGGAGATGGCGGCGCGCCTCGCGCCGGGCGACAAGCAAGCGTGGAGCTACCTCGGCTACGCGTACGCCAAGCGAGGGCAGACGGTCCCCGCGGCGGCCGCCTTTCGGCGCGCGGGCCAGGAC
>DASZUD010000068.1:0-48256 GCA_035548155.1 Polyangia bacterium
CGCGCCCGCCGCGCCGCTGCCGCCCGTCGCGCCCGCCGCGCCGCTGCCGCCCGTCGCGCTGCTGCCGCCCTGTCCCGAGCCCGTGCCCGCGACGCCCGAGCCTCCCGCGGTGCCCGAAATGCCGGCCGAGCCGCCACCGTCGGGGTCGTCGCCCGTGCCGATGCCGCCGCGCTCGCCGCAGCCGGCCATGGAGAGGAACGAGACGCTCGCGAAAACGGACAGCACCAGCCAGTGGGACGAACGCACAGACGAAAGCGACATGCTCGACTCCTTGGGGGGCAAAAGGGAAGAAGCCGTGGCTGTTGAATGCATCGAGCATGCCCGCGCCGGAAGGGCCGCCGCGGTGCGCGGGGGCGCGACGGGCCTGGAGATCGCTGCACGCGCGACGAGGCGGCCCTCGAAAATCCGAGGGGCGCCGGATCCGCCTCGTCGGAAGGTCGATGGCGGGCGGCGACAGGGGCGATCGGGCACAATGGGCCCGTTGCGCTCGCCCAGGCAGAGGCTCCTCGCGAAGCTGCTCGTCGGAACGCTGCTGCCGACGATCGCGGCGCTCAGCGTCTACGGGCTCTACGCGCACGAGGTCGCGCGCCGCGCGCTGGAGGACGAGCTCGGGCGTCGGCTCGCGACGGCGGCGGCGGGCGCGGCCGCGACGATCCTGCCCGAGCAGCTGCGGGCGTACGGCGCGGGAGACGAAGCTTCGCTCACCTACGCGAACGTGCGTCGCAAGCTGGACGCGGCGCGAGCTCGCCTGGGCGTGAGGCGCGTCGTGGCCGTGGCCGCCGATCTGACGGCACGCGGCGACACGACGGGAGCGCTGGCGCTCGGCGCGTCGGCGTACGAGCTCGGCGCCGACAAGGCCGAGATCGAACGAGCGCGCAGCGGCATCCCGTCGGCGTCACCGCTGTTCGTCGGACACGACGGGCGACCCTACAAGCGCGCGTACGCCGCCGTCGGCGACGCGGGAGACGCCGCGGCGCTCATCGCCGTCGAGGGCGACGCCGACTACTATGTCGCGCTCGCGGCCTTCCGGCACAGGCTCCTCTTCGCGGGCGCGCTCGCGCTGCTGGCCGTACTGGGCGTCACCGCGCTGATCGCGCGGCGCATCTCGGGGCCGGTCGTGCGGCTGGCCGACGCGGCCGCGCGCCTTGGACGCGGCGAGCTGGATGCCCGCATCCCCGTCGAGACGAGCGACGAGATCGGCTTCCTCGCGTCGACCCTCGACGAGACACGCGCGGCGCTGCAGGCGCGCGACGAGCGCCTCCAAATGATGCTGGCGGGCATCGCGCACGAGGTGCGGAACCCGCTGGGAGGACTCGAGCTCTACGCGGGCCTCTTGCGCGACGCGCTCGACGGACAGCCCGAGCGCCTCGCCGAGGTCGCGCGCATCGAGCGCGAGCTCGGGCACTTGCGCACAGTCGTCAGCGAGTTCCTCGAGTACGCGCGGCGGCCGCGCCTCGAGCTCGGGCCCGTGCCGCTGCGGCCGCTCCTCGACGAGGTGCGCGAGCTCACCGAGCCGCCCGCGGGCGTGCGCGTCGTCGTGGACGCGCCCAGCGAGCTCACGGCGTGCGCCGACGCGGGCCAGCTGCGCCGGGCGCTGCTCAACCTTGCGCGCAACGCCGCGGCCGCGATGCAAGGGCGCGCGGGCGAGGTCGTGCTGTCCGCGTCCCTGCGCGACGGACGCGTCCTCCTCGAGGTACGCGACGCCGGACCGGGCGTCCCCGCCGACCTCCGCGAGAAGATCTTCACGCCCTTCTTCACGACGCGCGAGAAAGGAACGGGCCTGGGCCTGGCGTTCGTGCGCGAGATCGTGCGCGACCACGCGGGCGACGTCGGGGTCTACGACGCGCCGGGCGGCGGCGCCATATTTCGAATCGAGCTGCCGGCCGAACCGGCGGCGTGACAGAGGAAGGTAAACATGTCGACGCTCATCCTCACCGACCGCCGCTTCCTCGCGCACGAAGCGGGGTACGGGCACCCGGAGTCGCCCGCGCGGCTCGAGGCGATCTTGAACGACCTCGAACGATCGCCGCCCGCAGGCGTCGAGCTCGCGACCCCACGGCCGGCCACCGCGGACGAGATCGACGCCGTGCACAGCCCCGAGCACCGCACGAAGCTGCAGGGGCTCGCGGGGACGCGCACCCAGCTCGATCCCGACACCGCGATGTCCGAGGGAAGCTGGGAGGCGGCCGAGCTGGCCGCCGGCGCGGCCGTGGACGCCGTCCGCGCTGTGTGGACGGGACGCGCCGCGAACGCGTTCGCGATCGTGCGTCCGCCCGGGCACCACGCCGAGGCGAACCAGGCCATGGGGTTCTGTCTGCTGAACAACGTCGCGATCGCGGCCGAGGCCGCGCGGGGCCTGGGCGCGCGGCGGGTCTTGATCCTCGACTGGGACGTTCACCACGGCAACGGCACGCAGCACATCTTCGAGGCGCGCGACGACGTGATGTTCATGTCTTCGCACCAGTTCCCGTTCTATCCCGGCACGGGCGCCCCGAACGAGATCGGAACGGGCGCAGGCGCCGGGTTCACGGTGAACTGCGCGCTGCCGCCCGGCCAGCGCGACGCGGACTACGGCGTCGTCTTTCACGACCTGTTCCTGCCGGCGGCGCGCCTCTTCGCCCCCGATCTCGTCCTCGTGTCGGCGGGGTTCGATCCACACGAGCGCGATCCGATCGCGGACATGCGCGTCACCGAGCGGGGCTTCGCCGCGATGGCCAGCGCCGCGGCCGAGCTGGCGGCCGAGTCGTGCGGCGGCAAGCTCGTGCTGCTGCTCGAAGGCGGCTACGACCTCTCGGCGCTCGCGGCGTCGACGCGCGCCTGCCTCGAGGTGCTGGGCGGCCGGCGCGAGCCATTCCCGACGGGCGCGGGCGCCGAGGCTGGCCGCGCCGTCGCCGAGACGCGCGCCGCGCTCAAGGCCGCGGGCCGAGGCGTGCCGCGGACGTGATGACCGAAGCTCTCGCGAAGGCGAGATGGCCAACGCGGCCCTGGACCTTCGGGTCGGGGCCGCGTGTGGCGTCCCTCTTCGGCATGCTGCTGGCGCTGATCTCGCTGGTGGCGTGGCTGTCGCTGGGCGTGCAGATCCGCGCGCTCATCGGCAGCCGGGGGCTCCTGCCGCTCGCGAGCTTCGTCGAGGCCGCGCGCGACGCCGGCGTCGCGAATTGGGGTCGCATCCCGACTGCCTTTCTCTGGACACAATCTGACGCCGCTCTCGTCGCCGGGATCGTCGTGGGCGCCGGGCTCTCGGTGCTGGCCTTCTTCGGCGTGGGGAGGCGTCTCTGCTTCGCGCTCGAGGGCGGTCTCTATCTCTCCTACGCCGTCGCCGGGCGCGTCTTCCTGGGCTTTCAGTGGGACAACCTGCTCATCGAGAGCTGCTTGCTCGCCGCCTTCCTGCCGGATACGCGCGCCGCGCCCCTGGCGCACTTCCTGTTCCGCGCGCTGCTCTTCAAGCTGTACTTCGAGTCGGGGATCGCGAAGTGGCAGTCGCCGATCGCCGACTGGCAGGACGGCAGCGCCATGACCTACTACTACGAGACGGCGCCGCTGCCGACGGCCCTCGCCTTCTACGCGCACCAACTGCCCGCATGGTGGCACCACCTCGAGAGCTGGGCGACGCTGGGCCTCGAGCTCGTCGTGCCGTTCGCGATCTTCGGCCCGCGGCGCGCGCGCCTGGCGGCGGCGGTCGGCTTCACGGCGTTTCAGATCATCAACGCGGCGACGGCGAACTACGGCTTCTTCTGCTATCTCGCGACGGCGCTGCACGTGTTCTTGCTCGACGACGGCGATCTCGGTCGCCTGGCGCGCTTTCTCACGCCGCGCGCGAAGGCCGCCGCGCCGTCCCCTCCCGATGCGAGGGCGGCCGACGCGCGCGCCGTCGATCGGCTCGCAGCCGGCGCCGGCGTCGCCGCCTACTTGGGCCTCTCGCTCGCCGAGGCGGCGTTCGCCTTCGGCGGCGGCGAGCCCGGTCCCCTGCTGGTGGCGACGGCGCCGCTCGTCGAGCGCGTCGAGACGTGGCGCGCCGTGAACACCTACCACCTGTTCGCGGCCGTGACGCGCGAGCGCATCGAGCCCGAATTCCAGACGCTGGCCGCCGGCGCGGACGAGCGCGACGAGGCCGCATGGACGGCACACGATCTCCGCCACAAGCCGGGCGATCCCATGCGCGCGCCCGACTTCGTCGCTCCACACCAGCCGCGGCTCGACTTTCAGCTGTGGTTCCACGGCCTCGCCTGGCAGCGCGGACAGCCCGCCTACGTGCACATGCTGCTCGAGCGAATGTGCGAAGATGCCGCGGCCGTGCGGCCCTTTTTCAGAGACCCACTCCCGGCGCGACCGCGCGCCGGACGCGTCGTGTATTGGCAGTACCACTTCACCTCGGCCGCCGAGAAGCGCGCGACCGGCGCCTGGTGGCGGCGAGAGCGCCTCGGCGCGACCGCGCCCGTCCTCTGTCCGGCGACGACCGCGCCATGAGCGACGCCCGCCGCGCGCCGCGCGCCGCGTCCCTCGGCACGCTGTTCTTCACCGTGTTCCTCGACCTGCTCGGGTTCGGGTTGGTCATCCCGTTCCTCCCGGGCCTCGCGCGCGATCTCGGCGCGAGCGACTTCGTTGCGACGCTGCCGGGCGCGGCGTACTCGCTGATGCAGTTCCTGTTCATCCCCGTTTGGGGACGGTTGTCCGATCGCGTGGGGCGGCGGCCCGTGCTGCTGTGGAGCATCGCCGCATCGTCCGTGGGCATGGCGATGCTCGGTTTCGGCCACTCCCTGGCATGGCTGTTCGTCGCGCGCTTGTGGAGCGGCGTCGCCACGGCGAACATCGCGGTCGCGCAGGCCTACATCGCCGACGTGACGACGCCCGAGACGCGCGCCCGCGGCATGGGCATGATCGGGATGGCCTTCGGGCTCGGCTTCATCTTCGGCCCCGCCGTGGGCGGGCTGCTCGCGCGCTATCCGGTGCCCGGGCTCGCGCAGGCGAGCGTCGGCGCGCTGCCGGCGCTGGTGGCGGCCGCGCTCTCGCTCGTGAACCTGCTGCTGGCGCTGCGTACGCTGCCCGAGTCGCTGCCGCCCGAAAAGCGCGGCAAGAGCGTGCGGCGCGCCGTCCCGCTCGACATCGAGGCCTTCCGCGCGGCCGTGCGCGTGCCGGGCGTCGGCGTCGCCGTCGCCGTGAACTTCTTCGTGATCGTCTGGTTCGCCGGCATGGAGCAGACGTTCCGCCTCTTCACCGACGACGCGTTCGGCATGACGGCGACGGCGACCGGAATGATCTTCGCGGTGATCGGCGTCGTGGGCGCGGGCGTACAGGGCGGTCTGGTCCACAAGCTCGCGCGCCGCTTCGGAGAGGGGCGCCTCGCCGTCGCGGGCCCGCTCGTGCTCGCGATCGCCTTCGCGCTCCTCGGCGCGAGCCCCATCTTCGGCGCGGGGGCGCGCCTCGCCCTCTACACGGCGGCCGGCCTCATCGCCTTGGGCAACGGCATCGTCCAGCCCGCGCTGCCCGCGTACGTCTCGCGACGCGCCGGCGCGACCGACCAGGGCCTCGCCCTCGGCACGCTGCAGTCCGCCTCGGCCCTGGGGCGCGTCATCGGCCCCGCCGTCGGAGGCCTCCTCTACTCGACCTTCAGCGCGACCGCGCCCTACACCTTCGGCGCCGTCGGCCTCCTCTTCGCCGCCATCCTCGCCGCCGCCCGCCTCCCCGACTAGAGCTTCGCCGGCCCGACCGAGCGCCGCGCGCAAATCGACGCACCCCGAGCGCAGGCAGGCTTCGCCGGCCGAAGCGAGCGCTGCGGGCGCGGGACCCTCTCGGCGTGCTCAAGCACCCCGAGCGCAGGCAGGCTTTGCCGGCCGAAGCGAGCGCTGGGGGCGCGGGACCCTCTCAGGGTCCCGCACTAGATCATCACCCCGAGTTGACGGGCCCGCTGCCGGTCGGCCGTTTTTGCGGGACCGGCGTCTTCTCCGTACCGTGGATGCAGACGCGGTTGCGACCCGTGCGCTTCGCCTCGTAGAGCGCCTTGTCGGCGGCCGCGAGAAACTGCGCGTGGTCGACGATCGACGGATCGATGCCGGCGATCCCGAGGCTGATCGTGACCGGGATCGTCTTCGCGCCGAAGGAGAACGTGTGCGCCTCAACGGTGCGGCGCAGGCGCTCGGCGACGATCTTCGCGCCGCCGACGTCGGTGCCGCGGCAGAGTACGGTGAACTCCTCGCCACCGAAGCGCGCCAGGACGTCCTCCGTGCGCACCAGCGTGGCCATCAGCTGCGAGAGCTCCGAGAGCACGAAGTCGCCGGCCGGGTGGCCGTGCGTGTCGTTGATGCGCTTGAAGTAATCGATGTCCAGGAAGATCAGCGCGAGCGGCGAGCTGTGGCGGGCCGCATACGCGAACTCCTTCTCGAGGTAGTCCGTGAAGTACTTCTTGTTGAAGACCTTCGTGAGTCCGTCGCGCAGCGCCGACTCGTACATCTGGCGCTGAAAGACCTCGTCGAGATAGTCGTGGTACGTGAACTTCAGGATCGTGGTCGAGCCGACCATGATCTTGTCGCCGTCGGCGAGCTCGCGACGATCGACGCGGATGCCGTTGCAGAACGTGCCGTTCGTCGACCCGAGATCCTCGAGCACGACCTTTTCGCCTTCACGCACCAGCTGGCAATGCTCGCGGGAGACGCCCTCGTCGTTGAGGCGCACCGCGCAGCGCGGGCCGCGGCCGATGATGGTCTTGTCGAGCTGGAGCTTGAACATCTCGCCGGCGCTCACGCCCGCGAGCACGACGAGGTAGGCGATGTTCCGCTTTTGCTCCTTGTCCGACTCGATCGGCGTCGCGGGCTTGGTGTGAGTCTGGTCCTTGAGGGATCCAGGCCCCGACCCATTGTCCATGCGCTCATCATAAACCGACACGGCGCGGCTTGTCCCATCCCACCGGCACCGTGGCGCGCGCCAACCTTCTGACGCGACGGCATTCTGACGTTGCGGGAGACTACGGGTTTTCGCGCGAGCCCGTCTCGGGATCGATGCGCCAGCGCACCTCGCCTGGATGCGCCAGCCCCTCGGGGAAACGCAGCCGGAGCGCCTCGCCCTTGCGTAGCGCCGGAAACCGATCTGCGCCGAGGAGCGCGCCCGCGAGCGACGACAGGATGGGCTCGTGCGCGACGAGCGCGATCGAGTCTTCCTCTTCGTGCGCCTTGACCCACGCGACGAGGTGCGAGACGCGGGCTTCGGGGACGAGGCCCTCGGCGACGACGATGCGGCCGCCGTAGCCGACGCCCGCCGCGACTATCTCCGCGGTCTGCACGGCGCGCACGAGCGGGCTCGACACGACGAGCGTGAAGTCACCGCCGCGGCGCCGCAGCGCTCGCGCGACGCGCGCGACGGCCGCGCGGCCCCGAAGCGTGAGCGAACGCAGCTCGTCTCGAGGTGCGTCGTCGCCCGCTTCGCCGTGTCGGATCAGCGTCAGGCGCACGGGACGGGCCGCGCGCTCTCAGCCCTGGTGCGGCGCGGAGGCGCCGTGGTCGTCCCCGGGGCCTGATGGCGCCGCAGCCTCTTCGGGCGACGGAACGGACAGCCCACCCGGACCGGGCGCAGCGCCCTCGGCGCTCGCGCTGGCGGCGACGGGCGTCGGCGCAGGGCCCGGGTCGATGCCGTGCTTCTTGAGGGCCGCCAGATAGTGATCGCGCTCGGCGATCGCCGTCAGCAGCCGCTGCCTCATGACGTCGTTGTTCTGCTTGAGGCGCCCGATCTCGGACAGATCGCGCTGGCGCGTCGAATCGACCTTCGAGGCGCGCGCAAAGGCCTTGATGAACTCCGCCTGCGAGAGATCACCGAACTGCGTCGCGCGGTACTTTCCGATCTCGGCCTTCTCGAGGTAGCCCTCGGCGGCCAGCCCCAGGAGCGCCTTCGAGACCTGTGGCTCGCCGGCGCCGATGGCGAGCGACACATCGACCGGCGTGAACGATTCACCCGTGCCCGCGAGGCGCTTGAGCTCGTCGAAGAGCTCCTGCCTGTCCACCTTCGCGCCCGATTCGCTGCCGAAAGAGCTTCTACCGCTGGAACTGCTCCGCTTGAGGCTCATACCGCGCCTTATACCACCAAAAGGCGATCGATCGAGGGCGGCGAGTCCCGATCCTCGAGCGGCGCGGCGGTCCCGAGCCTCGGAGCGCAGGCCGGCTTCGCCGGACGGAGCGAGCGCAGGGGGCGCGGGCCCCTCTCAGGGTCCCGATCTAGATCTAAAAGAACGCCATTTGGACGGCGGCCCGGATTCGTTGGACCGTCGGCGCCGACTGGGCGTCGGAGCTGGACGAGTGCGTGTAGTCCACCTGGATCTTCACGTCGTGCCCGCGCAGGTAGGCGTTGACGCCACCGACTTCCTCGGTCGTCTCCGAACCGCGCAGCAGGCGGTCGGCGGCCGACAAGCCGTAGAGCGGGAGATCCGTCCGTCCGACGCGGGCCACGAGCTGCAGGTGGTGGGCGATCACGAAGTAGCCGGCCTGCCCGTACACCCCGAAGTACGAACGGGTGGGCGCGCCCGCGCCCGGGTCCTCGCGACGGCCGAGCCATTCGGCTTGCAGGGAGGCGCCGCGCCACAGGGCGCGCAGCTCGACCGCACCCTGGAGGACGCCGACGTTGTCGACGCGGTCGTCCTGGTCGACGTCGATGGGCGCGTTCGGGACGGCGCTGCGCGCGCGAACGTCCGTCGGAAGGAGCAGGTATGCGCTCGACACGCCGACGGAAAGCAGCGGCCGCGCCTCGCCCGCGAGGTCGCCCTCGTGCGCCGGCAAGGGCCCGAAGGGCGCCGCGACGACGCGCGCGGCGTAGGCGAGATCGACCTCATCGCAGCGGAGCCCGTCGATGTTGCGGGGACACGGGCCGCGCGGCCCGTTGAACGCCGCCACCTGGTACTGCAACCGCCCCGCGAGCGGACGCCCGACGATCTCGAGGCCCACGTCGCGGCCCAGCGTGAACGCCGCCGTCGCCTGCGATACGTCGACGAACTCGAGCAGCGCGTTCCAGTACTGCGTCTCGAGCCCGTACGGCACCTTGAATTGGCCGACGCGAACCGCGACAGACCGCCCGAAGCGCCACTGCATGAACGCGTCCTTCGCGATCTGCGGCAGCGTCTCTGCGAAGTCGAGCTCGAAGCGGTACTCGAGGCGCGGGCTGAAGACGTGGCCTTCGAACAGCAGCTCGGCGTGCGTGAGCGCGAACGCCGACGAATTCGGGCGGGCCGCGTCCGCGGGCCCCGTCGCCGCGAGGTCGGCCTCGTAGAGGGCCTGGAGGCGGAGACCGGGACGCAGCAGAAAGCGATCTCCCGGCGAACGGAACACGAGGCCCCCGGGCGTGACGAGCAACCCCTCCGCCATCGGCACCGACGTCCAATCACCGCGCTGGGCCTGTGCCAGCGCCGCCTGCCGGCCCTCGAGCGCGTCCAAGCGGCGGCGCACGTCCTCGAAGGAGGCGCGCTCGCGCTCCAAGGCGTCCAGCTGCCGCTGCAGCTCGACGACGCGCGACTCGAGCTCTTGCGTGGCGCGCAGCGCGGCCGCGCCCTGGACATCTCCCTCGTCGCGGGCCGCGCCGGCGTCGGGCGCGCTCGCCGCCCCGTCGGCGATCGAAGGTGGCGGCGCCTCGTCAGCGGCCGCGGCCGGCGGCGACCAAGCGCCCGCGACAGCGGCCAGCAGCGCGACCGCCGCCGTCGCGCGCATCAGCGGCGCTTCCGCCGTCGAGCGTTCGCCTTGTCGTCCGCGGCCTCGGCCGGCGCGCCCGACGCGCTGGCGAGCTTGCCGATCGGCAGCTCCCACAGACGCGAGTGCGCGGGATCGCGGCGGTACTTCTTGATGAGGCCGACCAGCAGCGCGATGCCGAGGGCAACCGAGACGATGCCGATGAACTGCGACGTCGAGAGCACGCCGACGTTCCCGCGCTGGTCGTCGTCACGCACGATCTCGATGAGCGGGCGCATGATGCCGTAGCCCAGCACCCACGCGAGGAACACCTGGCCCGAGAACGTGCGCCGCTTGCGGATCCACATGAGCAGGCCGAACAGCCCCAGGCCCACGAGCGATTCGTAGAACTGCGTCGGGTGCACCGGGAACGACCAGGCCGAGCTGGACGGCAGGCCGAAGTCACGGACGTGATGCTGCCAGGCGGGGCTGCCCTGCGGCGCCATCGCGCTCGGGCCGGGGAAGCGGATCGCCCACGGCAGGCTCGAGCGCGCGCCGAAGTCGCAGCCGAACAGGAAGCAGCCGATGCGCGTGATGGCCGTGCCGAGCACGACGGACGGCGCGCTCACGTCGGCCCAGCGCAGAAGCTCGATGCCGCGCTTCCGGCACCCGTACCAGCTCGCGAGGAAGCCGCCGATCATGCCGCCATACGCGACGAGGCCGCCGCGGTTCACCATCACCATCTCGGTGATGCTGTCGAACTCGGAGAGGTTCGTGAGGACGTAGAGGACGCGCGAGCCGATGATCGACCACACCGCCGTCCACATGTAGATGGTGCCGGCCTCTTGCTCGGGCACGCCGTCCTGCGTGGCGAGCCTCATCGCCAGGAACCAGCCGACGATCAGCGACGTGCCCAGCATGACGCCGTACGCGTAGATCGGAACCGGCGTCCAGGGGTGAGCGAAGCCCTCGGCGCTCGGCGTCCATGATCCCGACTTGAGGCCAATCAGGATCTCGGCCCCCAGCAGCAGATAAAGCGGGGTCGACGACAGCTCCGCCTTGGCGCCATCCGAGGATTGGCGCCGTCGCCACAAATCCCGAACGAACGACGCCGCCGCGAGGATGAGCGCGGCGGCGAACAGCAGCTTCGACGGAACGTTGACGAGAATGGGGCGCATTGGGGGGCCTAACGGTTGGCACCCCTTAGATATTCCGCCGCCCCCCCGGCGTCAATGAGAGACGCCGGAGGAAGTGGGCGGCGCCCTCTCACGTGTTTTTCGGGCCCTCGGTGTACTCGGCGTCGATGACGTCGTCCTTGCCACCCGCAGCCTCGCCGCCGCCCTCGCCGGCCGGCGGGACGTCCGGGCCGCCCGCCGCCGCGCCCGCGGCGCGGTAAAGCGACTCGGCCATCTTGTGCGAGGCCTTCTGCAGGCGCTCGAACGCGGACTCGAACACCTGCGCCTCCTTCGGGTCGCGGTTGTTCTCCACCGTGTCCTTCGCGTCCTTGAGGGCCGCCTCGAGCTCGGTGCGATCGCCTTCCGCGATCTTGTCGCGGTTGTCGTCGAGGTGCTTCTGCACCTGGAAGGTCAGCGACTCGAGCTTGTTGCGCGACTCGATGGCGTCCTTGCGCTTCTTGTCCTCCGCCTCGTGCTCGGCGGCGTCCTTGACCATCTTCTGGATGTCCGCCTCGGACAGGCCGGACGACGCCGTGATCGTGATGTGCTGGACCTTGTTCGACGCCTTGTCCTTGGCCGAGACGTTCACGATGCCGTTCGCGTCGATGTCGAACGTGACCTCGATCTGCGGCACGCCGCGGGGCGCGGGCGGGATGCCGTCCAGCCCGAACTTGCCGAGCAGGCGGTTGTCGGCCGCCATGGGCCGCTCGCCCTGGAACACCTTCACCTCGACCGAGCTCTGGTTGTCGGCCGCCGTCGAGAACGTCTCCGACTTCTTGGTCGGGATCGTCGTGTTGCGCGGGATGAGCGTCGTCATGACGCCGCCGAGCGTCTCGATGCCGAGCGACAGCGGCGTGACGTCGAGGAGCAGCATGTCCTTGACGTCGCCCGAGAGGACGCCGGCCTGGACGGCCGCGCCCAGCGCGACGACCTCGTCCGGGTTCACGCCCTTGTGCGGCTCCTTGCCGAAGAACTCCTTCACGAGCTTCTGCACCATCGGGATGCGCGTCGAGCCGCCGACCAGCACGACCTCGGCGATGTCCGACGGGTTCTTGCCCGCGTCGGCGAGCGCCTTCTTCGTCGGCTCGATCGTGCGCTGCACGAGGTCGCCCATCAGCTGCTCGAGCTTCGCGCGCGAGAGCTTGACCTGCATGTGCTTGGGGCCGCTGGCGTCCGCCGTGAGGAACGGAAGGTTGATCTCGGTCTCGCTGACCGTCGACAGCTCGATCTTGGCCTTCTCGGCCGCCTCGCGGAGGCGCTGGATGACCATCTTGTCCTTCGAGACGTCGATGCCCTGGTCCTTCTTGAACTCGGCGATGAGCCAGTCCATGACCTTCTGGTCGATGTCGTCGCCGCCGAGGTGCGTGTCACCGTTGGTCGAGACGACCTCGACGACCTTCTCGCCGACCTCGAGCACCGAGATGTCGAACGTGCCGCCGCCGAAGTCGTAGACGGCGATGAGGTGATCCTTGCCCTTGTCGAGGCCGTACGCGAGCGCGGCCGCCGTGGGCTCGTTGACGATGCGCTTGACGTCGAGGCCGGCGATGCGGCCCGCGTCCTTCGTCGCCTGGCGCTGGGCATCGTTGAAGTACGCCGGAACGGTGATGACCGCCTCGGTGACCTTCTCGCCGAGGTAGTCCTCGGCCGCCTTCTTCAGCTTCATGAGCACGCGCGCCGAGACCTCGGGCGGCGTGACCTTCTTGCCGCGCACGTCGAGGACGACCTCGCCATTGCTGCCGCGCTGAACCTTGTACGGGACGCGCTTGGACTCCTCGCCGACCTCGTCGAAGCGGCGGCCCATGAAGCGCTTCACCGAATAAATCGTGTTCTCGGGGTTCGTGATCGCCTGGCGGCGGGCGATCTGGCCCACGAGGACCTCGCCCTTGTCGTCCCACGCGACGACGGAAGGCGTGAGGCGCCCACCCTCTTCGTTGGCGATGACCTGCGGATCCTTGCCTTCCATGATCGCGACGACCGAGTTGGTGGTTCCGAGGTCGATTCCGATGATCTTGCCCATTTGCGCGTTTTTCCCTTCCCGAAGGATCCGAGGTTTATCGAGTCGCCCGAAACGCCTGCGGCGATTTTGCGTTTGGTTACCGTGACTTCGACTCGTCGGTCAAAGTAAGCACCAGCGATTGACCGTCAAGGAAGCCACCTTACGGCTTTGGCATCACGGACACCGCCATGGTCGACGTGAGCTGGCGGGCCCTAACGTGCGCCGAGCAGGCGCGGCGCGAAGGCGTTCTTCGCCGCACTGGGCGCAGACGACGCGGCCGAGGCGAAGGCCGCCATTCCGGCGACGGCGAGAACCGCCAGCGCGAGCAGCCCTCGCTTGGACTCCTTCCGGAGCAGCACGGCGAACCTTGTAACACGGAACGGCGCGTGCACGACAAGTGAATCCGTCGCTCGCGCAATCGCTTCGCGCGGCGGCCGAGCGAACGCAAACCGTGCGCGCAGGAACGTTGCAACCGCGCGAGCGTGGCCGCGCCACCGATGACCCGCAGCTTGCATCGGAAGCCGCGCGGAGGTTCCGCCTTGGATAGCGCGCTTCTCGTCCACCGCCTGCACTTCGCGTTCACGGTGACCTACCACTACATCTTCCCGCAGCTCACGATGGGGCTCGCGCCCGTGCTCGTAATCCTGAAGGTGCTCGCGATGCGACACCCGGACCACGGCTATGCAGAGAGCGCGCGCCTCGTCGCGCGGCTCTTCGCGATCAACTTCGTCTTCGGCGTGGTCACGGGCATCCCGATGGAGTTCCAGTTCGGCACGAACTGGGCGCGCTTCTCGCGGTACGCGGGCGGCGTGATCGGGCAAACGCTGGCCATGGAGGGCATGTTCGCCTTCTTCGCCGAGTCGGCGTTCCTCGGCCTCTTTCTCTTCGGAGAGAAGCGCCTGTCGCCTCGGGCCCACCTGGCCACGGCGTTCGCCGTGTGGGGCGGCTCCTGGCTGTCGGGCTACTTCATCGTCGCGACGGACGCGTGGATGCAGCACCCGGTGGGGTTCACCACCGGCCCGGATGGCTCGGTCCAGCTCGCGAGCCTGTCGGCGCTGCTGCTGAACCGCTGGGCGTTCTGGCAGTACCTGCACACGATGGGGGGCGCGGCGGTGACCGGGGCGTTCGCGACGGCGGGCCTCGGCGCGTACTACTTGTTGCGACGCAGACAGAGCGACGACGAGCGCGTCTCGAGGGTGCTGATCAGGACGGGGGTCGTCGTCGCCGCGCTCGCCAGCTTCTGGCAGCTCTTCCCGACGGGCGATCGCCAGGCCAGCCTGGTGGCGCGCAACCAACCCGTCGCGCTGGCGGCCATGGAGGGCCTGTTCGAGACGCGCTCGGGCGCGCCCATGGTGCTCATCGGCCAGCCCGACACCGAGCAGCGGCGCATCGACAACACGCTCGAGGTGCCGTCGATCCTGAGCATCGTCACCCACCGGCGGCCGGAGGCGTCCGTGCAGGGGCTCGCGGCCTTCAAGCCCGAGGATCGCCCCGACAACATCGCTCTTCTCTATTACAGCTATCACGTGATGGTTGGGCTCGGGACGCTGTTCATCGGGCTCATGGCCATCGCCGTGATCGCCTTCTGGCGCGATCGCTTGCTGACGACGCGGCCGCTCTTGTGGGCGATCCTGCTCGCGGTCCCGCTGCCGTACATCGCGAACACGGCGGGCTGGATGACGGCCGAGCTCGGCCGTCAGCCTTGGCTGGTCTACGGCCTCTTGCGCACGGCGGCGGGCACCTCGCACCGCGTGTCGGCCGGCAACGGGCTCTTCTCACTGCTGGGGTTCATGGGCCTCTACTCGCTCCTTTCGATCGCCTACGTCGTGATGGTGACGCGCGTGATCGCGCACGGGGCGCCGAAGACGGAGCACGCGCCGCCGCACGTGCGCCCGCGCCTGGCCGAGGTCACCGAGTGATGGCCATGGAGACGTTCTGGTTCCTGCTGGTCGCGCTGATGCTGGTCGCGTACGTCGTGCTCGACGGGTTCGACCTGGGCGTGGGCGCCATCTACAAGTGGGTCGCGCGCACCGACGAGGAGCGCTCGATCGCGAGGCGCGCCATCGGCCCCGTGTGGGACGCCAACGAGGTGTGGCTGCTCGCGGCGGGCGGTACGCTCTACTTCGCCTTCCCGCCGCTCTACGCCTCGAGCTTCAGCGGCTTCTACCTGCCGCTCATGATGGTGCTGTGGCTCCTCATCGGACGCGCGCTCGGCCTCGAGCTGCGGCACCACGTGCCCGACGCGTTCCTCGCCGAAGCGTGCGACACGATCTTCGCCGTCTCGAGCCTGTTGCTGGGCGTCTTCTACGGCGCGGCGTTGGGCAACGTCGTGCGCGGCGTGCCGCTGGAGGCCGACGGCTACTTCTTCCTGCCGCTGTGGACGAACTTCCGCCCGGGCGCGCAGCCGGGCGTGCTCGACTGGTACACGGTGCTCGCGGGCGTGGTCGCGCTCGCCGCGCTGGCGACACACGGCGCCCACTACCTGGCGATGCGCGCCACGGGCGAGGTGAACGCGCGCGCGCTTCACGTCGCGAAGTTCGGGCGGCGCGCGCTCATGGTGCTGACGCCGCTGAGCCTCGTCGCGACGCTCGTCGTGCGGCCGGGCGTGCTCGACAACTATCGGGCGCATCCGGTCGGCTTCGCCTTGCCGCTCGCCGTGGCGGTGAGCCTCGTCGCGATGGAGCTCGCGGGCCGGCAAGGCCACGAGCGCGGCGCCTTCGCGGCGTCGACGGCCTATCTGGTGGCGATGCTGGGCGGTGCGGCGTTCGCGCTGTTCCCGGTCCTGCTGCCGTCTTCGGGCGACCCGGCGCGCGCGCTCACGATCGCGAACGCAGCGACGGGGACGTATGCGATGCGCGTCGCGCTCGGCTGGTGGATGGTCGCGTTCCTGCTGGTCGCGGGGACGTTCACGTACCTCTACCGTTCGTTCCGTGGAAAGCTCACCGCGGCGAGCGGCGACGAGTACCACTGACCTTGATTTGAGGATCTGCCCGATGAGGGCTCCATTGACGTTCCGCTGAGCCGAACCCACGGTCCCCGATCCGAGGGAGGACCTTGATGAAGGCAACGCGTTGGGGACTGCTGGTACTGGGCGCGAGCTTGATGCCGGGCTCGATGCTCGAGGCGTCGGAAGGGGCGGCGAACCCGCCCGGCTCGCCGGCCGCCACGACGTCGATTCCCGGCGACCGGCTGCCGCCGGTGGCCCCGATGTTCGGCGGGCGGATCGAGAAGAACGCCGCCGATTCGAAGCCGTACTGGCAGCCGCGCGTCGTGCCGCCCAAGGGCGCGCCGAACGTGCTGCTGATCATGACCGACGACACCGGCTTCGGCGTCACGAGCACGTTCGGCGGCGTCGTACCCACGCCCTCGCTCGATCGGATCGCGAAAGAGGGCCTTCGCTACACCAACTTCAACTCGACGGCCCTCTGCTCGCCGACACGCGCGGCGCTGATCACGGGCCGCAACCACCACTCGGTGGGCTTCGGCGTCGTGTCGGAGCAGGCGACGGGATATCCGGGGTACGACAGCATCATCCCACGCGACAAGGCGACGATCGGCCGCATCCTGCGCGATCACGGCTACTGGACGTCTTGGTTCGGCAAGGACCACAACACGCCCGCGTTCCAGGCCAGCCAGGCCGGGCCGTTCGACCAGTGGCCGATTGGCATGGGCTTCGATTACTTCTACGGGTTCGTGGGCGGCGACACCAATCAGTGGCAGCCGAACCTCTTCCGCAACACGTCGCAAATCTACCCATACAACGGCAAGCCCGGGTGGAACCTGGTCACGGCGATGGCCGACGACGCGATCGAGTACATGAAGCGCGTCACGGCGATCAACCCGGACCAGCCCTTCTTCGTCTACTACGTCCCCGGGGCCGTTCACGCGCCCCACCACCCCACGCCCGAGTGGACTCAGAGGATCGCCGCCATGCACCTCTTCGATCAGGGGTGGAACAAGCTGCGCGAGACGATCTTCGCGAACCAGAAGCGGCTCGGAGTCATCCCGCAGGAGGCGAAGCTCACGCCGTGGCCCGACAAGCTGCTCAAGAACTGGGACCAGCTGCCGGCTGAAGAGAAGAAGCTCTTCATCCACCAGGCCGAGGTATTCGCCGCGTACTTCGCCTACACCGATCACGAGATCGGACGCGTCATCCAGCAGGTCGAGGACATGGGCAAGCTCGACAACACGCTCATCATCTACATCGCGGGCGATAACGGGAACAGCGCGGAGGGGACGCTGGTGGGCACGCCGAACGAGGTGGCCTCGCTGCAGGGCATCGACGTCCCCGTGAAGGCGCAGATGAAATTCTACGACGCGTGGGGCAGCCAAGCGACGTACCCGCACATGGCCGTCGGCTGGAGCTGGGCGTTCGATACACCCTTCTCCTGGACGAAGCAGATCGCGTCACACTTCGGCGGCACCCGGCAGGGGATGGCGATCTCGTGGCCCAAGGTCATCAAAGACAAGGGCGGCATCCGGAACCAGTTCAGCCACATGATCGACATCGTCCCCACGATCCTCGAGGCGACGGGGATCATGGCGCCCAGCACCGTCGACGGCATCGCGCAGAAGCCCATCGAAGGCACCAGCCTCGTCTACACGTTCGACGCGAAGAACGCCGACGCGCCTTCGCGACACCACACGCAGTACTTCGAGATGCTGGGCGATCACGCCATCTATCACGACGGGTGGATCGCGAGCACCACCGTGCATCGGCCGCCGTGGGACGTCGCGGGCGCCGTGAGCCAGGATCCGGCGAGCTTCGCGTACGAGCTGTACGACCTGACGAAGGACTGGACGCAGACGGAGAACGTCGCCGCGAAGTACCCGGCGAAGCTCAAGGAGATGGAGCAGCTGTTCTGGCGCGAGGCGAAGAAGTACCAGGTGCTCCCGCTCGACGCCTCGGTCACGACCCGCGTCGTGACGCCGCGACCCAGCCTCGCGGCCGGGCGCACGCAGTTCAATTGGTCGGGCAGGATCACGGGCACGCCGAACGGCGACGCCCCATCCGTGCTGGACGCCTCCTATGTCTTCACGGCCGAGATCGACGTCCCCAAGAGCGCCGCCGAGGGCATGATCGTGACGCAGGGCGGGCGGTTCGGAGGTTACGGCCTCTATCTCAGCAAGGGGAAACCGACCTTCGTCTACAACTTCGTCGATCTCCAGCGGGTCCGCTGGCAGGCGCCGACAGCGCTCTCGGCGGGCAAGCACACGGTGGAGTTCGCGTTCAAGTACGATGGTCTCGGCCTCGGCACGCTCGCCTTCAACAGCCCGAGCGGGATCGGGCGAGGCGGCACCGGCGTCCTCAAGGTGGACGGCAAAGAGGTCGCGCGCCAAACGGTGGAGCGCACGATCCCGCTCATCATGCCGTGGGACGAGAACTTCGACATCGGCGACGACACGGGGACTCCCGTGGCGGAGGACTACACCGTGCCCTTTCCGCTCGGCGCCAAGCTGGTGAAGCTGACGTTGTCGATCGATCGCCCGAAGCTCACGCCCGAGGACGAGAAGCGGCTCAAGGCGATGGAGCAGAACCACCAGGCGAGCGAGTAGGCACCGTTCCTCACGCGATCGATCGGGGGTCGTCCGCCGGGCGCGCGTCGGCGATGGCGGCGATCAGGCCGCGCGGGAAGGCTTTGCGGTCGACGTCGATGCGCGTGGTCCACAGCGTGAGCGCGCCGGGGTGCGCGGGGCCGCCGCCGCACCGGATGAGGTAGCGGCCGGCCCACGACAGCCTCGGCGCGATCTCCGCGGGCGGCCGCGCCCCGTGATTGCGCGGCAGCCGTTCCGGGGGCATATACTGAACGGATGTTTCACCCCTTGGTCGCCACCTGGCTCGCGCGGCGCTTCGGGGCGCCGACGCCGGCGCAGGCTCGGGCCTGGCCCCTCATCCGTGAGGGGAAGGACGTGCTGGTCGCGGCGCCCACGGGGTCGGGCAAGACGCTGTCGGCCTTCCTGAGCGCGCTCGACACGCTGGTGGCCCAGGCGATCGCGAACGGCGGCAAGCTGCCCGAGGGCACGTCGGTGGTGTACGTCTCGCCGCTCAAGGCGCTGTCGAACGACATCCGGCGAAATCTCGAGGAGCCGCTCGGCGAGCTGCGCGCGCTCGCGCCCGAGCTCGGCTATCCGGCCCCGGCGATCCGCACGGCCGTGCGCACGGGCGACACCTCCCAGCAGGAGCGGCGCGAGGCCGTGCGACACCCGCCGCACATCCTCGTGACGACGCCCGAGTCGCTGTACATCCTGCTGACGTCGGACTCGGGGCGGCGCGCGCTGCGCGAGGTGCGCACGGTCATCGTCGACGAAATTCACGCCATGGCGGCCGACAAGCGAGGCGCGCACCTGGCCCTCTCGCTCGAGCGGCTCGACGCGCTCGTGCAGGCGCACGCCTCGAAGACGGGCGCGACGGCCAAGCTCCAGCGCATCGGCCTCTCGGCGACCGTGCGGCCCATGGAGGTCGCGTCGCGGATGCTGTGCGGGACGCGACCGTCGCCCACGATCGTCGACGTCGGTCAGCGGCGCGATTTGGATCTCAAGATCGAGGTGCTCGAGGACGAGCTCGGCGCCGTGTGCACGAACGAGCAGTGGGGCGAGGTGTACGACCGCGTCGCCGACCTCGCGCGCGCGCATCGCTCGACGATCGTGTTCGTCAACACGCGGCGGCTCGTCGAGCGCATGGCGCTGCACCTGGGTGAGCGCCTGGGCGTCGAGCAGGTGGCCGCGCACCACGGCAGCATGTCGCGCGAGCGGCGCCACAAGGCCGAGACGCGCCTCAAGGCGGGTGACCTCAAGCTGGTCGTGGCCACGGCGTCGCTCGAGCTGGGCATCGACGTGGGCGCGATCGATCTCGTGTGCCTCATCGGCTCGCCGCGCTCGATCGCGACGGGCCTGCAGCGCATCGGCCGGTCGGGGCACGCGATCGGCGCCACGCCGAAGGGCCGCTTCTTCCCGCTCACGCGCGATCAGCTCGTCGAGTCGGCGGCGCTCGTGCGCGCCGCGCGGCGCGCCGAGATCGATCGCGTGCGCCTGCGCGAGGCGCCGCTCGACATCCTCGCGCAGCAGATCGTAGCGACGTGCGCCACCGACGAGTGGGACGAGGACGCGCTCTACGCGCGGCTCACCCAGGCGGGCCCCTACGCGGACCTGCCACGCGCCGAGTACGACACCGTCGTGGACGTGCTGGCGGAGGGCATCGCGACGCGGCGCGGGCGCGCGGGCGCCCTGCTCCACCGCGACGCCGTGAATCGGCGGCTGCGCGGGCGGCGCGGCGCGCGCCTCGCGGCGATCACGTCGGGCGGCGCGATCCCCGACCTCGCGACCTACGACGTCGTGCTCGAGCCCGAGGGCACGCTGATCGGCACTCTCGACGAAGACTTCGCGATCGAGTCGATGGCGGGCGACATCTTCGTGCTGGGCAGCTCGTCGTGGCGCATCCGGCGCGTCGAGATGGGGCGCGTGCGCGTCGAGGACGCGGGCGGCGCGCCACCTTCGATCCCCTTCTGGTTCGGCGAGGGGCCGGCCCGGACGCGCGAGCTGTCGGCCGAGGTCTCGGCGCTGCGTGAAGAGGTGGCCGCCACGGTCGCGCGCGGCGAGGACCCTGTGCCGGCGCTCATGGAGAAGTCGGCGCTCGACCGGCGCGGCGCCGAGCTGGTGCGCGACTACCTGCGCGCCGGGCAAGCGGCGCTGGGCGCCGTACCCACGCAGACCCGCGTCGTCGCCGAGCGGTTCTTCGACGAGGGCGGCGGCATGCAGCTGGTCATTCACGCGCCCTTCGGGGGCCGCATCAACCGGGCGTGGGGGATGGCGCTGCGCAAGCGCTTCTGCCGCTCGTTCGACTTCGAGCTGCAGGCGGCGGCGACCGACGACGGCATCGTGATGTCGCTGGGCGCGCAGCACAGCTTCCCGCTGGAGATGGTGTTCGAGATGCTGCGGCCCGATGATCTCGACGAGCTGCTGACGCAGGCGGCGATCCAGGCGCCCATGTTCGAGACGCGCTGGCGCTGGAACGCCATGCGCTCGCTGGCGCTCATGCGCACCCAGGGCGGCAAGCGCGTGCCGCCGCAGCTGCAGCGCATGCGCGCCCAGGATCTCGTGACGGCGGTTTTCCCGGCGCAGACGGCCTGCCAGGACAACCACGGCGGCGGCGCCATCGAGATCCCCGACCACCCGCTCGTACGCGAGACGATCCGCGACTGCCTCGTCGAGGCGATGGACGCCGAGGGCTTGAAGGGCGTCATCCGCGCGCTCCGCGCCGGCGAGATCGAGACGATCGCGCGCGACCTGCCCGAGCCGTCGGTCTTTTCGCACGAGATCCTCAACGCGAACCCGTACGCCTTCCTCGACGACGCCCCCCTCGAAGAGCGGCGCACGCGCGCGGTCGCCGTGCGCCGCGGCCTGCCCGCCGACGTGACCGAGCGCCTGTTTCCGGCTGCCGGGCTCGATCCCGCGACGATCGCCGAGGTGGTCGCCGAGGCGCAGCCCGACGCACGCGACGCCGACGAGCTGCACGATTTGTTGCTCGAGCTCGGCGCGCTGCCGGCGAACGAAGGAGAGGCGCGCGGGTGGAGCGCGCTCTTCGACGCGCTCGTCACGGCGAAGCGCGCGGCGCGGCTGGAGATCCCCGAAGGCGCGCACTGGGTCGCGGCCGAGCGTCGCTCGCTGGCGGCCGCCGTGTGGCCGAGCGCCCGCTTCGCGCCCGACGTCGTCGAGCCGCCCGCCCGCCGCGCGCGCGCCTGGTCCGAACGCGAGGGAGCGCTGGTCGAGATCGTGCGCGCGCACCTGACGATCGTCGGTCCCACGACGGCGGAGCGGCTCGCCGAACGCCTCAGCGTGCCGGTCTCCGACGTCGAGGCGGCGCTCGCAGCCGTCGAGATGGAGGGGGCGGTCCTGCGCGGCAAGTGGTCGGACGATCTACCGTGGGGACCCTCAGAGGGTCCCCACGCCCCCCAGCGGCTCACTTCGCTCGGCGAAGCCGAACTCCGTTCGCAGTTGCAATGGGTCGATCGGCGCCTGCTCGCGCGCATCAACCGCCGCATGCTCGACGGGTTGCGCCGCGAGATCGAGCCCGTGAGCGCGGCCGACCTCGTGCGCTTCCTGCTGACCTGGCAGCACGTGCGGCCCGGCCAGCTGCTCCACGGCCGCGGGGGCGCGATGCAGGTCATCGCGCAGCTGCAGGGCTTCGAGAGCGCCGCGGGCGCGTGGGAGCGAGAGATTCTCCCCGCGCGCGTCGCGGCCTACGATTCGGCCTGGCTCGACGCCCTCTGCCTGTCGGGCGAGGTGGCCTGGGGGCGGCTCGCGCGGCGCGACGCCGGCAGCGCGCCGAACCGCGCCGCGCCCGTCGCGCTCGTGCGGCGCGCCGATCTTCCGTGGCTGCGCGTGCCGGAGGCCGAGGAGGCCGACGCCCCCGAGCCCGCGCTCTCCGCGCCCGCGCGCGACGTCCTGCGCTTCCTCGAGACGGCGGGCGCGAGCTTCCTCGACGAGATCGTGACGGGCGCGCACCGCCTGCGCGCCGAGGTCGAGGACGCGCTGTGGGAGCTCGTCTCCGCGGGCCGCGTCACGGGCGACGGCTTCGCCGGATTGCGGGCCCTCATCTCGGCGACGCAGACGCGCGGCAGCGCGCGCGCGCGCTGGCACTCCCGCTGGACGCGCCGCATGGGCGGCCCCGTGGGCGCGGGACGCTGGTCGATCCTGAGATCGGCGGCCGTCGAAGAAGAGGCGCGTACGGAAGAGCTCGCGCGCCAGTACATCAAGCGTTACGGCGTCGTGTTCCGCGATCTGCTGGCGCGCGAGACGCACGCGCCGCCCTGGCGGGATCTGCTGCGCGTCTACCGCCGGCTCGAGATGCGCGGCGAGCTGCGGGGCGGCCGCTTTTGCGGCGGCTTCGTCGGCGAGCAGTTCGCGGCGCCCGAGGCCGTCGAGGCGCTGCGGGCGGTTCGCAAGGAGCCGAAGCGCGGCGAGGTCGTGCGACTGTCCGCGTGCGATCCGCTCAACCTCGTGGGCATCCTCACGCCCGGGCCGCGCGTCCCGGCCACCCTCGCCAACAGCGTCGTGTTCGTCGACGGGGTTCCCCAGAGCGAGCCGAGTTTTGTAGAGTCGAGGCGCGCGGGAGGTGCCGCCGCTCGCAGCTGGTCGGCGGCCTCCGCGCTCGAAGACCGACTCTCAAGCAACGAGACAGGACCCGCCCTTGCCGACAGATCGCCTCTCTGACGCCGAGATCATCGCCGCACTCAAAGCCGAGAACGAACAGCTCCGCGCCGCGCTGCGGGCAGCCGAGGACGAGCTCGCGACCCACCGCGCCTCCGTGCGCGAGCTCACGCGCTTCGACGACCTCACGGGGCTCCTCAACCGGAAGGAGATGACGCGGCTCCTCGCCGAAGAGGTCGAGCGCGCGCGCCGCTACAAACACCCGCTGTCGTTCCTGCGCGTCGACGTGGATGACCTCGCCCGCATCAACGCCCAGCACGGGACGGCGATGGGCGACGAGGTCCTGCGCAGCGTCGCGGCCGTGCTGCGCGCGAACCTGCGCCCCATCGACCAGCCCGCGCGCTACGGCGGCGCCGAGCTGGCCGTGATCCTGCCGAACACCTTCGCCTCGGACGCCGTGCAGGTCGCCGAGCGCCTGCGCGGCCTCGTCGCCGACGCCGCCTCCCGCACGAAGCACGCGGCGACGACGCACCCGCACGTCACGATCAGCGTCGGCGTCGTCGGCATCCACGAGTCCGACGAATCACCCGACCAGGTGGTCGCCGCCGCCGGCGTCGCGCTCGCCGAAGCGAAGGGCCGCGGCCGCAACGCCGTCGTGGCCTTCGTCGACCTCAGCACACCCGCGCCCAAAATCTAGCCGCGAGCGCAGCGCCACGAGCAGGACGCGAGCACCCCGCGGGCTTCACCGCGCGGGGCGAGGGGGCCCCGGGGGATGCGAGCGGCAGCGAGCCGCCCCCCCGCCAGCTCTCTCAACTCAGTCGGCCGTCTCGTCCTTGATGCCGTGCATGAGGCGCGCCTTGACGCGCGCGAGCTGGCGTTCCTTGTACTTGTCGTGCGAGTTCTCGCCGCGTTCGTTGTTCTCGGCCGTGCGCGCGTCGATGATCTGGAACTCGGTGAGCAAGAACACGATGGTCCCGTAGTCGGAGAACATCGGATCGTCGGGCGCGCGGCACAGGTATTTGTCGATGCGCACGGGCAGGTCGGCGACGAAGTTGATCACGCGGTAGCTCGGACCGGAGAACTCGTTCGCGACGGACGGCTTCTTGTCGGCCGCCACGGCCGCGAGATCCGTTATCTCCGGCAGGAACCGCTGCAGCGCGGGAGAGCGCCCGAGGGTCTCGCGAATCTTGATGATGTCGTTCACCGACTGGCCCGGGATCACATAGTTGAACGGCACGAGGCGCTGCACCAGCTCGCGCAGCACGAACACGAGCTGCTCCTCGGTGTTCGTGATCATGCGGAAGCGCAGGTTGTCGTAGACGTCCGCCGCGATGGACTCCTTCTTCGCGAGCAGCTTCGTGATGAGGCTGTCCGTGGGCTTGCGGCTCCACTCGAACTCGACCACCTGGCAGCCCACGCCCTTGATCTCCTCGACGGTGCGAAGGACCTTCTCTTCGACGAGGTGGAAGAGCTGGTCGCCCGAGACGGGCAGCTTCGTCAGGAGCTCGCGGCCAGCGAGGTGGTGGAGGACGTGCATCACCTTGAGGACGATGCACGCGTACGACCGCCGCTTGCCCTTCTGCGAAGCGACGAGCAGAAGATCGCGCGGCGGGATGCCACTGCTGATCTCCTCGGGGATGTGAAAGTTGAGGTGACGCTCGAGGTACTCCACGGCGAGCTCGCGCAGATCGGCGAGGCGCCGCAGATCGTCCTCGCTCGCCGGATCGATCTCGTTGACGCGCAGGAAGCGGTCGACCTCGTCGCGCTCCGTGAAGTGCAGACGGTGCCAGTCGATGACCGACCCGCCACGCAGGAGGTTCCGGATCGCCGTCAGGTCGGCGAGCGTGAAGTCCTCGTAGCGGACCTTGCGCACGCGCTCGGAGGTCGGCACGCGCTCGGCCGGCGGTGCCGCGCTGGCGGCGATGGGGGTTGGCCCTGTCTCGGTGGTTGGCACTGGGCCTCCTTTTCAGCTGGGCCCCGCGCGGACTTTGCTGCCGGCCGGCGCGAGGGCACGCCAGTCTAGGGCGCGCCCCTCCCCCCGGCAAGCGAAAGAGCCGGGCGCGTCAGCGCGAGCCCGCCGACGTCTAACCAGCTAATACTATGGTCGTTTTCTCCCAGGCACCGGGGTGCCCAGCGAGACCGTCACGAGAAACATCGCGCCCGAGATCAGGGCCATGAGCAAGCAGCCGACGATCTGAATCATACCTTCACCTACATATCACCCCTTGTGGGTTTTCACAAAAAATCGGGTCGTGGCGGATCGCGGCGTCGGGTTAGGATCGCCGGCGTGACGCGCTCGCGATCGCTTCTGCTGCTCGGCATGTCCGTCGCCGCCGCCGTCAGCAGTCCGGCGGCCGCGCAGACGCTGCCCTCGACCCAGGCCGATTTCTCGCGCGGCCAGGCGCTGATGATCGCGAAGAAGCCGGTCGACGCGGCCGAGAAGTTCGAGGCGGTCACGAAGGCGGAGCCCGACTACGCGCCCGGGTGGTACGCGCTGGGCTCGGCCCGCCGGCGCGCGAACCAGTGCGATCTCGCCGTGCCCGCCTACCGCCGGTACGCGCAGATGATGCCGGACGAGCCCGAGCCCTATTACGGCCTCGGGCTTTGCCTCAAGCAGGAAGGCCAGCTCGCGAGCGCCGCGCAGGCGCTGCGACGCTACGTCGACCTCGAGAAGCGCCCCTCTTCGCAGAAGTGGGTCGAGCACGCGCAGAGCGTGATCGAGGAGATCGGCAACGGCGTCGACGCGCCGAGCTCGAAGATCGCGCCCGTCGCGCCGCCGGAGGCGAAGGGCCCCGCTCCTGCCTCGAGCGAGACGTCCCTCGCGGCCGAGAGCCCCGCGGCGCCGATCTACGCGAGGTCGCAACAGCTGCGCGACACGGGCCACATCGACGAGTCGATCGCGCAGTTCAAGGAGGCGATCGCCGCCGATCCGAAGCAGATGCTGCCGCGCGCCGCGCTTGGCGAGCTCTTGCTGAAGGTGCGGCGCGACACCGAGGCGATCGAGGTGTTTCGCGCGGCGCTCAAGGTGAACCCCGAGTACCCGCTGGCCTGGTACGAGCTCGCGTTCGCGTTCCGCGTGCGCGGGCGGCTGCCCGAGGCCGTCGACGCGTACGAGCACTACATCAAGCTGCGCCCGACCGATCCCGATCCGTACTATGGGCTCGCGCGTTCGCTGCAGAAGCTCGGCAAGAAGGACGCCGCTCGCAAGGCCTACGAGACCTACGTCGACATGGAGAAGCGCCCCACCGAGCAGAAGTGGATCGACGCGGCGGCGACCGAGCTCCGCTCGCTCGGCGGCACGCGCTGAAACCGCGCTCTCCCGTTCGGCATCGGAATGAGAACGAAGAGAGTGAGGGGTTCGTCATGTCCGTTGGTCCTTCTGCCGCCGTTGCCTCCGTCATCCGTCCCGTCACGCGCGTCGTGACGGCTCACAAGCAGACCGAGGGCGGCGGGTTCGTCGTGCGCCGGCCCATGCCCACGCCAGGGTTCCCGCTGGCCGATCCGTTCCTGCTCATCGACGAGATGGGCCCCGTGACGTACGCGCCGGGCGAGGCGCTGGGCGCGCCCGATCACCCGCACCGCGGCTTCGAGACGGTGACGTACATCCTCGAGGGCGAGATGGAGCACGAGGACTCGGCGGGCCACCGCGGCGCGCTGCGCCCCGGCGACGTCCAGTGGATGACGGCCGGCGCGGGCATCATCCACTCCGAAGAGCCTTCGAAGAAGATGCGCGAGCAAGGCGGCGTCGCGCACGGGTTCCAGATCTGGGTGAACCTCCCCGCGCGCCTGAAGATGACGCGTCCGCGCTACCAAGAGGTCCCGGGCGCGCAGATCCCCAGCGCGGCGACGCCCGACGGGCGCGCGCGCGTGAAGGTCATCGCCGGCGAGGCGCTGGGCGCCAAGGCCGTCATCGAGACGCACACGCCGATCGTGTATCAAGACTGGTCGCTCGACGACGGCGCCGACGTCACGGTGCCCCTCGAGGCCGAGCAGCGCGCGCTGGTGTACGTGTTCGACGGCGAGCTGGGCGTGGGCGACGAGCGGCGCGTGCTCGGCAGCGGCCAGCTGGCGGTGCTCGGCGACGGCGACGCCGTTCGACTCGCTGGCGGCCCCGGCGGCGGCCGCGCGCTTTTGCTCGCGGGCGTGCCGCTGCACGAGCCCGTCGCCCGCTACGGCCCCTTCGTCATGAACACGCCGGACGAGCTGGAGGCGGCGTTCCGCGACTACCAGACCGGCCGCATGGGCGAGATCACTCGGACCGCCAAAATCGGCTGAGCGGCCGGGCTCAGGCGCCCCGGCCGAGGTGCCGCTTGCGCTTCGGCCGGCCCCCGAGCCACGCAAAGAAAAGGAACACGACGAACACGGCGGCCACGATCTCGGCGCCGAGCTTCGCCGTCCCCTGGCCGCGCCCGTCGAACACGACCGCGAGCACGGCCGACACGGCGGCCAGCATGCCCCAGAGCAGCTGCTGGCCCACGCTGTAGAGCACGCGCGCGTTCTCGTCGAGGTTGCGGACGCGGAACTCGAGCTCGCCGCGGGCGGCCCGATCCATGAACCGCTGCAGCTCGCCCGGCAACGACAGCGCCGAGAGCGCCATCTCGCGCGAGGCGTCGACGACCAGCTCCGACCACTGCTTCTGCTCGCCCAGCAGGAACCGCTCGAGGTACGGCTGGATGACGTCGGTCGGGTTCATCTCCGGATCCAGCGTCGTGCACACGCCCAGCAAGAGCAGCAGCGTGCGCTCGAGGAGGATCCACTCCTTGGGGATCTTGAAGGCGTCCTTGAGGTCCGCGAGGCTGACGTTCAGATCGCGAAGATCCAGCAGGCTCGTGAGGCTCTTTTCCGAGTCGAACGACAGGTCCTTGAGCGAGAAGCCCTGCACGGACATCTGCGCGCGCATCTTCTCGTGGAAGTACTGCACGATGCGGTCGAACACCTCGGGGTCGGCACGCCGAGAGAGGAAGCCCATCTCCTTCATGGCCGCGACGATCCGGGTCGTGTCGCGCGTCATCGCGCCCTGAAGGAACGAGATCATCCCGCGCCGCATGCCTTCGGACACCGTCGCCGTCGCGCCGAAGTCGAGGAACACGACCGTCGGCTCGCCGCCGGGCGCCGCGGGCGGCTGCACCAGCAGGTTCCCGGGGTGCGGATCCGCGTGATAGAGGCCATCGATGAAGATCTGCTGGCAGTACGCCTCGACGCAGACGCGGGCCGTCTTGCGCCGATCGACGCCCGCCGCGCTGAGACGCTCGAGGTCGGCGACCTTGAAGCCCTCCATCCACTCGGTCGTCAGCACGCGCGCCGTCGAGTACTCGGTGACGACGCGAGGGAAGCGCACGTTGGCGGCCGAGGGCGGCCCGTGGGCGGCCGCGCGCGCGCGGAAGTTCCCTGCGATGCGCTCGATGGCGCTCGCCTCCTGCCGGTAGTCGAGCTCGGCCAGCACCATCTCGCGGATCTCGGCGTAGATCGTGTCGAAGCCGTACTCGGGCATGAACCAGCGGAGCACGCCGAAGATGCGCTTCAGAGCGCGCAGGTCGGTGCGGACGATCTCCTCGATGTCCGGGTACTGCACCTTGACGGCGACGGCCTCGCCCGTGGCCAGCCGCGCGCGGTGCACCTGCCCGATCGACGCGGAGGCCACCGGCTCGCGCGAGAACTCGGCGAACACTTCGCTGGGGCCGCGCCCGCCGAGCTCCTCGCGCAGGCGCGCCTCGATGTCCTCGTACGGCCGCGGCGGCACCTGATCCTGCAGACGCTCGAGCTCCTCTCGAAACGCGTCCGGCAGGAAGTTCGCCATGATGCTGATGAGCTGCCCGACCTTGATGAAGAGGCCACGCAGCTTGACGATGGCCGCCTCGATGCGCTGCGCGTTGCGGCGGTGCTTCTCGCGCGTGACGCGCTCGAAGGTCTCGGCCCGGCGAAACCGGCGCGAAGCCGCGAGCGCGACGTACGAGAGCGCGACCTGCGCCGTCACGAAATAGGCGGTGAAGAGGCGTCCGGGGCGGGCCATGACGGGTGCCGCCCGAGGATATCGCAGCACGACATTCTTCGCGGTAACCTTCGCCGCATGAGCGGCAAAGAGGGTGAGCAGCCGGGGACGGGCGGCCCGCGGCCCGGCGCGACGGATCCGGCGACTCCCGAGGCGGTCACCGAGGAGGAGCCCACCTCCCCTCGTTCGGCCGAGGAGCGCGCCGAGCGCGAGCACAGCCTCTCGGACTTCGTGCGGCGCGCCGTATCGGCGGGCGTCGGCGCGGCGGCGAAATCGAAGGACGACATCATGCGCGCCGCCGCCGGCGAGATGCGCAACTGGCTCGAGCACCTCAACCTCAACGACGAACTGGCCAAGGTGCTGACGAAGCTGGTCGTCGAGGTGAAGACGGAGATCCGCTTCCGCCCCACCGAGGACGGCAAGATCGTCCCCGAGACCTCGAACGACTTCAAGCTCAAGGGCCCCGGTACGGGCGGCGGCCCGTAGCCTCGGCTCGTGTCTCAGGTCCCTTGGTCGGTGGGCGCGCAGTAGCGCTCGAGCAAGAAGCGATCGATGACGAGCCCGTATCCTTTGTAGCCGGCGTGTGCGCGCGTGTCGGGAGCGACGAGGGCAGCCTCGAGCGCGGCGTAGCGCTCGGGGCGGCACGACACCAGATCGTCGTGCGCGCTCACGACCTCGATCACCTCGCCCGCGGGGACGACGACGTCACGCATGTCTGATTTGACGGGCGACAGGATCACGATGCAGGTCGCGGAGAGGTCGCGGAGAGCCACGAACGTTTTCCCGTCCACGGGCTCATTGTCGTCCTCTTGCCGTCCGGATGCCAGACCTTCGGCGGGCGCCGGAAAGCTCATTGCAGCACCAGCATTTCTTCGTCGAGCTGCGTGCACGTGATGCCCAGCGCCTGGCGCCGGAAATTGCTCACGACCATCGCCTGGTTCGCCGAGGTCAGCGTGAGGACGTACTCCCTGGGGGTGACCGTCTGTGTGGTCGTCGTCGCGGTCGAGCTGCACTCCTTGCCCGACCGGAGCGTCGCGGTCGTCGGGCCGGCGTCGAGCAGCCACAAGCAGTTGCCGTGCTCGGTGTCCTGCGCGCTCAGCGTGCCGGGCGGCTGGCTCGGGCCGATGACGACGGTGCCTGCGGTGATGGGCACGGGCGCCATCGGACCGCTCCCGCAGTCGACCGTCTGCCGACCCGAGACGATTTGCCACGCGCCCACGTACTGGTTCGTCATCGCCGTGACGGCGGAGGTGGCCTGGTCGCACGCGACCGCGCAGGTGGCGAGCAAGGCGGCGGCGGCGACGACGGGGCGCATGCCGGCAAGCTAATCATCGGCCACCGAATGTCAGCGGGCGCCCTCGCACGAGAGGCGGAAACGGCGAGCCGGCGAACCGGATCAGAGGCTCATTTCGCGACCTTGAGCTTCGCGGGCGGCTGTCCGACGATGTCGGCGTAGCAGACAGTGCGGTTGCGCCCGCCGTGCTTGGCGGCGTAGAGGCACTGGTCGGAGTGGGCGATGAGCTCGGCCTTGTCGCGCCCGTCCTCGGCATACGTCGCGATACCGAGCGACAGCGTCGCCTTGAACGGCCCCTTCGGCGACTGGAACGTCTGCTGCTGCACCTCGTTCCGAATGCGCTCCGCGAGCTGGCGCGCACCCTCGCGGTCCGTCGCCTCGAGCACGATGGCGAACTCCTCCCCGCCATAGCGCGCGCAGATGTCGATCTTCCTGACGTTCGCCTTGAGGATGGCAGCAACCCGCCGCAGGACCTCGTCACCCGTGGGGTGGCCGTAGGTGTCGTTGACCTTCTTGAAGTGGTCGATGTCGGTGAGGATCAACGACACCGAGAACTTGTGGCGGTCCGCGCGCCCCAGCATCGCCGAGAAGCGCTCCTGGAAGGTGCGGTGGTTGACGAGGCCCGTGAGGCCGTCGGTCGTCGCCTGCTCCTCGAGCGCCTGCACCATGCGGCCGTTCTGCAGCGAGATCGCCACCTGGTTCGCGATGACCCCCAGCATCTCGCGGCGGTCGGAGGGGAACGCGCCGGCGCGCCTGGCGGCGACCGTGAACGTCCCCACCACCTCGTCCTTCACGAGCAGCGGCAGCACGTACAGCGACTCGAAGTCTCGGATGCGCATCGGGTGCGAGAAGACCGGAACGTCGTGCTCGCGCCAGTCGCCGCCCGCGGGCAGCGCCAGCTTGTTCTTCACGACCATCGACGTGATCGACGAAGGATCGCGGTGCGTCGTGCCGTCCAGCTTGTCGGCCAGCTCGCCCACGACGCGGCGGATGGTGTGAGTGGCCTTCTTCGCGTCGTAGGTCGCGATCGCGGCGAACTCGAACTCGGAGACGCTGCGCGCGGCGGCGATGGCCGCGTCGTAGACCTCCTCCAGCGTCAGCGCGCGGTTGAGCTCGGCCGACGCGCGGTAGAAGCGCTCGTGCTCGTGCTTCGAGCGCTCGACGGCCTGAAAGACCTGCTCCGACTGGACGACGCGCACGACCTGCTCGGAGGCCGTCAGCATCAGCATGACCTCGGCGTCCTCGAACCTGCGGCCGTCGGCGCGGTCGGCGACCAGCACGCCGCGCACGGTGCGCCCCTCGACGACGGGCACGCCCACGAACCCAGTCACGGGCGCCGGCCCCGCGTAGTACGGCAGGAGCGAGAGCTTGGGCGCCTCGAGCACGAACGGCCGCAGCTCCTTGAGGATCGCGCCCAGCACGCCGCCGCCCGCAGGGATCGGCGCCTCGGTGACGTGCGGCGAGTCGGTGCACAGCTCCTTCACCTTGAGCTGCTCCTCCGTCTCGTCGAGCCACAAGAGCGCGCAGCAATGCAGGCCCAGCGACGTGCGCAAGAGCTCCAGGTTGTAGAAGAGCTGCTGGTGGATCGTCTGGATCGATCCCTGCGACAGCTTCTGCTCCTCTTCCTCGCGCGAGCGGACGCGGCTCTCGTTGGAGAGCGCCGTCGAGATGAGCCGGAAGTCGCGCGCGTCCTGGCGCATCGACGCGACCTCGTCCTCGACGCGGCGCCGGTGCTCGCGCCGCTGGCGCGCCACCTCGGCGTGCAGGAAGACGACGTTGAGCAGCGCGAAGACGCCGATGAAGCCGGCGTGGCTGGGGAACGTGCTCGCGTGCTCGGCCGGCACCGTCGGGCCGAAGGCCAGCACCGCCTCGAAGCCGACGGCGGCCACGGCCAGCGGCAGGCCGACGGCCAGGCGATGGAACGTCACGAGGAAGCTCACGACGGCGTACACGAGCGGGTACACGGCGCTCGTCGCGCCGCCCGACATCGCGAGCAGCACGTAGATCGCCGTGAGCAGCACGAGCCCGAGCTCGACGTCCGACAGCGCTTCGCGCCGAGGCGTGCGCCGGCGCTCGGAGGTGCGCACGCGCGCGGCGATCTTCAGCGTGAGGAGCCCCGTGAGCAGTGCGGCCGCAGCGGCCCGGCGCAGGTCGGCGCCCGGCAGGCGCAGATCCGGGAACCACCCGCGCCACAGGAGGACGACGAACGCGCCGCAGACGGCGAAGGCGTAGATCGCGCGGAAGGCGCGCCCGACCTGGAAGGCGATGCGCTGGCTGAGCGGCGCCGCCCTCATCGCGCCGCCCTCGGCGCGGGCGGGAACACCGACGGGCGGTCCTCTGCTGGCGGCGACAGATCGACGACGATCTCACCGGGTCGAACCCAGCCGAGCTCGGCGCGCGCGACGCGCTCGATGGCCGCCGGATCGTTGCGCAGCGCCTCGGCCTCGCGCGCGAGGCGATCGTTCTCCGCGGCGAGCTGCGCGTTGCGCGCGCGCAGCGCCTCGAGATCCCGCCGCAGCACCAGCGTGCGCGCCAGGCCCGAGCGCGCGTACACGTGGTACGGGATGTAGCCGAGCGCGATCATGACCACGACCGCCGCGACCGCGCGACCGACCCATGTCCTGGTTTCTCGGCGCATGCGAACTCCGGGAGGTCTCCAGTATCGGGGCCGCTCCCCAGGCCGTCCAATTTCTTGCTTGAGCCGTAAACCGGCGCGCTCTCAGCGTTTTTTGCCAGGAAGGACCAGCCGGGCCTCGCCGACGATTTTCGGAGCGGCGACCTCGGCGCTGGGGCGGACTCTTCGGTCGACGCGCCGTCGGCGGCATACCCCGTGGGGAACATCCGAGCCTGGCGGTTCCCGACGGGCGGCATTACGGTACCCGCTCCTTGCCGACGAGAAGCTCGATCAAGCGGCGCGGACAGGGCCGTCTCGCGAAGAAGCCGGCGGCGCGGGCCGGGCGGCCGAACGGCGGTGCGTCGCCGACGAAGCGCTCCTCGAAGAAGGCCGCAGCCGCGCGGATTCCCAACGCCGACTTCCGCATGCTCTCGAACGCGCTGCCCCAGATCATCTGGACGTGCAGCGCCACCGGCGCGCTCGAGTGGGTGAACGAACGGTGGACCGAGGTGACCGGGCTCGGGCTCGAGGACTCGCTGAAGCCCGAGGGAGCCCTGGGGGCCGTGCACCCCGACGATCGCGGGCCGTTGCTGGCGCAGTTCGCCGACGCCCTGGCGGCCTCGACCCCGTGCGAGATCGAGTACCGCATCCGCGACCGGCAGGGAAACTACCGGTACCACCTCGCGCGCGTGGCGCCCGTGCGCAGAGAAGACGGGAGGATCCAGCGCTGGATCGCCGCGACCTTCGACGTGCACGCCCGCCATGAGGCCGAAGCGGCCCTGCGGCTTTCGGAGCATCGCTTCGAGGCCGTGTTCCAGCTCTCGCCCCAGCCGACGGCCATCACGCGAAAGAGAGACGGCGCGTGCCTGCACGTGAACGACGCCCTGCTGGAGATGACCGGCTTCACACGCGACGAGTTCGTCGGAAAGACCGCCGTCGAGCTGGGGCTCTGGGCTCCCGAGGCGCGCGTCCACTTCCTCGAGCACGTGAACGACGACTCGCGCAGGACGTCGGAGGTGCAACTCGTCCGCAAGGACGGCGCGATGGTGAACGCGATCGTCAGGGCCGCAGCCATCGACTTCGGCGGCGAGCCCTGCATCATCACGACGGCCATGGACGTCACGGAGCAGCGCCGCGCGGAATCGGCGCTGCGCGAGAGCGAGGCCCGCGCGCGTGCCCGCGCCGACGACCTGGCGACGCTGACGGAGGCCGTGCCGGCCATGGTGCTCATCGCGCAGGATCCCGAGTGCCGCGACGTGCGCACGAACCGCACGGGCCGCGAGATCCTGCGGATGGGCGCGACCGAGAACGTATCGAAGACGGCCGACGATCCCGAGGCCACCCGCCACTTCAAGGTGTTCGTCGACGGCGCCGAGGTGCCCCCCGGCGATCTGCCGCTGCAGCGCGCGGCGCGCGGCGAAGAGGTGCGCGGCTACGAGGAGGAGATCCGGTTCGACGACGGTCAGGTCGTGCACCTCTACGGCAGCGTCGTCTCGCTGCGAAACGCCGACGGCGCACCGCGCGGATCGCTCGGCGCGTTCGTCGACGTCACGCCCCTCAAGCGCGCCGAGGCGGCCATGCGCGAAGCCGATCGCCGCAAGGACGAGTTCCTCGCGCTCCTCTCGCACGAGCTGCGCAACCCGCTGGCGCCCATCCTCAACGCGGCCGAGCTCATCAAGGGCGGGCCCGCCGGCGAGCGGTCGCCCGAGGGAGAGGTCATCCTGCGCCAGTCGCGGCACCTGCAGCGCCTCGTGGACGATCTCCTCGAGGTGTCGCGCGTCGCGACCGGCAAGGTGACGCTCTCGAAGAGCCTCCTCGACGTCGGCAGCGTGATCTCGCGGGCCGTCGAAGCGACGCGCCCCCTCTTCGAGCAGCAGCGGCACTCGCTGGCCGTCGAGCTGCGCGACGACGGGCTGGTGGTCGACGGCGACGAGGTGCGCCTGACCCAGGTCGTGAGCAACCTGCTGTCGAACGCCGCGCGCTACACGCCGTGCGGTGGGCACGTCTGGGTGAGGGCCGCCAGCCGGGGCGCGGCGGTCGTAATCGAGGTCAGCGACGACGGCCTGGGCATCGAGGCCAGCCTCTTGCCGCACGTCTTCGACACCTTCGTGCAGGGCGCACGCGGCCCCGATCGCGCGCAGGGCGGGCTCGGACTCGGGCTGTCCCTCGTGCGATCGCTCACCGCTCTGCACGGGGGCGCCGTCGAGGCGCGCAGCGATGGCCCCCATCGCGGCAGCACGTTCACGGTGCGGCTGCCCGCGGCGGGGTCGCTGCCCCCGAGGACCCCCGACGTCGAGATGCGAGCGCCAAAGCACGGTTCAAAGGCGCAGCTTCGGCGCGTCCTCGTCGTCGACGACAATCGAGACGGGGCGGAGATGGTGTCGCACCTGCTCACCAGAGCCGGACACGAGGTGCGGATCGCCCACGATCCCGAACAGGCGCTCCTCGCGCTGGACGGCTTTCGCCCGCACGTCGCGATCCTCGACATCGGCCTGCCCATGATGGACGGATACACGCTGGGGCGGGAGCTGCGCTCGCGGCTCGCGGACGCGCCGCCCGTGCTCGTGGCCCTCTCGGGCTACGGCCAGGAGCACGACAAGGCAGAGTCGAAGCGCGCGGGCTTCGCGCGCCACCTGTCCAAGCCCGTCGACGCCGACACGCTGGTCGACGTCGTCGCGTCGGTCGCCGAGTGAGGCGTCAGGCGGGCGGCGTCCAGCGAAGCACGACCAGCGTGCAATCGTCGGTGCGCACGCCACCGCGCCGGCGCTCGCACGCCGCGAGGATCTCGTGGCACAGCGCCGCGACGGGCACGGCGAAGTACGCGCGCGCGAGCTCCGTGAGCGCCGCCTCGGCCTCCGCGGCCGTGGGCCAGGACTCGCTGATGCCGTCGGAGTACGCGAGCAGCGTATCCCCGCGCATCAACGTGCGCTCGCCCTGCGCGAACGTGCCGGCCTCGAAGAGGCCGATGCCCGGGCCGCCTTCGTGAAGCGAATCGGTGCGCCCGTCAGCGTGCACGAGCAAGGGCGGCGGGTGCCCCGCGTTGACGTACGACAGCTTGCCCGAGCGCGGATCGAAGCGGCCCAGGAAGCAGGTCGCGTAGCGATCGGAGGGGACGTTCTCGAAGAAGGTGGAGTTGATGCGCGTCGCCGCGTCGGCGAGCCCCGGCTCCTGCCAGTGCGCGTGCACGGCGGCCCGCAGCGCCGCCATCAACATGGCCGCGCCGAGCCCCTTGCCCGAGACGTCGGCCACGGCGAACGAGAGCGAGCGGCCGTTCCAGTGAAAGTCGTGATAGTCGCCGCCCACCGCCTCGCACGACCGGCTCTCGCCGTAGAGCTCGCATCCGGGCACGCGGGGCGCGTCGCGCGGCAACACGCTGCGCTGGATCTCCGCCGCCGTGCGCATCTCACCCTCGAGCCGCTGCTTCTCCGCGTTCTCGGCGAAGAGCTTCGTGTTCTCGATCTTCGACGCGGCGATGTTGGCGAACGCCGTGAGGATCTGGAGGTCGTCCTCGTCGAAGGCGCGCTCGAAGTCCTGCGTGTCGGCGTAGATGAGGCCGATGACCTGCTCGTGCGCGCCGTCGCGCGGCGGCAGCCACAGCGGCGCGCACACGGCGGAGCGGATGCTGGCGCCCATGATGCTCTTGCGCCCGCGCAGCGCGACGTCCTCGGCGATGTTGGGCACGAGCAGCGCCAGCCGCTGCTGCACGACGCGCTTGGCGATGGCACGGCTGACGACGGAGATCGGCTGGCCCGTGCGGCTGCGCGACGCGCGCACGACCGCCTCGCCGCCCTCGAGCATGACGATGGCCGAGCGCTGCACGGGGATGGCCTCGAAGATCACGTCGAGGACCTGCTCGAAGATCTCGGGCAGCGCCTTCTGCCCCAGCAGGGCCGCGCTGGCCTTGCTGAGCAGCTGGAACACGCGCGACTGGCGCCCCGGGTCGCTGGCGCTCACCGAGCGGTCGGTGATGCGCGCGTGCAGATCCTTGATGCGGTACGCCTGCGCGCCGTCGAGCGCGCCCCCCTCGACGGTCTCGTCCGAGGCCCCGGACGAGAAGATCAGGGTCGTCTCGCCCAGCGAGATCGTGTCGCCGTCTGACAGGCGCTGCTCGCCCATGACGCGCTGGCCGTTGAGGTACGTCCCGTTCGTGCTGCCGAGGTCGACGATGTAGAAGCCGTCCATGCGCTGCTCGACCTCGGCGTGCCGGCGGGACAGCCGATAGTCCGGCAGGAACACGTGACTGTCCTCGCCGCGTCCGATGACCAGGCGACCGTCCGTCATCGGGACCCGGCGACGGGGCCCGCTCGCAGACTGAACCTCGATCTCAGGCATGGGCGAAAACGCTCTCTTCGTACCATGCCCCGCGGCCGTACGTCAGCAAGCTCAGCGGTCCGATCCAAAGCGTTACGAGCCCGAAACGGATTTCCGGGCCTCCGGGCACTCACAGCGCGCGGCGCGCCGGCGGCTTTGCTGTCTTGGCTGCGGGTCCGGGCGGCGTGTCGAGCGGCGCCGGACAGACGTCGCGCAGCTTGCACCCCTTGCACTCCGCGCCGCGCCACACGCGCTCGTAGAGCTCCTGCACGCGATCGAGCAGCAGATCGTCGGCCGTGGCGAAGCCGAGCTCGAAGTTGCGGCGGCCCGTGCCCTTCGCGCCCAGGCCGGCGCCCGTCCAGTTCGCGCTGCCGAGGTAGAGGTAGCCGCCGTCGACGATGACGGCCTTGAAGTGCACGCGCGGGCAGGTGCGCAGCGCCAAGGCCTTGCCGAGCTGCGGATGTCGGGCGAGCTCCCGCCGAAACGGGCCTGACGGAGGTGACGCGTGCAGGATGCGCAGCTCGACGCCTTTCCCCGCGAGCTCGTCGAACACGGCGAGGATCGAACGATACGCCGCCGCCCCCTTCCCCGCGCGCGACGTGCGGCGCCGTCCGGGCGCGGCGCGGTGGTCCTCGACCATCAGCTCCTTGAGGTTCGCCGTGGCGATCCACACGCTGCGCCGCGCATCCATGACGGCCCGCACGACCTGCTCGTAGTGCCCGCGCCCTCCGATGAAGCTGGCCGTGATGGGGCGGCGCGGCTCGGCGAAGTCCAACTTAGGGTTCGCCCTCGGACGCGGCGGCCGGCGCTGACGAGTGCCCGGGCGTGAGCGCGAGCGTGAGCGGCGCGGGCCGCAGCGCGCGCGGCGTCGCGTCGGGCCGGCGCGGCGTCACGGGCCGCTGGTCGAGCTGCGGCAGCTCGACGACGTCCTTCTTGCCCTTCGCGTCCAGGGCCGCGAGGCTGCGGGCCGCCGGCATGACGCGCGTCTCGAACGAGCTCAGCGTGCGGTTGTACGCGCCCACCGACTGGCCGAGCGCGCGGCCGAGGTCCGCGAAGTGGTCGGCCAGCGTCGCGATGCGCTCGTGCAGCTTGCGCCCCTCTTCGGCGATGCGCCGCGCGTTCTCGGCGACGCGCTCCTCGCGCCACCCCGCGCTCACGGCGCGCAGCAGCCCCAGCAACGTCGTCGGCGTGGCCACGAGGACGTTCTGCGCGAAGCCCTCCTCGATCAAGGTCGGCATCTGCTCCAGCGCGACGCTGTAAAAGGTCTCGCCCGGCAGGAACATGACGACCACCTCGGGCGCGACCGCGAACTGCTCCCAGTAGTTCTTCGCCGAAAGCTTCGAGATGTGCGCGCGCACCTGCTGCGCGTGGTGGCGCAGCTTGGCGACGCGCTCCTCTTCGGATTGGGCCTCGTGCGCCTCGAGGTACGCGCCGAGCGGCGTCTTCGCGTCGATGACGATGTTGCGACCGCTCGGCAGGCGCACCACCATGTCGGGCCGCAGCCGCCCGTCCTCGGTCGTGATGCTGGCCTGCTCCTCGAAGTCGCAGTGCTCGAGCATGCCCGCCATCTCGACGACGCGCCGGAGCTGCAGCTCGCCCCAGCGGCCGCGCACGGCGGGCGCGCGCAGCGCCGTCACGAGGTTGCTCGTCTCGGCGCGCAGCTTCTCCTGCGTGGCCGACAGCACCTTCACCTGCGTCGTCAGCTCGCCGTAGGCCTGACCGCGCTCGCGCTCGATCGCGCGCATCTGCTGATCCACCTTCTCCAGCGACTCGCGCACCGGCCCGACGACGGCCTCGATGGCCTTCTGGCGCGCCTCGAGCTCGCTCGCCCCCTCGCGGCGCAGGGCGCCCAGGCGCTCGCTCGCCAGCGTGAGGAAGCCCTGCTGGTTGCTCTGCAACGCGTCGGCGGCCAGCGCCTGGAACGTGTCGCCCAGCTTGGCCTTCGCCTCCTCGAGGAGCTCGCGCTGCTCGACCAGGCTGCGCGCGATCTCGTTCGCGCGCGCATTGGCCGCCGCCTTCTCGCTGTCGGCGATGCGGCGCGCCGCCTCGAGCGCGTTCGCCCGCGCCTCCGACTCGCGCGCCTGATCGGCCAGCGTCTCGGCGCGCGCCGTCGCGGCGCTCGCCCGCTTCTCGGCCTCGCGGAGCCCGACCTCGCCAGCCGCCCTGGCTCGCGCCGTACCCGCGATCCATCCGAGCGCGCTCGCCAGGGCCGCAACGACCACCGCAGCGACGGACGCCGCCAACAGCGAGAGCTCCATGGCCGCCGATACTATCCGCCTGTTCAGGTCGGCAGCAAGAAAATCACCGTCCTTTCCTACTGACCTGAACCCTTTCAAGAACTTATGGACTCGGGGGCGCCTCCTGCGGAGACTCTGCGCCCGAGAGGACGAAACCGTGTCGGAAGGTGACATCAGTCAGCGCAAGGCCGATCACATCGCGATCGCCGCGTCGGGCGAGGCGGACTTCCGCCGCCCGACGTTGCTCGAGGATGTCCACCTCGTGCACGTGTCGCTGCCGGAGATCGACGCCGACGCGATCGACCTTTCGACCGAGCTGTGCGGGCGCACGATCCGCGCGCCGCTCATGGTGACGGGCATGACGGGCGGCACGCCCGAGGCGGGGGCGCTCAACCGCGCGCTCGCGGCGGCGGCCGCCGACCTCGGCATCCCCTTCGGGCTCGGGAGCCAGCGCGCGATGCTGGTGCGGCCCGAGACGACCGACACGTACCAGGTGCGCGCGGCGGCGCCCGACGTTTACCTGTTCGCGAACCTCGGCGGCGTGCAACTGGCTCGCATGTCGGTGGCCGAGGTGCAGGCGCTCGTGCGCGCGGTCGACGCGAACGCGCTCTGCGTGCACCTCAACCCGGCGCAGGAGCTGGCGCAGCCGGGCGGCGATCGCGACTTCCGCGGCGTGCTCGACGCGATCGCGCGCGCGGTCGAGGGCGCGGGCGTGCCCGTCATGGTGAAGGAGACGGGCTGCGGGATCACGCCCGCGGTGGCGCGACGGCTCGCCGGCGTCGGCGTGCGCGCCATCGACGTCTCGGGCGCGGGCGGCACGTCGTGGACGGCCGTCGAGTCGCGGCGCGCGCCTGCGGACGCGGCGGCGATCGGACGAGATCTCTGGGACTGGGGCGTTCCCACGGCGGCGGCCGTGGGCTGGCTCGCGGCGGCGGGGCTGCCAGCGGCCGGCGTCGAGCTCGTCGCCTCGGGCGGCATCCGCACGGGCCTCGACGCCGCGCGGGCGCTCGCGCTGGGCGCGCGCGTCGCGGGGCTGGCCCAGCCGGCGCTGCGCGCGGCGCGCGACGGAGGCCGCGAGGGCGCGCGCGCCTTCCTCGCCTACGTCGTGAGCGGCATTCGCGCGGCGGCGCTGCTCGCCGGCGCGGGGCGCGCGCGCGACCTCGCGGAGGCGCCGCGCGTGATCACGGGCGAGCTCGCCTCCTGGCTCGCGCAGAGGCCCGAGTGACCGGCTTCGGCCACGGCAAGATCATCCTCGTCGGCGAGCACGCCGTCGTGCACGGGCACGCGGCGATCGCGGCCGGCATCTCGGCGGGGGTCGCCGCCGAAGCGACGCCCGGCGCCGGACGCCTGCGCGTGCCAGCCTGGTCGCTGGAGGCGATCGCCGGCGACGGAACGCCCGTCGGGCGCGCGCTCGCCGCCGTGCTCGATCGGTTCGGCGCGCGCGCCTTCGACTTCACGGCGACGGCCGGCATCCCTTCACGCTCGGGCATCGGCAGCTCGGCCGCGCTCGCCGTCGCGCTCGCGCGCGCCGCGGCGGCCGCCACGAGCCGCGACGACGCCGCGCTCATCGCGGCCGCCGTCGCCGACGCCGAGTCGGTGTTCCATGGCACGCCTTCGGGCATCGACGCGGCGGCGGCCACGACGGGCGCCGTGGGGCGCTTCACGCGCGCCGACGGCTGGCGCCGCATCCCCGTGCTGCAGTCGATGACGATCTGCGTGGGGCTCTCGGGCCGCCCGCGCGACACCGTCGCGCAAGTCGCCGCCGTGGGCCGCCTGCGCGAGCGTCTCGCCGCCGCCGACGGCGTGCTGGATCTCATGGGCCGACTGGCGGGCGACGCCGAGGTCGCGCTCGCGCGCGGCGACGTCGACGGACTCGGGCGCATCTTCGACGCGGCGCACGGTCTGCTGGCCGCGCTCCGCGTCTCGTCTCCCGAGCTCGACGCGCTGGTGCACGCGGCGCGCGCCGCAGGGGCCGTGGGCGCGAAGCTCACGGGCGCGGGCGGCGGCGGCGCGGTGATCGCGCTCGCGCCCGGTCACGAGCGCGACGTGCTCGCACGTTGGCGCGAGGCCGGCTACGACGGCTTCCTCGCCGAGATCGCCGCCGCGAGACCGGAGGACACGACCCGATGAGCGAGCCTCGCGCCGCGACCGCCGTCGCAGGCACCAACATCGCGCTCGTGAAGTACTGGGGCAAGCGCGACGCCGCGCTGAACCTGCCCGCCGCGGGCAGCCTCTCGCTGACGCTGGACGGCCTGGGCACGCGCACGACGGTGCGGTTCGCGAACGGGCTCGACGCCGATCGCGTCACGCTGAACGGCGCCGCCGCGCAGCCGAAGGAGGCGGCGCGCGCCTCGAAGTTCCTCGATCGCGTGCGGGCGCGCGCCGGTATCCACACGCGCGCCGAGGTCACGACCGAGAACAACATGCCCACCGCCTCGGGCCTCGCCTCGTCGGCGTCGGGCTTCGCGGCGCTGGCCCTCGCGGCGACCCGCGCGGCGGGCCTTTCGCCCACGCCCGCCGAGCTGTCGGAGCTGGCGCGGCTCGGCTCGGGCTCGGCGGCGCGCTCGATCTTCGGCGGCTTCGTCGAGATGGCGCCCGGCGAGCGCGCCGACGGCCGCGACGCGGTGGCCGCGCCGGTCGCGGGCGGCGAGGCGTGGCCCGACGTGCGCCTCGTCGTGGCGGTCACCAGCAACGTCGCCAAGTCGCTCGGCTCGACCGAGGCGATGGATCGCACGGCGCGCACGTCGCCTTTCTACGCGGCGTGGATCGCGGGCGTGCCCGCCGATCTCGCCGACGCGCGCGCCGCGATCGCCGCGCGCGACCTGCCGCGCCTCGGCGCCGTCACCGAGCGCAGCGCGCTGCGCATGCACGCGTCGGCGATGGCCGCCGAGCCCGGCATCCTGTACTGGTCCGCGGCGACGCTGGCCGCCGTCGCCACGGTGCGCGACCTCCGCGCGACGGGCGTCGACGCGTACTTCACGATGGACGCCGGACCGCACGTGAAGGTGCTCTGCTCCGCGGCGCACGCGCGCACGATCGCGGACGCGCTCGCGCGCACCGCGGGCGTGCTGCGCACGGTGATCGCGGCGCCCGGCCGAGGCGCGCACCTCGTCGAGGCCGCGTGAGGACTCTGCAGGGAGAGCCGATGGTCACGGCGCCGGGCAAGCTGATGCTGCTCGGCGAGTACGCCGTGCTCGAGGGCTTCCCCGCGATCGTCGCCGCGGTGAACCGCCGCGCGTCGGGCCAGTTCGTGCCAGGCCGCGCGCCCGAGTCGGAGCTGGTCGCGATCGCCGTGCGCCACGCCGCGGAGGCGCTGGGACCGAACCGCGTCGCGCTGCCCGGAGGCTCCGTGCTGGTCGACACGTCGGCGTTCTCGCTGAACGGAACCAAGATGGGCATCGGCTCGTCGGCAGCGACGGCGGCCGTCTCGGTGGGCGCCGTCCTCGAGATGGCGGGGGTCTCCGTGGCCGACAGCACCGACCTCACCTTCGACGTCGCGCTCGCCGCCCATCGCGCCGCGCAGGGAGGCCTGGGGTCGGGCGCCGACGTCGCCGCCTCCGTTTACGGCGGAATCTTACAGTACGCGCGCGCCGGCTCGGGGCCCGCCTCGGTGCGGCGCCTCCCCGCGCTCCAAGGCGCCGAGCTCGTGGTCTTCGCCACGGGCATCGCCAGCTCCACGGTCGACTGCCTGAAGCTCGTCGCCGCCTTCGCGAAGCAGCGGCGCGACGCGTACCGCCAGCTGCTGCCGCCCATCGCCGACGCGGTCATCCGGTTCGAGGGCGCCCTCTACGCGCGCCACACCGCGGAGCTCATCGCCTCGATCGCCACGGCGCACACGGCCATGGACGCGCTGGGCCAGGCCGCTGGCGTTCCGATCGTCACGCCGCTCCTCGCCCATGCCGCGCTGCTCGCGGCCGAGGTGGGCGGCGCCGCCAAGCCGTCGGGCGCGGGCGGCGGCGACGTCGGCGTCGCCTTCCTGCCGGACCCCGACGCGGCCAACGAGTTTCGGACGCGCGCAAGGGCCATCGGCCTTGGCATACTCGACCTCCTCGTGGACCCCGCTGGGGTCTCGCGCCTCTAGTCAGCACCTCAGTTCGTCGCTATTCGTCCTTAGAAGGAGAAGCATTCGCCCATGTCGGGAACGGCACCCAATGATTCATCAAGCCCCTCTGGCTCCCGCATTCCGGGCTTTTATCGGCTGAGCGTCGCCGAGCGCCGGCACGTGCTGCGGCTCCGCTCCGATCTCTCCGAGGACGATCTCACGACGTGGGAGCAGGGAGGCATCGACACGGCGACCGCCGACGAGGTCGTCGAGAACGTCGTCGGCGTCTACGCGCTTCCCCTCGGCATCGCGCTCAACTTCCGCGTCAACGATCAGGACTACCTCGTGCCCATGGCTGTCGAGGAGCCGTCGGTGATCGCGGCCGCCTCGAACGCCGCGAAGATGGTGCGCGCCGGCGGCGGCTTCGTCGCCGACGCCGATCCGCCGGTGATGACGGCGCAGATCGAGATCATGGGCGTGACGGATCCGACGGGCGCGCGCGCCCGCATCGAAAGCGCGCAAGGCGAGCTCCTGGGCCTGGCCCACGCGGCGCTGCCGCGACTGGCGGCGCGCGGCGGCGGCGCGCGCGAGCTGGAGGTGCGGGCCCTCCCCGGCCGCATCATCGTGCACGTGCACATCGACTGCCGCGACGCCATGGGCGCCAACATGGTGAACACCGTCGCCGAGACGCTGAGCGAGCGCGTGGCCAGCCTGGCCGGCGGGCGCGGCGGCCTGCGCATCCTCACGAACCTCTGCGACAGGCGGCGCGTGCGCGTGTCCGCGCGCGTGCCCGCGGCGGCGCTCGCGACCGCGGAGATGGACGGCGGCGCCGTGCGCGACGGCGTCGTCGCCGCGTCACGCTTCGCCGAGGACGATCCCTACCGCGCGGCCACGCACAACAAGGGCGTCATGAACGGCGTCGACGCCGTCGTGATCGCGACGGGCAACGACTGGCGCGGCGTCGAGGCGGGCGCGCACGCGTACGCCGCGGTCAGCGGGCGCTACCGGCCGCTCGCGACGTGGCGCGTGGGCGAAGGCGCAGAGGCTGGCGATCTCGTCGGGCAGCTCGAGATGCCCATGGCCGTGGGCACGGTGGGCGGCACGCTGCGGGCCCACGCGGGCGCGCGGCTCGCGCAGCGCCTCCTGGGCGTCACGTCGGCGACGACGCTGGGCATGATCATCGGCGCCGCGGGCCTCGCCTCGAACCTGGCGGCGTTGCGCGCGCTCGCCTCCGAGGGCATCCAGCGCGGACACATGGCGCTGCACCGGCGCTCGGTCGCCGTGGCGGAGCGCGTCGGCCAAAAAGGCGCGGCCGCCTCGACGCAACGCACGGGGAGCACCTGACCGGCCAAGCCCTCCGGCGTGCTAAAAGAGACGCGATGATTCGTCAGGTGCTGAGAGACGGACGCGATTGGCTGGGCGCGGCCGCCTCGGACCGCCCTCTCGCAGCCGTCACGCGGCCGCCGGTGCCCTGGTTGGATCCGCCACCCGGCCCGTGGACCGTCGAGCGCGCCTACGCCTACTGCGAGGACTTCGCGCGCGCGCACACGGAGAGCTACCCCGTGGCGTCGCGCTTCGTCCCCGCCGAGGTGCGCCCGCACCTGGTGGCGCTGTACGCGTTCGCGCGCAGCGCCGACGACTTCGCCGACGAGCCGCAGTACGACGGGCGCCGCATCGAGGCGCTCGACCGCTGGGGAGAAGAGCTCGCCCGCGCGTGCTACGGCGAGGCGACGCACCCGGTGTTCGTCGCCCTCGCCGACACGATCGAGCGGCGCGACCTGCCGATCCCGCCGCTCGAGGACATGCTGCACGCGTTCCGCGCCGACATCGAGGTCCGCCGCTACGCGACCTTCCAGGCGCTGCGCGCGTACACGGCGCGTTCGGCCGAACCCGTGGGCCGGCTGCTGCTGGCGCTCTTCGGCTATCGCAAGCCCGAGCTGGTCCGCTACGCCGACGAGATCTCGACGGCGCTGCAGCTCACGAACTTCTGGCAGGACGTGGCGGCAGACGCAGCGCGCGACCACATCTACGTCCCCGCCGAGGACCTGCACTTCTTCGGCGTCACCGAGGCGGAGCTCAAGGCCCTCAAGCCGACGCGCGGCCTCCGCGACCTCCTCCGCTACGAGGTGGCGCGCACGCGCGCGCTGTACGAGCGCGGCCGCCCGCTGATGAACCACCTCGACGCCGACCTGCGCATGGAGCTGACGCTGATCTGGCTCGTGGGCACGACGATCCTCGACAAGATCGAGGACGCCGACTACGACGTCTTCACGCAGCGCCCGCAGATCCGCCGCCGGGACAAGGCCCTCATCATGGCGCGCGCCGCGAAGGGCTGGGCGCACCACATGGATCTGGCCGCGCTCAAGGCGCTCTGGCCGGCGTGACACGCGCCAAGCTGCGCCTCCCCCGCGAGCGCCGCTCGCGGGACAGGTGAAGAGAAAGACGGCTCGGTCAGCGACTAAGGCTTTTCCTTGCCGCGCGCAGGCCCGGCGTCGGGCGGCACCTCGCGCAGCCTCTCGAGGCGCTCCTTGACGAGCTTCTCGCGGCCCGAGTCCGACGGCGTGTAGTAGCGGTGACCGCGCAGCGGCTCGGGCAGGTACTCCTCGCGCACGTAGTTCCCCGCGTAGTTGTGCGGGTAACGATATTCGGCGCCCCAGCCCAAGTCCTTGCCCAGCTTCGTGCTCGCGTTGCGCAGGTGGGCCGGCACGGGCAGCGCGCCGTGCGCGTCGACGTCGGCCTTGGCGTTCGCGTACGCCGTGACGGCCGTGTTCGTCTTCGGCGCCGTCGAGAGATAGAGCACCGCCTGCGTCATCGGCAGCAAGCCTTCGGGCAGCCCGACGAAGCGAAAGGCGTCCAGCGCCGCGACCGCGACCTGCAGCGCTTGCGGGTCCGCGACACCGACGTCCTCGGCGGCGAAGATCACGATGCGCCGCAGGACGAAGAGCGGGTCCTCGCCCGCCTCGAGCATGCGGGCCATCCAGTAGAGCGCGCCGTCGGGATCGCTGCCGCGCATGCTCTTGATGAACGCCGATACGACGCCGTAGTGCTCGTCGCCCGCCTTGTCGTACAGGATCGTGCGCTTCTGCAGCGCCTCCTCGACGACAGCGGGGGTCAGCGCCACGCGCCCGCTCGCCTCGGGCGTCGCGATGGCCGCCGCCGCCTCCAGGGTCGCCAGGGCGCGGCGCGCGTCGCCGCGGGCCTCGCGCGCGATGAGCTCGCGGACGTCGTCGGGCACGTCGAGCGGGCGGCCGCCGAGGCCGCGCGCGGCGTCCGCGAGCGCGCGATCCAGCACGAGGCGCAGGTTCGCCGGCGAGAGTGACTTGAGGACGACCACCTTCGCGCGCGACAACAGCGCGGCGTTGACCTCGAACGACGGGTTCTCGGTGGTCGCGCCCACGAGCACGACCGTTCCGGCTTCGACGTGGGGCAGCAGCGCGTCCTGCTGGGCCTTGTTGAAGCGGTGGATCTCGTCGACGAACAGCACCGTGCGCGCGCCGCGCTGGTCGCGCTCGCCGGCCGCCTCGGCGATCGCCTCGCGCAGCTCCTTGACGCCCGACATGACCGCCGACACGGCGACGAAGCGCGCGCCCGCCTCGGCGGCCAAAAGCCGCGCCAGCGTCGTCTTCCCCGTGCCGGGCGGTCCCCAGAGGATCAGCGACGGCAGCTCTTTGGCCTCGAGCGCGCGGCGCAGGAGCTTGCCCGGCCCGAGGACGTGCTCCTGCCCGATGTACTCGGCGAGCGAGCGCGGGCGCATGCGCTCGGCCAGCGGTTGCCCGCGCCGATCGCGGGCCGCGGCGCTCGCAAAGAGATCCATGCGCGGAATCTACCAGGCATCGCGAACCGAAGTGGCCCGCGAGCGGAGCGGGTGGTACGGTCACGGCCGTTGAGCGCCCGTCTCCGCCCTCTCGTCGTCGTGCTCCCCTGGCTCGCGTCCGCCACCGCCGCGGTGGCGACCGAGAAAGCCGCCACGCCCGCTGCACAACACGCGCCGGCTGCGAAGACCGCGACAGCGCCCAAGACCCCGGCCGCGCCCAAGACCCCGGCCGCGCCGGTCGCGGCGGCGCCCGCCGCCAACGACGCCGAAGCCGGCGCGAAGCCCGCTGGCGCCAAGCCCGTCCCGGGCCTCGCGCCGCTGGCCACGCCTTCGCCCGACGCGCCCAAGGCGCCCGCCGATCCCGCGGCGCGCCGCGCGTGGCTCAAGAAAGAGATCGACGAGGCGCTCGCCGCGCCGCCCCTCGCGAAGGCGAAGATCGGCGTCCTCGCCGTCGAATCCGACACGGGCAAGGCGATCTACTCGCGCGGCGAGAAGACTCCGCTCAACGCCGCCTCGAACGTGAAGATCGTCACGACGGCCGCGGCGCTGTCGCTGCTGGGTCCCGAGTATCGCTGGCGCACGACCCTGTCTGTCGCGGCGCCGCTCACCGGTGCGGCGCTGGGCCCCGGCGGCGAGATCACCGGCGATCTCGTGCTGCACGGCGGAGGCGATCCGACGCTCACCGTCGAAGATCTCGCGGCCATGGTCGCCGACCTCCTGGCGCTCGGCGTGCACAAGGTCCACGGCGCGCTCGTCGTCGACGACGGCTTCTTCGACGCCTCCACGGTGGGCCCCGCCTACGACCAGAAGACCGAGTCGACGGCGTCGCGCGCGCCCTCGTCGGCGGCCTCGCTCTCCTTCAACGCCGTGTCGGTCACGGTGATCCCCGCCGCGGTCGCCGGCGCGCCCGCCCGCGTCACCGTCGAGCCCGCGTCGCCGTACATCGCCGTCTCCGGGGCCGTGGTCACGGCCGCCGACGGACCGGCGTCGCCCGCCGTCGACA
>DASZUD010000069.1:0-3743 GCA_035548155.1 Polyangia bacterium
GGCGTCGCGCGCGGCCTCGACGTGCGGCTGCTCGTGCCGCGCGCGTCCGACTCGCGCTTCATCGACCTCGCGGCGCGTGCCGTGTTCGAGCCGCTGCTGCGCGCCGGCGTGCGCATCTGGCGCAGCCCGGCCTTCGTCCACACGAAGCTCCTCGCCGTCGATGACCAGTTCGTCTCGATCGGCAGCTACAACCTCGACCACCGGTCGCTCGCCTACAACCTCGAGCTGGTCGTGAACATTCTCGACCCGGCTTGCAACGCCGCAGCCGTCGAGCTCCTCGAGGAGGACATGGCGGCCAGCACGGAGCTGAAGCTGGAGACGTTCCGACGGCGCTCGCCGTTCATCCGGCTCCTCGAGCAGGTCGCGTACGCGTTCCGCCGGTTCCTGTAGGCCCGGGCCTACTTGCGCTTGGCAGGCTTCGCCGGCTTGCGCTGCGCGGCCTTGGGCGCGGGCTTCGCGGCGGCCTTCGGCGCTTCAGCCTTGGGCGCGGGCTTCCCCTCGGCCTTGCCGTCGACCTTCTTGCGCATCCACAGGCCAAGGACGTTGCCGTCGGGGTCGGCCACCAGGGCCACCTCGCCGCCGCCCGCGAACGGCATCCGGCGCGCGATGATGCGGCCGCCGGCGCTCTCGACCTTGTCGATCGTCGCCGCGAGGTCCGCCACGGGGAGGTAAGGGATGGGGCCCGGGCTCTGCACCATGTCGGCGCGGACCCACCCGCCGCTCGGCCCGTCGGCGCCGTCGAACTTCATGTAGCTGGCGTTGGCGTTCTGCTGCGTCTGCCAGCCGAAGAGCTCGCCGTAGAAGGCCGCCGTGCGCGCGAAGTCCGAGCTCGCGAACTCGATGTGCACGATGGGGGTGTCGGGTGCGGCCATGCCCGGCGACGGTAGCGCCGGTGCGAGGGGGCGTCAATGCATCGCGACGGCGACGGTGAGCGCCACCACCTCGGCGAGCTCGATCGCGGCGCCGTAGACGTCGCCCGTGAGGCCGCCCAGGCGAAGACGCAACCACAGCGCGAACGCCGACGAGGCGACGAACGCGCCCGCGGCTGGGATGGCCAGCCGGGGCCCCAGCGCCGCGAGCGCGACGGCGAGCGCCACGGTGGCGCCAGCCACCTCCCACGCGCGCGCCGTCCCCTGAAAGGCCCGGCCCGTCCCTTCGGGGCGCGCGTACGGGTGGAAGACGATCGCCGGGGTGACGGCCCAGCGCGCGATCGCGGGGAACGCGAGCAGCGCCGGCAGATCGCGCCGCGCCAGCACCTCGGCCACCGCGAACACCTTGGCGATCAGCACGAGCAGCAGCGCCGCCGCGCCGTGCGCGCCGATGCGGCTGTCCCGCATGATGTCGAGCATGCGCTGCCGATCGCCGCGGCCACCGCCCAGGGCGTCGAAGACGTCGGCGAGCCCGTCGAGGTGAAGTCCGCCCGTCAGCCCGGCGAGGAGCGCGACCAGGAGGACCGCGGCGAGGGGCGGCGGCAACGTCCCGCCCACGAGCGCAGCCACGCCCGTGAGCACGAGGCCGAGCACCAGGCCGACCACGGGGAAGAACGTGACCGAGCGCCCGAGGTCCTCGTCACGCAGCGGGCCCGACCACACGGGCATCCGCGTGAGGAACGCGAAGGCGGCGACCATCGACCGCAAGGCGGGGCGGACGAACATGATCCGCAGGGCCTGTCAGGGGGCGCGAGGTGTGCCGCCCTGGAGATCGAGAAACAGGATCCCCGAGTCGGGCGGCGGCCGGTACGGTTTCTCGACGGCGGCGTTCGCGGCGGCCGCATCGGGGACGGTGGCTGGCGTCGTCGGAGCTGCGGCGCCCGCGGGGGCTGCTGCAGCCGCCGCCGCGTGGGGCGGCGCTTCGGGCTTGCCGTGACGGGCCGGTGCCGGCGGGGGCGGCGGCGGGGCCGGCGGCTCGGGCTTCGGCAGCGTGCCCCGGACCGTGTAGCTGGTGCCGGGGCGCAGCGTGATTTCGCCGCGCCAGGTGCCGAGCTCGGGCAACCCGCCCATCTCCACGACGTGAAGGCCCGGCGGCAGCGTCGCGATCGTGAACGGCGCGCGCCCGGGCGCGCCGTCGACCAGCCACGGCTGCCCGTCGATCGAGACCTGCGCGCCCGGCGGATCACTCACGAGCTCGACTGGCGTGGCGTCGGAGACGGGCAGCGTCAGCGTGAACCGCGCCGCCGTGCCCGAAGGCAGCGCGAACGTCCGCGAGCGCGCCTCGTACCCCGCGCGGCGCCCGACGATCGTGTACGTCGCCGCCGGGGCGTCGAGGATCACCGGCGATCGGGCCCCCACCCGCTTGCCGTTGATGAAGATCTCCGCGTCGTCGGGCGAGGTGAAGATCTCGATGCGGCCGGGTGGGTCTTGGGGTTGCGCTCGGAACCACGCGAACACGCTGCAGGCCACGACGATGAGCCCCGCGACGACGAGGTTGCGCTTCGTGCGTCGCGGCGCCTCCGTGTGCGGGAACACGATGCGCTCTTTCCGACTGGCGTCGGCGGGCGCCAGCGTGCGCACGGGCGCCGTCATGCGGCGGACGACGCGGACGGCCTCGATGGCCTCGGCGATCTCGCGCATGCTCTGGTAGCGATCTTCGCGCCGCTTCGCGAGCGCGCGCATGACGACGGCCTGCGCGCCCGTGGGGATGTCGAGATCGGGGCGCCGCCCGCGCGGAGGCTCGACCGGCTGCCGCATGTGCATGATGAGCACCTGCTGGATCGTCGCGGCAGTGAACGGCACCGTGCCCGTCAGCACGTGGTACATCAAGCAGCCGAAAGCGTACACGTCGTCGCGCGGATCGGGCGGCAGCGCGCGCGCCTGTTCGGGGGGCATGTACTCCGGCGTGCCGCACACGCCCTGCCCGCCCAGCTGGCCGGCGACGTTCGCGATGCCGAAGTCGACGACCTTGACGAAGTCCATCTTCTCGCCCGGCGCCCCCTCGGGGTTGTCGCGCTGGACGACGAGGACGTTCTCGGGCTTCACGTCGCGGTGGACGACGCCGCGCGCGTGCGCGGCCGAGAGCGCGGCGCAGATCTGCAGGAACATCGGCTTCGCGCGCGCCCAGGGAATGGGCCCCTCGTTGTCGAGGAGGCCCAGCAGCGACGAGCCGTGCAGGTACTCCATCGCGAGGAAGACCTGCCCCTCGGGCGATCGGCCGCTGTAGAAGATGTCGATGACGTTGTCGTGGTGGATCTCGGAGGCGATCTTCGCTTCCTGCAAGAACCGCTCGACGGCGTTCTGGTTGTCCGCGAGATCGGGCAGCAGAACCTTGAGCACGATGTTGCTGCCCACGCCGGAGTGCTCGGCGAGGTACACGGCGGCCATCGCCCCCTCGCCCAGCTTGCGGAGGATCTTGTAGCGATGCGAGAGGACCTTCCCGACCAACGGGTCGGTCAGCGCATCTGGAATGGGATCAGCCATTTACGGCCCGTGCAGAATAACACGGGCATTGGCACGCGCCTTGGCTCGTCGAAACGAATTCCGGACGCTCGCTGCCCTAGGGTGACGCCTCGGCGATGGCCACCGGTCCGGGCCGCAGGCGCAGCACGACCCCGAGGGCCGCGAACAGGAGCTCGTCGGCGTCGCGCGCGAGGCGCTGATGGGCGATCCCCGCGACGTCGCGGAACATCCGGCCGAGCGGCGTCTCCGGCACGAGGCTCATACCCACCTCGTTCGTGACGATGATGAGCGGCGCGCGCCGGCGCGCGATGACGCTGCGGAGCTCGTCGACGCGCGCCAGGACCTCGTCGC
>DASZUD010000070.1:0-6911 GCA_035548155.1 Polyangia bacterium
GCGGCCCCAACCCGATCTATCGCCTCCGCAGTGTCGTGGCTCGCGGCTCGTCGTCGGCGGCAACTCGAATCAGCGCTGGCTCGTTCTCCCTGACAGGTTCCGGCGCTCGGCCGTCGCCGCCCCTCGCTCAGAGCGACTGCAGGTAGGTCGTCAGATCGCCGAGCTGCGCCGCCGACAGCGTCGACGTGACGCCGTGCTTGTCGCCGCCGCCGCACGCCGCACCGAAGCGATCGGCGAGCGTCGTCGCGCAGCCCGTGTGCATGAAGGGCCCGCGCCAAACCACGCCGCGCAGCGAGGGAACCTGCAGCGCGCTGCCCGTACCCACGTCGACGGTCGCGTTGTTCGTGAGCAACGTGCCCGCGTGGCAAGTCGCGCACCCGACGTTCGCGTCGTCGAAGAGCGCCTTGCCCCGCGCAACGGCGGCCGCGTCGAGGCCCGCCATCGCCGGCAGCGCGGGGATCGTGTCGACCCACGCCTGGACCGCCATCGCCTGGTTCGTCGTGAGCGACGGCCCCGCCATGCGACCCGAGAACACGTCTCCCATGAGCCGCGAGAAGTCGGTCTCCGTGCCGTCCCAATGGAACGGCGCCGTCGGGGTAATTCCGCCGCGGATCGACTGCGTGCGCCGCGCCCCCTGGCAGGCGAAGTTCCACACGCGGCCGTCCTCGCCGCCCTCGGGGTGGCACGACGCGCACGCGAGGCCTCCGCCCGCGTTGACGTGGAAGATCAAGTGGCCCGTGTCGGCGCGCGAGTCGGTCGCGAGCCCGATCGAAGCGCCGGTATCGGCGCGCCAGATGGCGGCGGGCTCGCGCGTCTGCGCGAGCAGGATCCCCGCGCCGGTCCCCGCGTAGCTGACGGCGATGACCTCACCCGTGGGCGCGTTGGGGATCGTGACCCCGGGCGCGCCACAGGGCGACACGATCCCCGCCGTGAACTGGTCCGTGCTGCCCTCGATGATCGTGGGCATGCTGGGCACCTGGGCGTTCCCCGGCACGGCGATCGCCGTCCTGGTGCCGTCGGGCGAGACGGCGAGATCGACGGCCAGCGAGACGTTGCCCACGCCGGACGCGACCTGGGGCGAGAGCGCGGCATCCTGGGAGAGCTTCGTCACGCCCGTCTGCACGATGCCGCCGCACCCCTTGAGCCCGGCGTACCCGCCCGAAGAGGGATCGACCGTGTCGGTGGTCCCCGTCTGGTGCAGCATGACCACCGTGCCCGATGCGTCGCCGAGCGAGGCCATGCGCCACGCCACCGACGGCGTCCGCATCTGCGCTGGGCCGGTGACCGAGGGAACCATCCCCGAACCGGGCGCGAGGCGCGAGGCGATCCGGCCGTCGCTGCCGACCACCAGCACCTCGGCCTTGCGGAACGTGCTCACGAGCAGCGTACCCCTCGCGCCCAAGACGACGTCGCGGAGGTCACCGTCCAGCACGAGCTTGCGCGCCACCGTGTCGCCCGTCGGAGGCAATGAGACCAGCTCTCCTCCGGCGCACGCGACGTGGAGCAGGCTCGTCGACGCCTCGTACGCGATCCCGCGCGGGGCCGAGCACACGCTGCGGCGCGCGACCAAGGTGCCCGCCTTCGAATCGATCGTGGCGATGGCGCCGCCGCGGCGTAGGGCGACGTAGACGTGTCCCGCGGCGTCCTGCGCGAGGCGGCCCGGCTCGTCGCCCGCCTTGAACGCGATCTTCGCGCGCACGGTGTTCGTCGTGAGATCGGCCACGTAGACGACGTCGCGATCCGGATCGCTCGCCACGGCGGTGTTGCCGTCCGCGAGCGCCAAGAGCGTTCCGCCCGAGAGCGGAGGTACCGGCGTCGAAGCGTGCGTCACGGTCGTCGGGAGCTGCGGCGCGAACGGGCTCATGATCATCCCCACGGAGCCGGCCCCGCCCGTGATGCACGACGAGCCCGAGGCGCCGCCGACGCCCACGGAGACCGGCAAGTCCGTCGAGCCCGCGAAGCCGCTCGAGCCCGCGGCGCCGGCATTCGGGAAGATCGAGACGTCGCCCGCCGCGCCCGAGGCGTTCGCGGCGGAGCCTCCGGCGCCCGAGCTCGCCACCGGCCTGCGCGACGGCGCTCCCACCATGCACGCAACCGTCGTCGTAGCGAGGCCGGCGATCAACGACGCCCTGAACGACCCGATCGTAACGCGGCTGCTTCCCATGGGCACCCACCCTTCCAAGTTGGACCTCGATGATACATCGAGAACGGCGGGGCATTGTCGTCCCCTGCGATCCACGTGCGGCAAATCGCCGCATTGCGATGCAACGTCCAGATCAGGTGCCGGTGCAGGTACCGGTGACGAAGTGACGCCGCGTCCACTCGGCCATCGCGATGCCGGCCGCGACGGTCACGGGGAACGAATGGTTGATCCCGTACATGGGGATGCCGACCACGAGGTCGGCTGAGGCGACGATCTCCTCGGGAACCCCCGTGGTCTCGCTGCCGAACAGCATGACGCAGTCGTCGGGCAGGTCCGCGTGCCAAAGATCGACGCGCGCGACCTCCTTCTCGAACACGACCAGCTTCCGGCCCTGCGCACGCACGTGCGCGACGAACGCGGCCTCGTCCGGCAGGCACACGATCGTCTCGTAACGCTCCATGCCCATGGAGGCACGCTCATAGTAAGGCTCGGTGCCGACGAGGATGATCTCCCGCACGAGGAACGAGTGCGCGACGCGGATGATCGCGCCCACGTTGAACGGATTGCGCGCGCGCAGGATGGCCACCGAAAGCGGCCGGCGCAGGCCCGCGAGGCTCTCGCGGATCTCTTCGACCGGCATCGCGAACGGCTCGATCTTCATGGCCGCGGCGGCGAGCCGGCCGCGGGCGCCACGTCCTCGCCCGTCGACGTCACGCGCGAAGGAACGGGCATGAAGATCGCGACGAACACGACGACCATCAGCCAGAACAGCGCCCGGCGGCTCGGTGGCAAGGGCTGCGTCTGCACGGCCGGGTGATTGACGCCGCCGCCCATGCGGCGCACGAAGCCCACGAGCATCCACCAGATCGCCCACGGAACGGCCGCGCCGAACGCCGCGCTCACGGCGAACGCCTGGCTGTAGCGCACGCCCATCTCGACGCGCACGAGGTGCATCACCCAGAAGAAGACGCCGACGCCGACGAGCGGCATGAACTGATGGAGACGCTTCGCGAAGGCGTTGTACCGATTGCCGAAGTACGCCGTCGCGACGTGCCCGCCGTCGAGCTGCCCCACGGGCAGGAGGTTGATCATCGTCACGAGCAGGCCGGCCCACCCCGCATAGGCCGTCGGGTGGAGGTACACGTCCTGGCGGCCGTTGGGCAGCCACTCGCCCTTCGCGGCGTGCTTCAAGAACGCGTAGAGCAGCGAATTGCCCTCGAGCACGCCGCGCGGCGCGAGCGGCCCCACCTTCGAGTGCGCCAGGCCGTAGAGAATCACCGGGATCGCGACGACGAGGCCCGCGAGCGGCCCGGCCGCGCCGATGTCGATCAGCTTCTTGCGGTCGCGCGTCACGCGGCGCATGCCGATGACGGCGCCCATCGTCCCGAGCCCCAGCCAGGGCGGGAACGGGATGAAGTACGGCAGCGACGCGTCCACGCCGTGCCAGCGCGCCGCGAGGTAGTGGCCGAGCTCGTGGCACGTAAGGATGAGCAAGAGCGGCACCGAATAGGACAGGCCGTCCTGGATGGGCGCGATCGCGCCGCTCGGGTGCGCGTTGATGGCCCCCGAGGCCGTCGTCGTGAGGAACGTCGCCAGGAACAGCGCGACGTGCAGGATGATCGGGCGGCGGCGCGGAGGGCCATCGGCGCGCAAGTCGCCGGGCTCGACGTCGAGCTGCCTCGGGAGCTGACCCTCGCTCACGGCGTGCCGCCCCCGCCCGGCGGCTTCTTGGCCGCCTCGCGGAAGGCGCGGCGACGCGGCAGCGCCGATTCGTCGAGCAGCTCGCCCACGCGCGCCAGGAGCGCCCGCGCCTCCTCCGGCACCGACGTGGGCGTCTCGACGACGACGCGCACGTGCGCGTCGCCCCGCGCGCTGCCCTCGCGAGGCAAGCCCCGCCCGCGCAGGCGGAAGATCGAGCCGCCCTGCGTGCCCGGCGGCACGCGCATGTGCACGCGCCCGTCGAGCACGGGCACCTCGACCTCCGTGCCCAGCGCCGCCTCGACGGGCGAGATGGGCAGGTCGATCGTCAGCACGTCGCCCTCGCGCCCGAAGAACGGGTGCGGACGCACGCGCGTGATGACGTGCAGGTCGCCCGCGGGGCCGCCGCGCCGCCCGGGCGCGCCCTCGCGCGGCACGCGCTGCGTGGTGCCCGCCGTCGAGCCAGCGGGGATGCGCACGCGGTAGCGCCGCTCTTTGTCGATGAGCCCCGCGCCCTCGCACACCTTGCAGGGCACGCGCGGCACCTGGCCCGTGCCGCCGCAGCCCATGCACTCGCGCCGGCCCGGGATGAAGCCCACCTTCGAGCGGATGACGCCCTCACCGTTGCAGCGCGTGCACGTCATCATGCCGGCGGCGCCGCCCTCGGCGCCCGAGCCGCGGCAGGCCTCGCAGTCCTCGGGGCGCTCGAACGTGATGACCTTCTCGCAGCCCTCGGCCGCCTCTTCGAAGTCGAGCTCCAGGGTGTAGCGAAGATCGCGCCCCGTCGTCGAGCGGCGCTTCGCCATGCCGAACAGGTCGCCGAAGATCGTGTCGAAGAAGTCCGTGGCGTTCGCGACGTCGGCCGCGCCGAACGGGCCCCCGCCCGTCGCGCCGTAGCGGTCGTAGTGGTCGCGCCGATCGCGATCCGACAGCACGGAGTACGCGATGGCGAGCTCCTTGAACCGCTCCTCGGCCGCCTTGTCACCCGGGTTCCGATCCGGGTGCCACTTGAGCGCGAGGCGGCGGTAGGCGGCCTTGATCTCGACGTCGGTGGCTCCGCGCGCGACAGCGAGCGTCTCGTAGTAATCGCGGGTCAGCGGAGCCTCCGACTCAGTGATGCAGACGGTGCAGGCGTCAGCTCTCGCCGCCCGCGGCCGGGCCCGTCGAGACGGACACCATGGCCGGGCGGAGCAGCTTCTCGCCGATCTTGTAGCCCTTTTGCAGCTCGGCCGCGACGGCTCCCGACGGGACGTCGGCGCTCTCGACGCGCGAGATCGCCTCGTGCTGGCGCGGATCGAACGGCTGCCCCTTCGCCTCGAACGGGCGCACCTCGTAGCGCTCCAGCTTCTGCTGGAGCAAGCGCAGGACCAGCGTGACGCCCTTGAGGACGGCCGCACCGTCGACGGCGCCCGAACCCACCTCGGTCGCGCGCTCGAGGTTGTCGGCGATGTCCAGCATGTCCTTCAGCACGCGCTCGCGCGCCTCCGAGACGGCGTCGGCCTGCGTCGTGCGCGACCGCTTCTTGAAGTTCTCGAACTCGGCGGCGATGCGCAGCATCCGATCCTTGATCTCGTTGCGCTCCGCCTCGAGGGCCGCGATGCGCTCCTCGGGCGACTCGGGCGCGAGCTCGGCCGCGGACGTCGCCGTCGCGGGCGCGCTGCCGTCACCGTTGCCGCTTTCCACCTGGGTCTCAGCCTCGTCGCTCATGTCACCTCATTCTGGATCCGCTTCACGGCTTCGTCAGCGCCTCGCCGATCATCTCGGCCGTGAAGTCCACCAGAGGTATCACACGTGAGTAGTTCATGCGCGAGGGTCCAATCACGCCGATGGTCCCGAGCGGCCGCCCCTCCGCGCCATACGGCGCGGCGACGACGGACACGTCGGTGAGATCGGCCAGGTTGGCCTCGGCACCGATGAACACGCAGATCCCCGGCGCGCTGGCCGTCCGATCGAGCAGGCGCACCAGCAGGTCCTTCTCCTCGAGCGTGCGCAGCAACGACTTGGCGCGCTCGAGATCCGCCTGCCCCGACAGCAGGTTCGATTGGCCGTCGACGAGCACCTCGGCGGTCGGCTCGACGGGCACGGCCGCTCGGGCCAGCTTGAGGGCGCGCGCGACGAGCTCGTCGTGCGCGGCGCGGCCGCTCGCGATCTCCTCGAGCAGGCGCACGCGCAGCTGCTCGAGCGTGAGGCCGTTCGCCAGCTCCTGCAGGTAATTGTTGATGTGCTCGAGCTCGCCCGGCGAGATCGGGAAGTCGATCGGGACCAGCTTGTTTTGCACCTGTCCGCTGGACGTCTCGAGCACGGCGAGGAGCTGCGCCTCTCGCAGGCGGACGAACTGGAGCTGCTGGACGGCGTCGCTCTCGGGCCGCGGCGCCTGCACGACCACCGTGAGGTGAGACAGCTCGCGCAAAAGACGCGACGTCCGCTGCATCACCTCGGAGACGTCGGGCGACCCGCCGATGCGCTCGCGGATGTCGTCCTTCTCGCCGACGCTCAGACTGCGCACGCGCAGCAGCGTGTCCACGTAGTAGCGCAGGCCGCGCTCGGTCGGGATGCGGCCCGCCGACGTGTGCGTGTGCTTGAGGAGACCAACCTCCTCGAGGTCGCCCATGACGTTGCGCACCGTCGCCGCCGAGACGTCCAGGCCGTACCGCCGCGTGACGGTCTGCGAGCCCACCGCCTCGCCGGTGGCCAGATACTCCGACACGACGGCGTGCAGGATTTTCTTGGCGCGGGCGCCGATGTCCACCTCCTTGATTTACCGCAAGAGGGCACGCCGGGCCAACCGTCTCCGCCCTGCCCGAGCGCCCGAAACGCGCCGCGGCGCGAACGGCCCTGGGCTATATAGGTCACGTGATCTATCTGGATAACGCCGCATCGACCCGCCCGGCCGCCGAAGTGCTGGCCGCCACGCGCGCCGTCGAGGAGGCCTTCTTCGCGAACCCAGCCTCGGCGCACGGCCTGGGCGCGGCCGCGGCGCGGGCCCTCGAGGCGGCCCGCGCCGAGGTGGCGAACGCGCTGGGCGGCGACCCGGCCGAGATCGTCTTCACGGGCGGCGGGACGGAGGCGA
>DASZUD010000071.1:0-33964 GCA_035548155.1 Polyangia bacterium
GGAACCTACGTCGACGACCTTGCCATGGCGTGGTTTCCGTCCCGCAGCGATGGCGCGGGCTAACTAGACTAGCCAGACCAGACGATGGGTCTCTCGCGAATAAAAAAGCTGGCGTTGGTCGTAGGGACGGTGGTCGCGCCCCTGTGCGCCGTTGCGATCGCTGTTAGCCTCTGGAAGGAATGGCAGGGCGGGACGGCGTTCGACCGCTACCGAAACTGGGACCATCAATGGACCAGCCACGGCGAGACCGTGATCGTCGGCGCGGTAGTGATTCTGGTTCTGATCTTGAGCGCCCTTTGGTCGTGGAGGGAGAGGCGGCGGGAGAAACGTCTCTTGGAGAAGATGGCTTCGAGATGGCGCGCTGGATAACTAATCTAACCCGCGCCCTGAGGCGGACCGGAAGCGAATTTGAGCCGCGGTGATTGCCGCTTCTGCAGTGCCGAGAGGTAGCGAGATTCGTCGTAGGGGACGCGGTCGACCCAGCAACGGAAGAGGACGCGGATCCATTTGAAGGCGAGGGCGCGAATGGTGGCGTTGTGTGAAGTGCCTTTGGCCTCGGTGACGCTCGTAGAAGGCCCGCGCCCAGAACGAGTGCGGGACGGAGCTGGCGACCCATTCCACGAAGGTCTGGCGGAGGAAGGTTGGGCAGGACCAGCGCCAGCGGACCGTAGACCGCGATCTACCCGGACACCAAGCAGACGCCCTCGGCGCACGCCCTGACCCATCGGCGTCTTGACCCAACGAAGGGCGTAGGACAGCGTTCTGTCCCGGGAGGTGGTGACCATGGCGTTGACGGACCTTTCTAAGATCAAGCACGTCGTCGTTCTCACGATGGAGAACCGGTCGTTCGATCACATGCTGGGCGCGCTGGCGCTCGATCCGCAGTACCCGGCCCGCGCGAGCGTCGACGGCGTCGACAAGGCTGTCGCGCAGAGCAGCAGCAGCGGGTCGGTGACGGCGCGGCACCTCGCCGGCCAGCGCGCCCGCACCTTCACGCCCGATCCGCCGCACGACTCGGCCTCCGTCGCGATGTCGCTGTCAGGTGATGGCGGCCCTCCGATGTCGGGGTTCGTGCGCGCGTTCGAGGCGGCCCACGGCGGCAGCGACGCCGCGCCCGACGTCGCGAGCTACCTGACGCGCGCCGAGCTGCCCACGACGTACGCGCTCGCCGATGCCTTCACCGTCTGCCAGCGCTGGTTCGCGCCGATCCCCACGCAGACGATCCCGAACCGCCTCTACATGGTCGCGGGCCACAGCAACGGCCTGCGCGACAACCCGTCCGCGAAGGAGTATGCGGTCGGCTTCTCGATCGAGACGATCTTCGATCAGCTGAATCGCCAGGACTGGAAGGTCTACTCGGGCTCGCTGCCGCTCGCGATGCTCGTGAAGAACCTGCGCGACGATCTGATGCTGCACGGCCGCCTCGCGCGGCTTGCGCAGTTCCAGCACGAGGCGCGCATCGGCGCGCTGCCGCGGCTGTCGTGGATCGAGCCCGTCTACAGCTGGGCCGACGCCCCGGTGCTCGACGCGCTCTTCCCCGATCCCAACGACGACCATCCGCCCAGCGTCATGGGCAACGGCGAGAAGCTCCTGGCGTGGGTGTACGAGACGCTGCGCACGAGCTCCGCGTGGGAAAGCTGCCTGCTCGTCGTGTACTTCGACGAGCACGGCGGCTTCGCCGATCACGTCGTGCCGCCGGCGATCACCGATCAAGAGAGCGCGATCCCGCCGGATGGCTTCACCCAGCGCGGCGTCCGCGTCCCCGCGCTGATCGTTTCGCCGTTCGCCGCGCCGGCGCTGGTCGGCGCGCCCAACGACGTCTACGACCATTGCTCGCTGCTCAAGTTTCTTTGCGATTGGTTCGGCATCCAACCGTTCGCGCCTCGGATCGCGTCGCCGCGGATCAAGAGCGTTGCCGAGCTCTTGCAGGACCAGCCGCGTCAAAACGTTCCGAGCCTCACCCGGCAAATGCCAACGTTCGCAACGCCGCCGGCCGTCGAGGCCATGGTCAGCGCGAAGGCGCGCGCCGCGCGCGCGCCGCGCCCGCGCCTGCATGACCACGATCTGGCCGAAATCATCGAAAACACGCGGCTGGTCGTCGAAAAGCAATACGGCGGCGCCTACCAGGCGTTGTTCCCGGAGCTGGCCGGGGTTCCTCCCGCCGCAAAGCGGTGATAACCGGCGCTTCGCGCCCGTCACGAATGGTTGTATCGTGGCGGAACCTGGCTCATGCCCTGGTTCCGCGTGATGCTCAAAGGCGCTCCGGTCTACCTGCGGGACGTCGACTCGCACGTCACCGAGTGCCTGGGCTTCTACACGACGCGTTGGGTGCGTGCGCCCTCGCGGCGCGATGCCGGGCGCGTCGCATGTCGTCTGATCCGCGACGAGCTCGATTCGTGGGGCCCGCGCAACCCGCCCGATCGCCCGATGCGCGTGGCCGCCGAAGACATCGTACCCGTGTCCTGGTTCGAGGGCCTGCGCAGCGGGCCCGGGCAAGGCTTCACGTTCTTCCCGGCCGAGGTCGGGGCGACGTCGTGAGCGGCCTTGTCGCCTTCGCCGGTCGTGTTCGCTTTGCCGGTTTGGGCGAGCCTGGCGCCTTCGTCCCTTTCCTTGCGCCGGCTTTCTTCAGCGGGCGCGCCTTCATCTCGGCCTTGCGGGCGGCGACCAGCTTGCGGACCAGCGCGACGGGCAGCGGCGCCTCGGGCGTGAAGTGCAGGGCGCTCTTCGTCTGCGAGTAGTCGGCCAGGTCGCGCGCGAGCGTCGCCAGCGTCGTCCCGCTGAACGGGAAGTACGAGCAGCCCTTCGCCGTCGCGCAGAACCCGGCGACGACGCCGCCCGGCAAGCGGAACGCCGGGAGGCCGTAGCTGATGCACTGCTCGGCATCCGGAACGATCGAACGGAGCGTCCTCCGAAGGCGCTGCAGCGCGCGCCGCTTGCCGCCTTCGACCCCAGCGAGGTAGCCGTCAATCGTCGAGACCTTCATTCACGACGGCGTAGCGCGCGGCCCGCCCGACGGTCAAGCCGCGCGCCCTCGCGCTACTCCTCGACGAGCGCGCTCAGGATGCCCCACGGGACGTTCGCGGCCGCCGTGATGACGACGCGGATGTAGCGGGCCGCCTGGGGGCCGATCGGGATCGTCATCGTCTGGCCCGTGCCCTTGACTCCAGCAGCCACCGTCGTGAAGTTCGTGCCGTCGTCCGACACGCGAACGTCGAAGGTGCGCGGGTAGTCCGTCGCGCCCGTCGAAACGAGGCGGATGGCCGTCGAGACCAGCGTCACGCGCCAGGCGCTCGTGCCGAGGTCCATCTGGAACCACTGCCCGTTCGCCTGGTTCACGCCCGTGCTCCACGAGCTGCCCGAGTAGAGGCCCTGCGGGTTTCCCACCGACGCCGAGAGCCCGTTGGCCTCGTAGCCGTCGGGGTACAGCGGGTGCTCCTGCGTGAGCGGGTGCGTCGAGGGTGACGTCGTCGTGTAGACGCCCGTGCCTGTCGCGCCGTCGTCCGTCTCGCCCGCGGACCAGAGCCAGCCCGACCGGTCGGACGCGACCGACGTGTCGGAGCCACACTCGAGCGACGTGATCCGCGCCCCCGACCAGTAAGACGTGCGGGTGGTGCCCGAGGTGGGCACGCCCGTGAGCAGGTTCACCGGCGAGGACATCTCGGAGCCGCTGACGCCCAGCTCGCCGTCGTGGTTCTCACCCCAGCCGTAGGGCTTGAAGTCGGCCGTCAGCGCCAACGCCGACGTCGAGCACTGCGAGGCGGCCACGACGTTCGACAGCACCGCGTTGGGGATCTTCACGGGCAGGCCGTCCGCCGTCTCGTTCGAGATGGTGCCGTTGCCGCACTGGCCGTAGTTGTTGTAGCCCCACGTCCACAGGCGGCCGCTGCTGTCGATCGCCGACGTGTTCTGCGCGTACGTCTGCGCGTCGAGCCAGGTCAGGCCGGCCCAGCTCGCCGGGCTGTCGCTGTTGTGGTTGTCGAGCTTCTCCATCGTGATGCCGCTGTTGGCGCCCCACAGCGTGCCGTCGGTCGAGATCGCCAGCACCGTCAGGCCGGGCGCGATGACGGCGAAGCGGTAGCCGTTGCAGGCGCCGCTCGTGCAGAGTTGCGTCGGCGACGTGGTGCCGCCGCCCCAGGTCCACAGCGTGCCGTCGGCGCGGATGCCGTAGCTGTGCGAGTTCGTCTCGTCGGCGACGACCTTCCACCAGGTATCGCTGCCGATCTTCACCGGGAGGTTCACGACGTTCTTCGTGCCATTGCCCACCTCACCCTGCGTGTTGCCGCCCCAGGCCCACAGCGACCCGTCGGCGCGGATCGCCAGCATGTGCGAGACGGACGCCGAGACCGCGCGCCACGGCACCTTGTTCGCCGGGTAGGTCGAGCCCGAGGTGACGTACGCGACGGGCGTGGGCTCCCAGCAGATCTTGTCCGCCGTGTCGCAGGTCGCGAGCTGGTTGAAGACGCCCGTCTGCGTCGAGGCGAGGCCCATCACGCCGGTGCTGTCGGCATCTCCGTAGTAGCCCCACGTCTCCAGCACGCCCGAGCTCTTGATGCGCGCGCCCGTGTACGTCGGTCCGCTGCCGACGCCTCCGCCCTTCGCGAGGACGGGCGGCTTGATCGCCGCGAAGGAGGCGCCGGCCGTGTCGGGGACCAGCGCGGGCGCCGTGGCCGTGCCGGTGCGGCCGAGCTGCCCCGAGCCGTTGTTGCCGAACGTGCGCAGCTCGCCGTTGGCCGCGACCGCCAGCGCGAAGTCGGCGCCGCCGGCCACGTACTGGTAGAGCCCGCCGCCCACCGTGCCCGGCGTCTTCTGGGGCGCGCTGCAGCACCCGAGCTGGCCGGAGGTATTGTCGCCCCACGCGAGCAGCGCGCCGTCGCTGCGGATGGCGTAGCTGCTCTTCGAGCCCGCAGAGACGGCCATGAAGTACGATCCCGAGAGCAGCTGGACCGGCGCCGATTGCCGCGTCGTATCGCCCGTGCCCAGCTGGTAGCTGGTGTTGTAGCCCCAGGCCCACAGCGTGCCGTCCTCTTGAATGCCCAGGCCGTGCGAGGCGCCGGCCGCCACGCCGACCCATCGCTTCGAGCCGATCTGATTCACGGCGAAGCGGGAGAGGTCGCCCGTGTAGCCCTGGCCCAGCTGGCCGCTGACGGCGCCCGCCGTGCTGTTCGAGCCCCACGAGTAGAGCGCGCCGTTCGCCTTGATGGCGTACGTGAACTTGTCGCCGCACGCGACGGCGATCCAGCGATCGCTCGTGGCGCCGACCAGCGTTGGCGTGGCCGTCTGCGCGGTCGTCGCCGGGTCCTTGGCCAGCTCGCCCATCGAGTTGTCGCCCCAGCAGTAGAGGTTGCCGTCGGCGGTGATGCCGCAGGCGTGGTTCACGCCGGCCGCGAGGCTCTTCCAGATCTTCGAGCCGACCTTCTTCGCCGTGGACTGGGCCGTGCCGCTGACCGACGTGCCGGCCTGCCCCTTGTCGGTGAGGCCCCAGCCCCACAACGCGCCGGCCCAGTCGATCGCGACGGTGAAGGACTTCCCGGCGGCGATCTGCGAGTACGAGGTGATCGACACGGGCGCGGCGGCGTTGGCCGCGGGTGTGCCGTTACCGAGCTCGTAGCTCGTGTCCGTGCCCCACGCGTACGTGCCGCCCACGCCGAAGACGGAGTCCTTCACGATCGCGAATGCGTGTGAGCCGCCGGCGGCGATGACGTGCGACGAGACGCCGCGCACGCGCGTGTCCGCGGGCGCACCCGCGGCGGCTGACCGCGCCCCGGCGAGAGAGAGCAGCGGAGCCACCACGACGGCCAGGGTCAACGGCAGGGATGAGCGCATGTGCGAACAACCCCCGATGGCACCGAGGTGGCAGACATTCTTTCCCGGAAATGCAACTCGGGCGCTACGACTTCGACCACCCGCGCCTACCGGTGGGACACGCGCTGCGGCGGCACAAGCCGCGTCGGCGGCGACGCCTGCTTTAGTCGCGCGCCCGCGGGGTCGATTGCAGAGACATACCCCGATGAGCTGGAGCGAAGAGCTGCGCTGGTTGATCCCGGTCGCGTTCGTCCTTCTCGCCGAGCTGCTGCGGCGGCGTCACGATGCCCAGCAGTGGGATCGGCTCACGCGCGTGCGCGCCACCACGCGTGGCCGGCCCAGGCGGTGAGTCGTCACGGGGTTTTGGCGCCCCGCGCGCGCGCGGCGTAGGCTCGGCGGCATGGGCGGCATCCAAGTTCACCTTCGCAACAAGCTGGTCGCGGGGGCGCTGGCGGCAATTCCGCTCGTCGTGACCATCTTCATCCTCTGGTACGTCGACACGAAGACGCGCGCGATCTTCAACGTCGATCACCCGTTCCTCGGCATCGGGATCGCGATCGCCGGCCTCTACCTGCTGGGCCTGTTCGTGACGAGCTTCGTCGGGCAGTTCGTCCTGGGCGCGGTCGACTCGGTGCTGCGCCGGCTGCCCGGTCTGCGGGACCTCTACCGCTCGTGGAAGCAGGTCGCGCTCACGACCGATCGGCACGAGGGCATCTTCGCGCACGTCGTGCTGATCCCGGGCGATGGCGGCACGCGCATGCTCGGCTTCTCCAGCGCCAAGGGCATCGACAACGACGCGACCACCTGGTGCGTGTTCGTGCCGCAGTCGCCCAACCCCACGTCGGGGCGCCTGTTCTTCGTGCCCTCTCGACGGTGCGTGCTGATCGACATGACGACCCAGGACGCGCTCAAGCTGGTGATCTCGGGCGGCAGCTACGTGCCGGGCGCCATCGGCGCCGCGACGTCGATGCAGGCGGCGATCGACGCCGCAGCGTCGGGCGACCCGAGCGGCACCGCGCCGCTGACAGTGCCGTGAGCGCGGGAGCTCGGGTAAGCTTGCCCGCCATGCGCCTTTTCGCCGCGTCGCTCGTCCTCCCGGCCCTGCTGACCCTGGCGCCCCCCGGGGCGCGGGCCGCGGAGCCCGCCCCACCGCCCGCGACGGCGCCGGCTGCTCCCGCCGGCCCGCGCGCGGGCGACAAGGCGCCCGCCTTCTCGCTCAAGACCGTCGACTCGGGGCAGACGCGCACGCTCGAGTCGTTCACGAAGGCCCAGAAGGGGAAGGCCACGAAGGCGACGGTGTTGCTCTTCCTGTCCTGCCGCTGCCCCTACGTCGCGCAGGCGCGCGCCCCCATCGGCGAGCTCTACAAGCAGTACGGCGAGAAGGTGGCCTTCGTCGGCCTCAACGCCAACCAGAACGAGAAGCCCGACGACATCAAGTCGGACGCCGCGCTTTCTTTCGGCTTTCCGATGTTGCGCGACGAGGGCTCGAAGGTGGCCGACCTCTACGGCGCGCAGCGCACGCCCGAGGCCTTCGTCGTCGATCCGAGCGGCGTGATCCGCTACCACGGCGGCGTGAGCGATCTCGGCCCGGCGCTGGCGCAGGTCCTCGCGGGCTCGCCCGTCGCCAAGCCCGAGTCGAAGACCTTCGGCTGCACCATCAAAAGGAAGCCGTGACGACCCGCCTGGCGCTTGCTTTGTCCGTGGGCGCGGCGCTCGCGTCCGGCTGCGGCCGCGGGTTCTCTCCGCGCGTCGACGATCCGGCCGGCCCCGCCGCCGAGCCCCCGCGCGCCGGCGCCGCGCTCGCGGCACAACGTCCTGCGGCCGCGCCTCCCCCCGCTCCGGGGCCCGGCTACACGGTGCTGGATCTCGCCGCCATCAACCGCGAGGTGCGCGGCCGTGGCCGGCCCGTCCTGCTCCACTTCTGGGCCAGCTGGTGCGGGCCGTGCCTCGAGGAGCTACCGCTGGTCGACAAGTTCGCGCGCGACGCGAAGGCGCGCGGCGTGGACGTCGTGTCGCTGTCCCTCGACGATCCGCAGCGCGCGGGGGCGCGCGTCGTCGAGGTGCTGTCGGCGCGCGCGCCGAACCTCACGCGTCACATCGCCAAGCTGGCCGACTCGGACGCGTTCATCAACGCGATCGACCCGCGGTGGGAGGGCTCGATCCCCGCGATCTTCGCCTTCGACAAGCGCGGCCGCCTGCGCGATCGCCTCATCGGCGAGGCGTCGCGGCGCGAGCTCGACACGCTGGCCGGCAAAGCGGCCGGCAACTAGCAGCGCTATTTGTAGTTCAGCACGACGATCTGGACGGCCGGCCGCGCCTTCACGGGCGTGAGCGTCAGCGTGTTCGTCGGCTCGTGGCGCACGTTGGCCTTGCGCTCGAGGAACTCGTCCACGGGCTCGAGCTCTTTGATGGTGAGCGGCGGCGTCCGGTAGTGCATCGGCACGACCACCAGCCGCGGGTGCAGCTGGTCCACGACGCGCGTGGCCTGATAGGCGTCGATCGTGAACGCGCCGCCGACCGGCACGAGCACGACGTCCACCGACCCGATCGCCGAGAGCTGGTCGTCGGTGAGGAGGTGCCCGAGGTCCCCGAGGTGGGCGATGCGCAGCCCGTCGACGTCGAACACGAACACGGTGTTGAGGCCGCGCTCGGCGCCGCGCTTGTCGTCGTGGTACACGCCGACGCTGCGGATCGAGACGTCCTTCACCTTCTCGTCGATCTTCGTCCAGCCCTTCTTGTCGGCCGTGAGACCGCGCAGCACGCGCGCCTTGTTCGTGACGAGCGCCACGTTGTTGTGGTCGGGGTGCTCGTGGCTGATCGTGATGGCATCGGCCTTGAGCCCGGCGGGCAGGTCGTAGCCGAGGCCCTTGGGGATCGGGTCCATGACGATGCGCGTGCCCGACGCCGTCTCGAGGACGAACGCCGACTGGCCGAGCCAGGTCAGCTTGCCGATGACCGGGCCGGCGGCGCGCGCGCGTAGGGCCAGCGCCGACAGACTCAGGGCTGCCGTGAGCGCGGCCAGCGAGAGCCACTTCCAAGCCTGGCGACGTCGCGTGCTCATGACCGGCGACTATAGATCGCGACCGGCGGCGGGGGCGCGGAAAGGGGGTTGAATGTGGCCCGCGCGACCCTAGGTTTCAGGGCTGGCCATGCTCGCGGTGCTGCTCGACGACGACGCGGATCTCCTGGAGGCGCTGTCCGATCTCCTCCAGATGCACGACTGCCAATGTCTGCTGGCGCGCTCGCTGGACGAGCTCAAGGAGCTGGGGCCGCGCGCGCTTCGGGCCGATGTCGCCGTGCTGGACATCAACCTCGGCCCCGGGCAGCCGAGCGGCATCGAGGCGTACGAGTGGCTCATCGGCCAACGCTTCGCGGGGCGCCTGCTCTTCCTCACGGGGCACGCGCACGCGCACCCGCTGGTGGCGCGCGCCGAGCGGCTCCGTCACGCGTCGGTGCTGGACAAGCCCATGGACGGGCAGGTCTTGCTGGAGCGCATCCTGGGAGCCGAGGCGGGCGCCGAGGCATCGTGAGCAGCGACAACCCGGCGGAGGCGCACCGCTCGGCCGTCATCTGTGCCTTCCTCGGCGTCGTCGGGACCGCGCTGGGCGTCGTCGGTTTCTGGGACATCTCGGGGCGTCCGCTGCGCGTCGTTCAGGCCATCGGCATCGTCGTCAACGGCGCGGCCCTCGTCGTGCTCGCGCGGCGCGGGCGGCAGACGCTGGCGCTCTCGCGCGCGCTGTTCCTGATCGTCCTCATCCCGACGTCGGCGATGTCGTGGCTCGTCGATTCGGCCCGCGTGGCGCACGTCGCGCACTGGGTGCCCTACGAGCCCACGAAGCTGTCGTTGTTGACGCTGGCCATGATCGCGCCGCCGGGCTGGGGCGTCGGGGTCGTCGCCATGCTCATGTTTCTGGTCCCGGCGCTGGTGCACCACTCGATGCTCGATCCCGCCGTGCGCTCGCGCATGGCGGAGGGAGAGCCCTTCGGGGTCCTCGCCTACGCCGTGTTCGCGTTCGTCGTGCTGGGCTTCAAGCAGCGCAGCTACGCCCTCAACGAGGAGCTCGAGCACGCGCGCGCCGACAGGATGGTGCTCGAGCGGGTCGCCCGCGTCGCGATGGCGCTGCGCGACCTCGCGAACACGCCGCTCCAGACGCTGGAGCTCGTGCGCCAGAACCTGCAAACGGGCAAGGCGCGCATCGAAGAGCAGGCGGCGCTCATGGCGCGCGCGCTCGAGCGGCTGCGGCGGCTCAACGACATCCTCGTGCCCTACCAGACGGCGCTGAAGCTGGACGAGCGGAGCCCGGGGTTCGAAGGCGAGCTCGGCGCGGGCCAGCCGCGCTCGGGCGCGCGGGTCACGCCGGCGGCGCCGGGCGGCGCCAGCTCAGCAGGCGAGGCGCCGAGCCCACGACGACGACCATCGCGACGCCCGCCAGCGTGAGCAGCGCGCCCGTGAGGAACGTCGGGCTCAGGCGGTCGCCCAGGAACACGGCGCCCGCGCCGATGGTCAGCACGGCGGTGAGCTGGGTGATGATTCCCGCCGTCGCGACGCGCAGGTGGAGGAGCGCTTCGGTCATCAAGAGCTGCGCCAGCACGCTGGAGATGCCGACGCCCAGCAGCAGCGCCCAGACGCCCAGAGAAGGCGGCGTCACCCAGCGGCCGAAGGGGGGCAGGACGGCCGGCAGCGTGACGATCAGGCCGAGCCCCGTGAACGAGAGGAAGACCGACCACGCCGTCTCGGGGGGCGGCCCGCCGGGCACGTGGCGGCGGGCCGCGCGGATCGACGTCACCGCCACGCCGGACAGCATGGCCGAGAGCAGGCCGTAGACGGGGCCCACGTCGGCGCGCAGGTCTGCGGGCCGCAGCCCCACGATGAGCGAGACGCCCACCAACGTGAGCGGCAGCGCGAGCAGCGCGCGCCGAGGCGGGCGCTCGCCCAGCAGCGCCCACGCGCCCAGCATCGTGAAAACGGGCTGCGTGTAGTTGAGCAAGGTGGCCTCGCCCACGGAGATGCGCTGCATGGCGCTGAAGTACGCGACCACGGCCGTGCCGCCGAAGAACCCGCGCGCGAACAACCATCCCCAGCGGCGCGGGCGCAGGTCGGCGCGCCCCGCGGCCCACATCACGCCGATGACGACGAGGCCCGTGGCGAACCGCACGAAGGCGGCCTCGGTCGCCGGCACGCTGCGCGAGGCGAGCTTGGCCAGCACCGCCATGATCGCGAACAGCGACGACGAGAGCACCAGGCGCAGCGCCGCGCCGCGCGCCTCTCGATCGGGGCTGCTCACGCCGCGTCCCGCGGTATGGTTAGCGGAGCATGTCCGAAGAGGCCCCCAAGGATGGTCTCGCGCCGGCCGCTGACTCCGCCGACCACGCCGACTCTGCCGCGCTGACGCTGCGCGAAGGGGAGGTCGCGCCCAAGCGCAAGTCGCTCGCGGAGATCCTCGAGGCGCTGCCGGCGGCGCCGGGCGTCTACATCATGAAGGATCACCGCGGCAAGCCCGTGTACATCGGGAAGGCCGCGGTGCTGCGCAATCGGGTGCGCCAGTACTTCCAGCCGGCGTCGGGCGACAGCCGCGACTTCGTGCCGCTGCTCGAGGGCATCGTCACCGACATCGAGACGGTCATCACCTCGAACGAGAAGGAGGCGCTGCTTCTCGAGAACACTCTCATCAAGAAGCATCAGCCGCGCTTCAACGTCAACCTCAAGGACGACAAAAACTACCTCGTGCTGCGCCTGGACCCCCAGGCCGAGTGGCCGCGGCTCGAGGTGGTGCGGAAGCTGGGCGACGACGGGGCGTTCTACTTCGGGCCGTACCATTCGGCGACGTCGTGCCGCGAGGCGCTGCGCGTCGTGAACCGGCACTTCCAGCTGCGCACGTGCACCGACCACGTGCTGCACAACCGGCGCCGGCCCTGCCTGCAGTACCAGATCAAGCGCTGCCCGGGCCCGTGCTGCCTGCCCGTCTCGCGCGAGGCCTACGGCGACCAGGTGCGCGACGTGCGCCTCTTCCTCGACGGTAAGAGCGACGAGGTACTGACGCGGCTGCGCACGCGCATGAAGGAGGCGGCGGCGCGCACGGAGTTCGAGGTGGCGGCGGAGATCCGCGATCAAGTGCGCGCGCTCGAGGTGACGCTCGAAGAGCAGCGCGTGGTTTCGGACAACTTCAGCGACCAGGACGTCGTGGGCTTTCACCGCGAGGGCATCGCGCTCGAGATCGTCGTCATGTCGATCCGCGGCGGCAAGCTCTCGGGCAACCGCGCGTTCTCGTTCACGGGGCAGGAGTTCCCGGACGCGGAGCTGCTGTCGTCGTTCGTCGGCCTCTACTACGACATGGGCGCGCCGCCGCCCGACGAGGTGCTGCTTCCCCTGGAGATCGACGACGCGGCCATCAAGGCCGAGTGGCTCACCGAGCGGCGCGCGTCGCTGGCCATGGGGCTCGGCCGAACGCGCAAGGTGGAGATCCTCGTGCCGCAGCGGGGCGACCGGCGGCGGCTCGTCGAGCTGGCGGCGAAGAACGCCGCGGCCAGCTTCGCCTCTCGTCGCAACGCGCGCGCCGACACGGAGATCGCGCTCGGCAAGCTGCAGAGGCGGCTCAAGCTGCACAAGCTCCCGCGCGTGATCGAGTGCTACGACATCTCGCACATCCAGGGCTTCGCCACGGTGGCGTCGATGGTGGTGTTCGTCGACGGCAAGCCGGAGAAGTCGCGCTACCGGACTTACAAGGTCCGCGCGCCGGGGCGGCCTGGCGCAGGCGGCGACTTCGCGTCCCGCAACGACGACTTCGCGTCGATGTACGAGGTGCTCTCGCGGCGGTTGCGGCGGGCGCGCGAGGAGATGTCCGCGGGGCAGTCGGAGGGGAACTGGGCGCTGCCGGACTTGATCGTCGTCGACGGCGGCAAGGGCCAGCTGGGCATGGCGCTGGCGGCCGCGCGCGACGTGGGCATCGACGTGCGCCCGGGCGTGGGGCTCTCGATCGTGGGCCTCGCGAAGGAGCGTGACAGCCTCGAGGGCGGCGGCCTCGAGCCCGAGGCGCTCGCGCCGGAACGAAAGCCAGAAGACGGCGTGACGCCGCTGCCGGAGGCGCCCGCGCCTTCGGTCGAGGCGCCGGGCGTGGACGAAGGCTCGCCCGTGATCGAAGCGGAAGCCCCGCCCGAAGCGGTGGCTCCGCCCGAGCCGGCGAAGCGCGGCCGCAGGCGCGCCGCCAAGCCGACCAAGGCCGAGGCCGTGAAGATGCCGGACCGCGTGTTCCTCGCGCACGCGAAGGACGCGATCCTCATTCGCCCGAACAGCGCCGAGATGTTCATCCTGCAGCACCTGCGCGACGAGGCGCACCGCTTCGCCGTGACGTTCCACCGCAGCCAGCGGCGGCGCCTGACGTTGCGCTCGGCGCTGTCCGAGATCCCGGGCATCGGCGAGACGCGCCAGCGCACGCTGCTGCGGCATTTCGGCAGCGTGAAGAAGATTCGCGACGCCTCACTGGAAGATCTCGCGGGTGTGCCCGGCATGACGCGCGCCGCGGCGACGGCCGTGTTCGAGCACTGGAAGCGCCAGCCGCCGCCCGCCGACGAGGCGGCGCTGCCCGCGCACGAGGCGCGCGAGACGGGACCTCCTTCGGACGCCGCCGAAGAGGACGCCATGGACAGCGCGTTCGCCGAGCTCGAGGCGGAGACGGACATCGAAGAGGCGCCGGAGGGGGCGGACGGAGGGGCACCTCCCGCCGCCGCCTTGCCCGACTTCGTCGAGTGATCTAGACGAAGGGATGCCTCTCCTCTACACGGTGATCTCCAGCACCCGGCCGGGCCGCGCCGGGCTGCCCATCGGGACCTGGTTCCACGGCTTCGCGCAGAAGCACGGCAAGTTCGAGACGAAGCTCGTCGACCTGGCCGAGGTGAACCTGCCGCTGCTCGACGAGCCGCACCACCCGCGCCTCGCGCAGTACACGAAGGACCACACGAAGGCGTGGAGCGCGCTCGTGTCCGCCGCCGACGCGTTCGTGTTCGTCATCCCCGAGTACAACTACAGCGCGCCGCCCGCGCTGCTGAACGCGCTCGATTACCTGCACCGCGAGTGGTTCTACAAGCCGGCGGGCTTCGTCAGCTACGGCGGGCCCGTGGGCGGCGCCCGCTCGGTCGTCATGACGAAGCAGACCGTGACGGCGCTCAAGATGATGCCGATGTTCGAGGGCGTCTACGTCCCGATGTTCTCGCAGTTCCTCAAGGACGGCGCGTTTCACCCCAACGAGCACCACGAGAATGCCGGCAAGGCGATGCTCGACGAGCTCTTCCGCTGGACCGAGGCGATGAAGCTGCTGCGCGGCTGAACGTCGCACGTGACGGCGACGCCCGCCGCGTGTGAGCCATCGTCACGATTGCCTCGGCGTGTGACGGCGCGACGCGCGCGCGTCACCCGCCGCGATGGCACGCGCCTTGTAGCCGCCGGAGGAATGCGTTTCGTATCGCGCTTGATCGTCCTCACACTCCTTTTCGTCACCGGCTGTTGCCACGGCCACCTCTTCAGAGAGGCCCACCATCGAGGCCACCGGACGTCCCGCTGATCAGCGCATCCGTTGGCGCTCACGGTCGCTTCCGATTGCACGACGAAGCGCCGCGCTTTTCGGCGAGAGCTCAGTTGTGCAGGATGTCGCCGTTGTCGCCCACGACCCACACCTTGGCGGGGCCGCTGCTCCACACGCCCGTGGGCAGCACGGTGAACGGCAGGCCCGTCATGCCGGTCACCTCGACGCCGTCCCAGTGAAGCATCACGTCTTGGTCGGCGAACCACGCGTCGTCGGCGCCCGTCGTCGCCACCGCCGTGATCGCCAGCGTTGACGTGCTGGGGATCTGCGTCCACGCGTGCCCGTCCCAGTGGACGATCGCGTTCCCGGCCGCCCAGATGTCGGTGGACGACACGCCGTAGATCGATGCGAGGCGCTGCGCGGTCGCGCTGGCGACCTTCGACCACGCGGCGCCGTCCCAGTGCAGCATCGTGCCGGCGTTGCCGCACGCCCAGGCGTCGTCCGAGGCGGCGGCCCACACGCCGTAGATGTCCACGTCGGTGCCGCTCGGCGTGGGCGACCACGCGGCGCCGTCCCAGTGGATGATCGTGCCGATGCGGCCGACGGCCCACGCGTCCTTACGCCCGCTGCCGCCCACGCCCAGCAGATCCGTCGTGACGCCGCTCGCGACCGTCGACCACGCGCCGCCGTCGAAGTGCTGGACCGCGCCGTGCGTGTCGACCAGCCACACGTCGTCGGTGGCGCTGCCCCACAGGCCCGCGCCGCCCTGCGCGCTCGCGTCGCGCGTCCACACGCTGCCGTTCCAGTGGTGCGCGGCGCCGCCGCCCACGGCCCAGACGTCGGAGGTGCTGGTGCCCCACACGCGCTTGAACGACTGCGTCGTGCCGCGCGAGTGATACGTCCACGCGGCGCCGTCCCAGTGCGCCGTGAACCCGAACACGCCGACGAGCCACACGTCTTGGGGGCCGCTTCCCCACATCGCGCGCACGTCGCCGCCCGCGTTGTCCAGCGTCCACGACGACCACGCCTTGCCGTCCCAGTGCCGCACGCTGCGGGTCGCGTCGACGATCCACACGTCGTCGCGCGCCGTGCCCCAAACGACCTGGAACACGTTGTCGGCCGTGCCGCCGCCCACGGGCGACCACGCCGTGCCGTTCCAGTGCAGGATCGTTCCCTGGCCCACGGCCCACACGTCGTCGGCGCCGCTGCCCCACAGCGCGACCAGATCGCCCGTAACGCCGCTCGCGACGGGCGACCAGCGCCGGCCGTCCCAGTGAAGGATCATGCCCTCGGCGCCCACGGTCCACACGTCGTCGTTCGCGGCGCCCCACACGGCCAGCGGCTCGCCCACGCCGTCGCCCAGCGGCACCGATGACCACACCGTGCCGTTCCAGTGCAGCGAGATCCCGGACCCGCCGAAGAGGCCGCCGACCGCCCACACGTCATCGGGGCCGCTGCCCCAGACGGACACCAGCGCTTCGTTGCGGCCGGTGTCGACGTGCGTCCAGTCGCGCCCGTTCCAGTGAACCGTCACGCCGTTGCCGCCCACGGCCCAGACGTCGCGCGTGTCGTGACCCCAGATCGCGAGCAGCGGTTCATAGGTGCCGCTCGGGTGGCTTGCCCACACCTGGCCGTCCCAGTGAATGATCGTGCCGTTGCCCACGGCCCACAGGTCGTCGGCCGCGCTGCCCCACACCCCGGTCAGCGTGTCGCCGGAAGGCAGCGGGTTGCTCCAGCACCAGCCCGCCTCGGAGCAGGGGCCCGCGGGCGCGGCGCCGTCGGTCGTCGCGAAGGCCGAGGCGTCGCGCAGATCGCCGATCGCGCTGATGTCGGCAGCGGCGTCCGCGCCGGCATCCGGGGCCGAGGCGTCGAAGCCAGTCCCGCAGAGCGCGGGGGAGGATCCCGAGCAGGCGGCGGCAATCACGCCGCAGGCCACCACGATGAAAGCCGCCGAGTCCCGCGCCACGATGGGAGGACGATACACACCATTTCCAATGAAAACAGAGATTTGTGAGCCAGCACCGTGCGCTGGGACGGCCCCCGACGCACAAAATTTGACGGCCCTGTCGGGCGACGTAGTCTCAAGTGGTCAGATGTAGGTCTAAGTTTTACCCGACCCGCATCCACGCCCCACCCCCGAGGAGCCTTACCCCATGGCCGCCAAGAACAAAGCAGAGTCCCCCAGCAAGGCCGCGACGCACGGGCGTCGGCGCGAGATCGCCGGCATCGTCATGCTCGCGTTCGGCCTCTTTGCGGGCCTGTCGATGTTGTCGATGCAGCTGGGCGCCCGCCAGATGATGGGGCCGGGCGGCGCGGCCACGGCGTCGGGGCTCTATGGTCTCGCCGGCCTCGCGGGCTATCTCTTCATCGCGGGTTTGCTCGTCATGGCCGTGCGCTGCTTCCGCGGGAAGTCCTTCGTCGACGGCCCCCTCGAGGCGATCGGCGCGATCATGCTGCTCGTCGCGGCGGCCGTGCTGCTGCACCTGCCGTTCACGGGCGTCGTGACGGCGCAGCACGGGCCGGGCGGTCTGCTCGGTCAGTGGATGGGCGAAGTGGCGGCCAGCTTCATCGGCATCGTGGGCGCGGCGCTCGCGGCCACGACGGGGCTCGTCGTCGCGCTGCTGCTGGTGACGGAGATCCAGCTGCAGGAGGTCGCGGTCGTGCTCGCCTGGGCCGGGCGCCAGGCGGGCCGCGGCATCCTGGCCGCGCTCAAGGGCGCGTGGCGGATCGCGCGCGCAGCGTTCCCCGAGCGCGACGAGGTCGAGCGCGCCGAGGCCGAGGAGCGCGAAGAGCGCGCCGCCGACATCAAGGTCGTCGAGGCCGAGCGTCGCGCCGTCGCGCTCGACGCGATGGACGATTCGGACGAGATCGACGACGCGGGGCGGACCGCCCGCGACGGCATCCCCGCGTACGCCGACGAACAGGCCAGCGAAGCCGTGCGCATCGGCGAGCCGCGCACGGAGGCGCGGCACAAGGATGACGAGCGCGCCGCCATGGCGGCGATCTTCGCCGAGATGGCCGCCGTCGAGCAGGTCGCGCACGCCGAAGACGAGGACGACTCCGAGGAGGAGGAAGAGGAGAGCGTCGAGGCGAGCGGCGAAGACCAAGCCGACGAGCGCGACACGCGCGCCGACCTTCCGATGATCGCGATGCACAACGTCCCCGCGGCGACGCCGGCGCCCGCCGTGGCGGCCGATCCGGAAGCCGAGGCGCCGCCGCCCGGCGACGGGCCCATCATCGTCGAGCCCGCGCCCGTCATCGCGAACCCCAACGCCGGCACGGCGCTGGCCAAGCCGCGCGCCGCGGCCGCCGACGGCCCGGGCTTCATCAAGCTCACGAAGGGCGCGTACCAGCTCCCCGGCACGGACATGCTCGAGTACATCCCGCCGCAGGCCCACGACACCGACAAGCAGGCGCTCTACGACATGGCCGAGCGCCTCGAGCAGGCCATGTCGAACTATGGCGTGCGTGGCAAGGTGAAGGAGATCCACATGGGTCCCGTCGTCACCATGTACGAGTTCGCGCCCGCGCCCGGCACGCGCACCGGCAAGATCGCCAACCTCGAGAAGGATCTGGCCATGGCGCTCGAGGCGCAGGCCGTCCGTATCGTCGCGCCGATCCCCGGCAAGGCCGTCGTCGGCGTCGAGGTGCCGAACAAGACGCGCGAGACCGTCTACCTGAAGGAGATCTTGCAGGACAGCTGCTTCACGGGCGGCAGCGCGAAGCTGCAGGTCGCGCTGGGCAAGGACATCAAGGGCTCTCCCGTCGCCGTGAACCTCGCGAAGATGCCGCACCTCCTCGTGGCCGGCACGACGGGCTCCGGCAAGTCGGTCGCCGTCAACGGCATGATCGCCAGCATCCTCTACAACGCGTCGCCGGAAGAAGTCCGCTTCATCATGGTCGACCCCAAGATGCTCGAGCTCTCGATTTACGAGGGCATTCCGCACCTGCTGCTGCCGGTCGTCACCGACCCGAAGAAGGCGAACCTGGCGCTGCGCTGGGCCGTCGACGAGATGGAGCGCCGCTACGAGCTGCTCGCCAAGACGGGCGTGCGCGACATCGCCGGCTACAACGCCAAGGTCGACGCGGCCGACAAGAAGGTCGTCGTCGAGAAGGAGGCGGCGCCCGCGAAGAAGGTGCGCGTGGTCATCGCCGGCGCCGACGGCAGCGAGCAGGAAGTGGACCTCGACGCCGACTCCGAGGTCGCGCTGGACGACACGAACGGCATCGTCGCCGCCGAGGCGCCGAGCGACGAGGATCTGTCGGACATCGCGGCGCGCGCGCAGTCCGACGCCGAGCGCGCCGCCGAAGAGGGGCCGATGCGCAAGCTGCCCTACATCGTGATCGTCATCGACGAGTTCGCCGACCTCATGATGGTCGCGCCGAAGGACGTCGAGACCAGCGTGGCGCGCATCGCGCAGAAGGCACGCGCCGCCGGGTTGCACCTCATCCTGGCGACGCAGCGGCCCTCGGTCGACGTCATCACGGGCCTCATCAAGGCGAACTTCCCGTCGCGCATCGCGCTGCAGGTCGCGTCGAAGATCGACTCGCGCACCGTGCTGGACACGTCGGGCGCCGAGACGCTGCTGGGCAACGGCGACATGCTGTTCTCCGATCGCGGCACGAAGCTGCGCCGCATCCATGGCGCGTTCCTGTCGGACGACGAGGTCCACCGCGTCGTCGACTTCCTCAAGAAGCAGGCGAAGCCGGTCTACGACATGGACATCCTCAAGCCGCGGGAGGAGGACGCCGACGGCGAAGGTGCGCCCGCGGACGACTTCCACGACGAGCTCTACGATCAAGCCGTGGCCATCGTGTGCGACACGCGCCAGGCGTCGGTGTCCTACATTCAGCGGCGACTGCAGATCGGCTACAATCGAGCTGCGCGGCTCGTCGAGCAGATGGAGCGAGAAGGCATCGTGGGGGCGGCCAACGGCGCGAAGCCGCGCGAGGTCTTGGCGCCGCCCGGCGAATATCTCCAACAGGGGGTCTGACCAGCCGCATGGACACCTTCGCTTCGGTCTTGTCGCAGGCGGGGCTCGGGATCGTGCTGGTCGCGATCTTCGGCACGCTCGCCATCATCGGGTCCGAAACGAACCGTCGCTGGTTGCTCGCGCTGGCCAAGCCCATCGCCACGGCGTCGCTGCTGCTGATCGTCGGCCCGCCGCCGACGTACATCGTCGAGAAGCTGGTCGCCTTCGGCATCGTGTTCTCGGTCATCGGCGACGGCTTCCTGGTCGTGCAGAGCGATCGCGCGTTCTTCGCAGGGACGGCGGCGTTCCTCACGGCGCAGATCCTGTACGCGGCGGCGTTCTGGGCGCTGCGCTCGCCCGAACGGCCGATCGCGCCCGTCGCGGGCATCGTCGTCATCACGTCGGCGATGCTGGTCGCGAGCCTCTGGAAGCCAGCCGGCGCGCTGCGCCCGGCCGTGGCGTTCTACGCGCTGGCCATCACGCTGATGGTGGGCACGGCGCTGGGCACGCTGGGCGGGCCCATGCACCCGGTGGCGGCGCTGTGCGCGGCCGTCGGCGCGGTGCTCTTCTACATCTCCGACGCGACGCTCGCGTGGGACAAGTTCCGCAAGCCCGTGCCGCACGCCTCGTTCGTGACGATGGGCGTCTACTGGGTGGGCCAGATCGGCATCGCGCTCGCGGCGCGCATGTCTTCTTAGCGCCCCGCGGGCCGCGTGAATCGCCGGGCGGCGCCGCCCGTCCATGACATAGTGTCGCCGTGCGAGCTCTTCTTCTCGTCGTGTTTTCGGGCGCGCTGGCGTGCTCTTCGGCCGGTTCTCCTCCGAAGGGACCCTCGACGCCGTTCATGACCACCAGCGCCGACGGCGGCGCGCCGCCGGCCCTGATCTCGCTGCGCGGCAGCGGCGCGGGGACGGCGTGGACCGTCGGCGAGGGCGGCATCATCGCGCGGCTCTCGGGCTACACGTGGTCGCTCGTCGACAGCGGCACGACGGCGACGCTGGGCGGGCTGTCGGTGCTCGACGTCAGCCACGCCTGGGCCGTCGAGCTGGGCGGCGCGCGCGTGCTGGCCTGGAACGGCCGCAACTGGGCGCCCCTCGGCGCCGATCGCGCGGACCGCGCCGCGGCCGCGACGTGGGGCGTGGGCGCGAACGACGTTTGGGTCGCCGGCGACGGCATCGAGCACTGGGACGGCCAGACCTGGACCGAGGAGGTGCCGAGCGGCGCGATGTTCACGTCGGTGTTCGGCAGCTTCCGCACCGACGTCTGGGCCGTGGGGCCCGGCGGCATTCGTCACTACGACGGCAAGACCTGGTCGACCTTGGCCGCGCCCGCCGGGACGATGCCGCTCGCGGCGGTGTGGGCCTCGCAGCTCTACGACGCGTGGTTCGTCGGCGCCGGCGGCACGATCCTGCACTGGAACGGCAGCGTCCTCTCGTCGGTGCCCTCGGGCACGACGGCCGACCTGACGTGCGTCGGGGGCACGGGCCCGGACGACGTGTGGATCGGCGGCAAGGACGGCACGCTGCTTCACTACGACGGCACGTGGAGCAACTCCTCGACGGCCGCGCACAGCACGATCACCGACATTTGGAGGGCGTACGACGCCGACGTGTACTTCGTCGACGGCACGGGCGCCGTGACCCGCTACGTCCCCTGAAGGAGAGCCCCCGATGCGCACGTTCACGCGGACCGTTCTCTCGTCGCTGCTCGCCGCGGGCCTTTGGGTGGTGCCCGCCCGCGCCGCCGCCCCATCGGGAGCGGCCGGCGCCTCGGGCAACGCGGCGCCGGCGGCGCGCCTGCCGCTCAAGGAGGTCGTCGAGCGGGTGCAGAAGCGCTACGACGGCGCCAAAGACTTCCGCGCGCGCTTCAACCAGACGCTCACGAACGCGGCCTTCGGCCGCAAGAGCACGTCGTCGGGCGAGGTGCTGCTGAAGAAGCCGGGTCGGATGCGCTGGAACTACGAGAAGCCCGAGCCGAAGATGTACCTCTCGGACGGCAACACGTTGTGGCTCTACGAGCCCGAGGACAAGCAGGCCTTCAAGCAGGACCTCAAGTCGTCGCAGTTACCCTCGGCGCTGGCGTTCCTGGCGGGGCAGGGGAAGCTCACGACGGAGTTCGACATCTCGCCCGCGGATCCGAAGTCGCCGTACGGCACGCCGCACGACTACGTGCTCGCGCTGTCGCCCAAGGCGCCGCAGGCGCAGGTGAAGGCGATCCTGTTCGTCGTCGACCCGAAGACGTTCGACGTGCGCGAGAGCGTCATCACCGATCAGCAGGGCAACGTCAACGATCTGCTCTTCAGCGACATCCGCACCAACACGAACCTCCCCGACGCCCAGTTCAAGTGGTCGCCGCCCGCGGGCGTGCGCCTCATCGACACCGCGAAGCTGGGGCGCTGAAAGCGAAACGGGCCTGTCCGCCGAAGCGAGCAGGCCCGTCGAGTCAGGCGCGCGAGGCTCTCAAAACCTGATCGCGGCGGCGGCGCCGGTCGTGCCGTTGCCGAGCATGGGCGCGACGAACGCCGTCGGCATCGCGTCAGGCGTCTTCTCGGCGGTCGTCTTGTGGAACATCGGGTAGCCGGCGATGACCGCGCCCACGAGCCCGACTCCCGCCAGCGCGATGCCGATGTTGGTCATCATCGCGTACGTGCGTCCGGTGCTTCCGATCGAGTCGGCCTGCGCCTGCGACGAGGCCTTCTCGTAGGAGTTCTCCTTGCTGTTCTCGAGGATGCCGAACACGACGGCGCCCACGACGCCGACGGCGGCCGCGCCCAAGAACACCTTCGTCAGCGTCAGGCGCTTCGGCGAGATCTCGCCGCTGAACATGCTGTCGCTGGCGCTCGTCGACGCGACCGGCTCCTCGCTGCCGGCCTTCGGGCCGAGCTCGATGGTCGCTTCCTCGTTCTCGATGACGCTCACCGGCGAGCTGACCTGCTTGCCCGAGCTGACGAGCGTGCCCTCGACGATGTAGTCGCCGCGGGGCACGCTGTAGATCGTGATCGGGGCGTCGCCGAAGTAGCGGCCCTCGAGATAGACCTGGATCTGCTCACCGTTCTTCGACTTCACGGTGACGCGGCCGAGGCCCTCGGCCTGGGGGTTGCCGAAGTGAACGTGCCCGTTGGCGTCCGCCTCGGGCGGTACCGGTCCTTTCGGTTCCGGAGTCGCGGGGACGCTCTCGTCCATCTTGAGCTTGTGCTGCTTCTTCGCGTGGGCCGTCGCCGGCAGGCCGGCGATGAGCGCCAAGGCCCCCATCGTGGCGAGGACGCGGAGCGCGCGAAGAACCACTCTCGATCCGAAGTTGTTGCCCATGGCCCGCAACTCTAACTCCATTTGCCTACGTCCCTCTGCGCCAAAAAGAGGGGCGCCAGTGCACATGTAGGTGCGGGTATTTCCGGATTGCCAGGTGCTCAGATTGCTTGGCCGCGCACGAACGGGTTCTGGACGCGCTCTTCACCGATGGTGGTGTCCGGCCCGTGGCCGGCGACGACGATGGTCTCGTCTGGCAGCGTCAGCAGGCGCTCGCGGATCGAGCGCGTGATGGCCTCCATCGACCCGCCCCACAGATCGGTGCGCCCGATCGAGCGACGGAACAGCGTGTCACCGGCGAACACGATGGGCGTCTCGCCCAACGTCAGCGGCTCGACGAAGAAGCACATCGAGCCCGGCGTGTGCCCGGGCGTGTGCAGAGCGTGCGCCTCGCGGCGGCCGAAGGCGAGCGTCTCCTCGTCGGCGAGCTCGCGCGTCAGCGGCGGCGGCGGTTCGCTGTCCGGGCGCCACAGGCCGAACATCTGCGCCTGCAGGGGCACGTTCTCGTAGAGCCACCTGTCGCCTGCGTGCAGCAGCACCTCGGCGCCCGTGCTCGCCGCGACGGCGCGCGTGCCGAGGACGTGATCGAAGTGGGCGTGCGTGTGGACGATCTTCACGGCGCGCGCGCCCTCGGCGGCCAGCGCGTCGAGGATGCGCGGCGCTTCGTCGCCCGGATCGACGACGAGGGCCTCCTTCGTGTCGGGGCACACGACGACGCTGCAGTTGCAGCCGAGCGCGCCGACGGGGAACGAACGGCGCACGAGACGTGAGCTTGCGGACACGGCGCCCATCAGCGCAGGCGCAGCGGGATGCCGCTCACCAGCATCGTCGCCGCCTTCGCGCGCTCGGAGAGGATCTGGTTCGCGCGGCCCACGACGTTGATGAGCCGCCGGTCGGGCACCTGGGCCGGCAGAAAGCCGAGGCCCACCTCGGTGGTCACGATCACCGCGGGGGTGGGTGAGCGGTACAGGCGATCGGCGACGCGCTGGACCTCGTCGAGCAGGGCGCGATCGGCGCTGGCGTCGGAGCTGGCGACGCGGTTCGAGATCCAAACGGTGAAGCGGTCGATCAGCAGCGAGCCGTGCCCCTCCAGCGTTTCGGCGTCCAGCACGGACTCGAGGCTCTCGGGCGCCTCGATGAGCTTCCAGGTCGCCTCTTGATCGCGGCGGTGCTTGGCGAGGCGCGCCTTCAGCTCGTCGTCGCCTTCGATCGAAGGCGCAACGTACAGCCACGGGGGCGGCCCCAGCTCCGACGCGCGCGCGAGCGCGTACTCCGACTTCCCCGAGCGAAGGCCTCCCGTCACGAACATGAACATGGCCTAACGCTAACACGCCCGGCCGCGCCCGGCCGGGGCGCCGCCCCTCAAAACTCCGACGTCGCTCCCGTCAGGCCGAAGTCGACCAGCTCCATCGACGTGGGTTTGTCGACGCCCTGGCTCTTCACGAGGCCCGACAGCGGCACGGCCGCGTGCGACCACGACGTGTTCGCGCTGTGCCACGGGCCCCACGTCGCGTCCGTGCGCGCGCGGAAGCAGCCGGCGAAGGTGCCCGCGGGGACGGCGGCGTCTTCTTGCGGCAGGCCCTGCCAGCTTATCGTCAGCGTCGAGAGCGTGCTCTGATACGAGCTGCGCAGCATCGACAGCACGGGGCCGTCGATGTTCGTGACGCGCCCGTCCTTGTCCTTCATGGAGACGGCGCGGAGGTCGATCGAGCTCGGGTCCATGCGGTTCGGGATCGCGACCAGCATCTTCATGATCGTGCGCCCCGAGTAGGCCTCGGTGACGACCTCGAGCCAGAAGGCGTCGCCTTCCTGCGCGAGCACCTTGTAGGTCATGAACGACGGCTGGCCTTTGTCGTCGACCAGCTTGTGGCGCGTCCACTGCCCGGCGGCGAAGGGCAGCGGCTGGAAGCCCGCGGGCGCCGTGTACTGCTGGCGCGGGGCGCCGAGCGCGGCCACGCGCTTGTCGATGTCGGCCTTGGCGGCGGGATCGATCGACGGCGCGCACGCCGTCCCCAGCAGCGCGCCCAAGGCCAGCGCGCAAAACGCGCGCGCAGCACTCATTGCTTCGTCCCCACGATGTCGGCCGTGATCTTCACCTTGCCCATCGCGCCCATCGACGTCGACATGTCGACGCTGATGACGTGCAGCTGGTTGCCCTGCACGCAGTAGGGCGTGTCATCCTGCTGATCGGCGGACGGGCCGGAGGTCAGCGTCGAGCCCGAGGTGGTGTAGGTCCCTGTCTCGGTCTGGGTCATGGATTGGGAGACGACGTTGCAGACGCACGCCGAGCCCTGCGTGGAGCAAGACGCCGATTGGATGTCGGAGGTCGGGTCACCCGTGATCGCCGCTTGGATGTCGGCACAGGCCGCGCCCTGCAAACAGTCGTTTGGCACGACCAGCTTGAACTTGGGCGTCGACGTGAGGTTCACCGAGTAGGTCATGTCGGCCTTGAACGTCGCCATGCCCGTGATGGCGCTGTCCTCGGCGTTGATCGTCGCGGTGTCGCAGATCTGCGTCGCGTCGAGCCCGAGGATCGACTGATCGACGATGCACGACGCTGCGAACTTCCACGTGCCCACGATATTGCCGCCGCACGGCCGCACCGTGCCGCACGAGGCGTTGCTGTTGCCGCCATCAGCGCCGCCGCCGTCGGGGCTTCCGCCGGCACTGCTGCCGCCGCAGCTCATGAGAGCCCACGAGGAGAGAAATAGGACGGCCACCATCGAGCGAAGGGCAAGGTTCATGGGCGACATGGTGGCGCGCGCCGCGATTTCGTCAAACCAATTCTTGGGCGCGGGTGCGGCGTTTGGCCTCAGGGGTGTGGTCGTGACCCGGAGGGAGGCGGCGGCGCCGTCGGGTGCGGCGCTGCGGGCGCCGGCGGATGGAGAGGAGGCGGCGCGGGCGGCGGCGGCGTGCCGGGCGCGGTCACGACCGGGTACTTCTTCTGCTGCCACGCGAACACGCCCTCGTCGATGACGGCGGTGTGCTTGTAGCCGCGCTTGCGCAGCTCGTCGACGACCTCGCCCGAGACGTGATGCGGGCACGCGCAGTACGCGAGGATCCAGGTGCCGTCGTTCGGCAGATCGTCCAGCGAGCTCTTCTCGTAGTACGGCGTCGAGATCGCGCCCGCGATGTGCAGGCTGTCGTAGTCGGAGGGCGGCCGCGCGTCGGTGATGATCATGCGGCGCTTCTCGTCCATCGCGCGCTTCACCTCGTCGATCCCGACGTAGCGATCCTCCTTGAGCTTGAAGTCGGGCGCGCGCCCCTTCGGGTTCAGCACGACCGGCCCCTTGCGCGGCTGCGGCTTGGGCGGCGGCGCCGTCGCGGGTGCGGGCGTCGCGAACGAGCGCACATAGGCGATGACGTCGTCTACCTGCTGCGGCCGCAGCGTGCCTTGCCAAGGAACCATCGACGTGGGCGGGCGGCCGTTCTCGATCGCGTAGCGCAGGAAATCGTCGCTGGCGGTCTGCAGCAGGATCGGGTTCGCGAGGTGCACGGCGCTGCTCCGCTGCGTGGGCGTGCCGTGGCAGCGCACGCACATGCTGTCGTAGATCACCTTGCCGCGCCCGAGGTCGCCCGTCGCCGGGCGCGCGGGCAGCGCCACGGGCGCGGGGCCGCCCACGCGCAAGAACGCGATGATCGCGTCGACGTCGGCCGGATCGAGCGGTCCGCCGACGACGCGGCCGTAGCCGGCCATCGCCGTGCCGGGGCGGCCGCGCGTGATCGCAGCGCGCAGGAACGCGTCCGACGCCGACGCCTGGAACGTCGTCGTCTTCAGCGACGGCGCGTTGTCCGCGATGTAGCCGTTGCCCTCCTTGCCGTGGCAGGTCGCGCACAGGCGCGCGTACTGCTGGGCGCCCTTCGCGACGATCGGATTGGCTGGATTCGGCGGATCCGCGGCCTTCGAGTGCTTCGCACAGCCGCCGAGCAGCGCGGCCGCGAGCGCCAGCGCCGACGCGCGCCTCACTTTCGCCTCGCCTTCGACGTCTTCCCGGGCTTCTTCTCGGCCTGCGCAGCTTCCGTAGGCTCGCCGCACGCGTCGCTCGCCCCCTTGCGGTACCAGCGCACGTAGTCGACGTCCATGCCCGCGTGCTCCCAGTCCTTGACCTCGATCCGCCCGCCCAGGTTGCCGCCGAGCGCCAGGTTGACGATCAGGAACATGTCGCTCCTGAAGGCGCGCTGCTCCGGGCCGAGGTGCAGCACGCCCATCTTCACGCCGTCGATGAAGTAGGTCATCTGGTCCTTGGCGCCCGCTTCGTCGCTCGCGGCGTTACCCGCGTTCAGCCACTCGAAGCCGTAGGTGTGCCACGCGTGGTGGTCGAAGTTCTTCCAGCCGGTCATGCGGTGGCGGCCGTTCACGGTCGTGGCGCCCACGCACTGGCCGTCGACGGCGGGGCAGGGGCCGCACGCGGCGTTGCCGCCCTGGGGCCACTCGCTGCACGCGTTGAGTCCGCCGGGCCCGGCCCACAGGGCGTTCCAGCCCTGCTTGCTGGCGCCGCCCATGCTCGACCATTCCATGATGTCGATCTCGCCGCACGCGGGCCACTTCACGTCCCCGGGCGGCGGGCCCTCGCTGATGTTCTCGCCCAGCAGCCACACGGCGGGCCACAGGCCCGACTCGGGCGCGCCGGGGCGGTCGGCTTGCGGCAGCTTCACGCGGAACTCGATGTAGCCGCCGTCGAAGTGCACCTTGTGCTTCGTGATGAGCCGCCCCGACGAGTAGTGCGCCTTGGCGTGGAATTTCTCGGTGAAGTGCGGCGCACAGACGCCGTCGCGCGCGCAATCGATCTCCTCGGCGCGCGGCTGCAGGCGGAGGCTGCCGTTCTCGACGCACGTGTTCCAGTCGGCGCGGTCGGTGCACTGCTTCGTCGTGTAGACCTGCGCCTCGTCGTTGACGTTCAGCTCCTGGAACGTCCAGAAGGCGTCGTTCACCTTGGCGCGCGGCTGGCCTCCTCCCGCGGGGCCGCCGAACTCGTCGTGCCACGCGCACGCATAGCCCGCGGGCACATAGGGGGACCGCACCGATGAAGAACCACCGGCGGCGCGCGCGAGGGACGCGGGACCGAGGAGCGCGAGGACGAGGACCTGGGCTGTGGTGCGCACGGGCCCTGCACTATACGGGAAAGCCGCCGTTTGCGTCCCGCTGCGCGCCGGGATATGCAGCGCGTATGGCCGACGCGACGGTGGGAGCGGGGAACGGCAAGGCGAAGAAGACGGCGCTCGTGACGGGCGCCTCGGCGGGGCTCGGCCTCGAGCTGGCGCAGCTCTTCGCGCAGGACGGCCACGATGTGGTGCTCGTCGCGCGCCGCAAGGCGGAGCTGGAGGCGCTGGCCGCGAAGCTCACGGCCGAGCGCGGCGTCACGGCGCACGTCATCCCCGAGGATCTCTCCAGCGCGGCGGCGCCGGAGCGGCTCTTCGCAGAGCTCGAGCGGCGCGGCCTCGAGATCGAGTTCCTGGTCAACAACGCCGGCTTCGGCGCGCTCGGCCGCTTCGCCGAGCTCGATCTCAGGCGCCAGATGGACATGATCCAGGTCAACGTCAACGCGCTCGTGCACCTCACGGGGCTGCTCGTGCCGGGCATGATCGCGCGGCGGAGCGGCCGCGTGCTGAACCTCGGCTCGGCCGCGGGCTTCCAGCCCGGGCCCGGCATGGCCGTCTACTACGCGACGAAGGCCTTCGTGAACTCGTTCACCGAGGCGCTCGCCTTCGAGCTGCGCGACACGGGCGTCACCGCTACCGTGAGCTGCCCGGGTGCCACGGCCACCGAGTTCGGCGACGTCTCGGGCAACGGAAAGTCGCGCCTGTTCAAGGCGCGCGTCATGACGGCCCAGGCGGTCGCGGCCCACGCGTACGGGGCGATGATGGCCGGCAAGTCGCTCGCGATCGCGGGCGTCGGCAACAAGGCGATGATCCAGCTCCAGCGCGTCGCGCCGCGCGCCGCCGTGCGCGCCGTCGCGGCCAAGCTCAACAGCGTCTAGGCGTCGTTTGCGTCGGCAGCCGTGACGTGTTGTCGTCGCGGCATGCGCAAGCGGCTCGCCCTCGTCGTTCTTTCGCTCTCGGGCCTCGGCTTCGGCTGCGGCGGCTCCTCGCCGGCAACGTGCGCCGGCGACGCGGACGCCGGCGCCGCCGGCGACGCTTCGGCCTCGCCGGATGGCTCTGGCGTCGTCGGGCGCAGCGTGGGCTGCGGCGTTCCCCCCGATCAGGCGCTCTCTCAGTTCGTCCAGCACACCGAGGTGGTCACGAACGTCGCGCCCGCGTATGCGGCGACAGCGACGAACCGCACCTACTGGCTGCGGCTCCCGCACGCGTACGATCCCGATCGCGCGTACCCCCTCGTGCTCATCGGCCCCGGCTGCGGCGAGAGCGGCATGTCGTCCATCCCGCTCAACCACGCCTCGGGCGACGACGCGATCCTCGTGGGCATGAACGGCGTCGACAACTGCTTCAACCACGACGCGGCCGACACGCCCGACCTGCCGTACTTCGACGCGACCCTCGCCGCCGTCGAGGCCGCGACGTGCGTCGACACCTCGCGCGTGTTCGTCATGGGCTATTCGAGCGGCGCGTGGCTCTCGAACCTCGTCGGGTGCGCGCGGGGCGACGTCGTCCGCGCCCAGGCCACCGTCGCGGGCGGGCTGCCGCCCTTGCCGCCGACGTGCACGGGGCCCATCCCGGCGATGGTCGTCGCCGACACCGCGGATCCCTCGGCGACGGCCGTCCCGGCCGCGCTCGCCCGCGTGCTCGCGGCCAACGGGTGCGGCACCGACACCGTGCCCTATGACATCGGCGCGCCGTCGCCGTGCGTGCAGTACCAGGGCTGCGCGGCGGGCAGCCCGGTCGTGTTCTGCGAGACGACGGGACTCGGCCACATCGACCAGGCCTCGACGGGCATCTCGACGACGGGCTTCTGGCACTTCTTCACGTCGCTGCCGCCGCGCCCGTCGCGCTGAAAAGACTTCGGCCCGGTCGCGTTCACCACGCGCCGGGCCGAATTGGATCGTACGGAACTACTTCGAAACCAGCGCGGAAGCGCCGGTCAGTCGATTACGAGCAACCGGAGGTCGTCCCGCAGTTCACGCACTTGTGGCAGCTGCCGTTGGGGATCATGATCGAGCCGCACTCGGGGCAGGTGGGCGCGTCGGTGCGGGCGATGAAGCTGTAGTTGCCGTTGCCGACGTGGCCGTTGCCGTTCGCGTGCCCGTTGCCGTTCTTGAGCGCGGTGGCGTCGATCACCTCCACCTTGTGACCCTGCGCGACCACCTCGGCGACGCGCTCGATCTCCGGCGCGGCGACCGCCGTCTGCTCGGCCTCGGCCTCGTGCTCGCGCTTCACGAACTTCGAGCCGAGGTACCGGAAGAGGTAGTCCATGATCGAGCTCGCGCGCGGGATCTCGGGGTTCTCCGTGAACCCGTAGGGCTCGAAGCGCGTGCGCGAGAACTTGTCGACCAGCAGGCGCAGCGGCACGCCGTGCTGCAGCGCCAGCGAGATGGCCGTCGCGAAGCTGTCCATGAGGCCCGAGATCGTCGAGCCCTCCTTGGCCATCTTCACGAAGATCTCGCCCGGCTCGCCCGTCTCGTAGAGCCCCACGTGGATGTAGCCCTCGTGCCCCGCGATCGAGAACTTGTGGGTGAGCGACTGCCGCTCGTCGGGCAGCTTGCGCCGCACCGCCGCCGGCGGGCCGTTCTTCACCGGGACCTCGGCGATGGCCGCCGTCGCGGCGCCGCCCTTGACCAGGCCCGGGTCGGTCTTGCTCGTCGAGAGCGGCTGCGTGCGCTTGCAGCCGTCGCGGTAGATCGCGACCGCCTTCAGGCCCTGCTTCCACGATTCGAAGTAGGCGTCCTGCACGTCCTCCACCGTCGCGTCGGAGGGCAGGTTGACCGTCTTCGAGATGGCGCCCGAGATGAACGGCTGCGCCGCCGCCATCATGCGGATGTGGCCCATGTAGTCGATCGAGCGCGTGCCGTTGGCCGCGCGGAAGGCGCAGTCGAACACCGCGAGGTGCTCGTCCTTCAGGCCCGGCGCGCCTTCAATCGTCTCCTCCGTGTGCACGTAGTCGACGATGGCCTTGATCTGGTCGTCGCTGTACCCGAGCTTGGCCAGCGCCTCGCTCATGGTGTTGTTGACGATCTTGATCATGCCGCCGCCCACGAGGCGCTTGTACTTGATGAGCGCGATGTCGGGCTCGATGCCCGTCGTGTCGCAGTCCATCATGAAGCCGATCGTGCCCGTCGGCGCGAGCACCGTGGCCTGGCCGTTGCGGAAGCCGTGCTCCTTGCCGACGGCGATGGCGTCGTCCCACGACCCGCGCGCCGCGCTCATCATGTCCTCGGGCACGTAGCGCGAGTCGATCTTGTCGACCTGCGCGCGGTGCTTCTTCATGACGCCGAGGAACGGCTCCTCGTTGACGGCGTAACCCTCGAACGGGCCCGTGACGTCGCGCGAGATCGCCGCGCTCGTGCGGTACGCCCAGCCCGTCATGATCGCCGTGATGGCGCCAGCGTACGCGCGCGCCTCCTTGCTGTCGTAGGGCAGGCCGCGCGACATCAGCAGCGCGCCCAGGTTGGCGTAGCCGAGGCCGAGCGGGCGGAACTTGTGCGAGTTCTCGGCGATCTTCTCCGTCGGGTACTTCGCGTTGCCGACGATGATCTCCTGCGCCGTGATCGTGAGCTCGACGGCCTTGCGGAACGACTCGACGTCGAACTCGCCGGTGGTCGGCGTCACGAACTTGCGCAGGTTCAGCGAGGCCAGGTTGCAGGCCGAGTCATCGAGGTACATGTACTCGCTGCACGGGTTCGACGCGTTGATGCGCGCCGTGTTGGCCGACGTGTGCCACGCGTTGATCGTCGTGTCGTACTGCAGGCCCGGGTCGCCGCACTCCCAGGCCGCCTCGGCGATCGCGCGCCAGATCTCGCGCGCCTTCTTCGTCTCGACGGGCGAGCCGTCCCGCACCGAGCGCGTCGAGAACTCGCGGTCCTTCTGCACCGCCTCCATGAAGTCGTCGGTGACGCGCACCGAGTTGTTCGAGTTCTGGAAGAAGACCGACTTGTACGCCTCGCCGTCGAACGAGCCGTCATAGCCCGCGTCGATGAGCGACCACGCCTTCTTCTCCTCTTTGCTCTTGCACCAGATGAACTCCTCGACGTCGGGGTGATCGACGTTGAGGATGACCATCTTGGCCGCGCGGCGGGTCTTGCCGCCCGACTTGATGACGCCGGCGAAGGCGTCGAAGCCACGCATGAAGCTGACGGGGCCGGACGCCGTGCCGCCGCCGTTGAGCAGCTCCTTCGAGGAGCGGATCGGCGAGAGGTTGGTGCCCGTGCCCGAGCCGTACTTGAAGAGCATGCCCTCCGTCTTCGCGAGACCCAGGATCGATTCCATGGTGTCCTCGACGGAGTTGATGAAGCACGCCGAGCACTGCGGCTCGGCCTCGCTGCCGACGTTGAACCACACGGGCGAGTTGAAGGCCATCTTCTGCTCGACCAAGAGGTGCTTGAGCTCGGCGTTGAACACGCGCGCCGACTCGTCGTCCACGAAGAAGCCGTCCTTGCGGCCCCAGTTCGTGATCGTGTCGGCCACGCGGGAGATCAGCTGACGCACGGAACGCTCGCGCTGGGGGGTGCCGACCGTTCCGCGGAAGTACTTCTGCACGACGACGTTCGTCGCCGTCTGCGTCCAGCTCTTGGGCACCTCGACGTCACGCTGCTCGAACACCGACTTGCCGTTCTCGCCGGTGATGGCGGCCGTGCGGAGCTCCCAATCGACGTTCGTGAAGCCGTCGTCGCCGGGCTTCGTGAAGTAGCGGCGGATCTGCAAGCCCGCGCGCGCGGTGGCGGGCTGCTTGACCACGGACTTCAGCGTCGCGCCGCTGTTCGTCAGCGCGCGGGCCACCTTCGAATCCTTGGCCGAGTCTTTGCCGTTCTGACCATTGCGAGCTCTACGGACGTCGTGCTTTTCGAGCATGAAATGTCCTCCCCCAAAATGCTGCGAAAGATGCTTTCCCAAAATACTACTGAAACTTTGTGCAGGGTCTACGAACCCCCCGCTTGCCGCCTCGCCGTCCGCCCCTTCCGAACTTTCCTTTCGGCCCCGTGGACGTCGTCGCGACGTCGTTGCGGGTAGCGTTTAATCACGCCGGTAGGACGAAAGCAACAAAAGCACACAAGGGATTGTGCTTTTTATCCCACCACCCCCCACTTATAGTGTTGATAACGCGGTGGAGAACCTGTGGAAACTGATCGAATTGCCGACCGGTTTCGACGCGTTGGAGGGCGAAGAAAGATTATCCACGCCGACCAGCGGAAAGTAAATGCAATACATGCAGTGGCCATATGTGTATGGCCAATTACCGCGGCGAGTCGCGCCATTTCGCGACCAGCCTCCTCCACTTTCGATGCCCGCGAACGCGCCTCCGTGTCGGGCGCAAAGGGGCGAAAATTGGAGGTTCGCCGCCCCGCCGGTAGCATCGGACCGTGCTGCGTTTGCTGGGCGTCTCTTTGCGCGTCTCGGGGCGCGTCGTCCTCGACGAGGTCAGTCTGCAGGTGCGCGCGGGCGAGCTGGTCGTCGTCGAGGGGCAGCGCGCCTCGGGCAAGTCTTCGCTGGCCCGCGTCGCCGGCGTGCTGCGGCGGCCCGACGCGGGCGAGGTCTGGATCGGCGATCGCGACGTGGCGCCCCTGCAAGACGCTTCGTTGCCGTACGTCCGGCGGAACATCGGGTTCCATTCGGCCGACCTGCCGCTCTTGCCGCGCCTGACGGCGCTCGAGAACGTCATGCTCGCCGCCGGCGCACGCGGCTTCGAGCCAGCGCAGGCGCGCGAGCTGGCGGTTCGGGCGCTGGCGCGCGCAGGCGTCGGGGGCGCGGGCCCACGCACGCCCGAGTCGCTGTCGGCTGCCGAGCGCAGCTTGGTCGCGCTCGCGCGCGCGCTCGCGGGCGCACCGCCGCTGCTCGTGCTCGACGATCCGTCGGCCAGCCTGGCCGCCAGCGACGCGGGCGGCGTGCTGTCCGCGATCCTGGGCGCCACCGAGGTGGGCGGCGCCGTCCTGTGCACGTCGCCCGACGGCGCGTTCGCGACGGCCGTCGTGCGCGCAGGCGGCCGGCGCGTGCGCCTGGAAGGCGGGCGCGTGCTCGCGGGCGGCGGCCCGGTGGGCGTCATCGGGTCGGGCGGGCGGCGCGCGAGCGATCCCATCGTCCGGATCGAGGCGCACCGATGACGCGGGCCTGGCTGCTCCGGCGGCTCGCGGGCGACGCCCGACGCCACGTCGCCGTCTGGCTGGCGCTCGCGGCGGCGTTCGCCGTCGTCGGCTTCGCGGCCGCGGGGGCGCGCCTCGTCGGCGTCGGCCGGCGCGCGCCGGCGCCGCCTCCGCTCGCGGCG
>DASZUD010000072.1:0-6531 GCA_035548155.1 Polyangia bacterium
CAGCGGGTTCTTCTTCAGCGCGCCGTGCTTGTCGTGCATGCCCTTGCTGCACGAGTCCTTCTCGCGCTCGTGGCAGTACATGCAGTAGTCGGATTCGTTCGCGACCTCGCGCGGCGACATGCGCGTGTCGGTGATCCCGAAGCCGTCGCGGCGCCGGCGGTGCTCCAGCGGGCCGTCGGTCAGGTTCGGCAGCTTCTCGTCGGGCCGGCGCAGCGGCACCAGATCGTGGTGATCGACGGCGTGCGGGACGTGGAACGAGACCCAGCCCTTGACGGCCTTCCTGCCCGAGGGCTCGAAGCGGTGCACGGCGGCCCAGCGCTCGAACGCGTCGATGCGCTTCGCGAGCTCCTCGGAGATCGCCGCGCCCTTCTCTTTCTCGGCGTTCTCTTGCGCCAGCAACACGGCCAGCACCGTCGCGAACGTCAGCTCGTCGTCAGCGGCGACCACCAATTCGGCGAACGCCGAGGCGCACAGCGCGCGCAGGTCGTCGCGCAGCTTCTCGGCGCCCTCGGGCGGCAGCGCCGTCTCGGGATACTTCTTGATGGCACGGCGGGCGATGAACGTCTTCATCCGGAAGATGACGTCCTCGCGCGCGGCCCGATCCAGCAGCGCCTGGTGCTCCTTCTCGACGCGGAACAGCCGAGCGACGAACTTGCCCAGGGGCCGCGCCACCGCGATCAGCAACTCGGACTCGGCCGGCGGCGTCAGCGTCTCGCCCGCGCGGTAGGCCTCGAACTTCCTGGCCAGCTCGGCGTCGGCGGAGGCCAGCTCGACCCGGAACTTCGCGTCCAGCTGCGCGAGCTTCTCCGGCTCGTAGAGATCCCCGTACCGAAACCCAGCCACCCCCAGCGCGAAGTTCCGCTCCTCGGACTCCGGAGCGCTGCCTTTTCCTGCCGCGAACGCGAACCCTTCAAACATCTTGGCGCCAACTCATACAACGAATTCGCCCCCTTGGGGATAACAGTCCCGCGGCCCGCGAAGGGGGCTTCGCACGTGCCGCCGAAGGGCAGTATGGTCTTCCCGGGCATGCGCACGCCAACCCTCTTCGACCGCTGGCGCGCCTTCGGCACGCTGGGCGCGCTCGAGGTCGCAATCTGGGCCTTGGCATCGATCGCGGCCGGCGCCGCGCTCGGCTGGATCACGCGCCGCGTGCTGCGCCGCCTCGCGCGCCGCGCCACCTCCTGGGACGACCAGTTCGTCGCGCGCCTGCGCGGACCGCTGACGGTCGGCTGGACGCTGGTGGCCGCCTACGCGGGCCTCTCGGCGCTGGACCTGCAGCCGTTCGCCGAGGCGACGGCGCGCCGCGTGCTGCAGGTGACGTTCGTCACGGCGCTGTTCTGGAGCCTGCTGCGCTCGATCGACGTCGCCGATCACTTCGTGTCGTCCTCCGGCTGGGCGGCCAAGCACGTCGCGTCGAAGTCGATCATCGGGCTCGGGCGCAAGGCGCTGAAGATTGGCGTCGTCATCGTCGCCGTCGTGACGCTGCTCTCGGTCGCGGGCTATCCCGTGGGCAGCCTCATCGCGGGCCTCGGCATCGGCGGCCTGGCGCTGGCGCTCGGCGCGCAGAAGACGCTGGAGCACGTCTTCGGCGCGTTCGCGCTGGCCGTGGACCAGCCGTTTCAAGAGGGCGACTTCGTGAAGATCGACGAGGTCCTGGGCACGGTCGAGGGCATCGGCCTCCGGTCGACGCGCATCCGCACCCTCGATCGCACGCTGGTGGCGATCCCGAACGGCAAGCTCGCCGAGATGCGCATCGAGACCTTCGCGGCGCGCGACCGGCTCCGGCTCGCCTGCACGGTCGGCCTCACCTACGCGACGACCGAGGACCAGATGCGGCGCGTGCTGAGCGGGCTCGAGTCGACGCTGCGGGCCCACCCGAAGATCTGGCCCGACGCCGTGGTGGTCAAGCTGTCGGCGCTCGCGGCCTCGTCGCTGGACATCGAGATCATGGCTTGGTTCACGACGCGTGACTGGGGCGAGTTCCAAGGCATTCGCCAGGAGATCATCCTGGGGTTCATGGGGGTGGTCGAGCGCGCCGGCGCGTCCTTCGCGTACCCGACGCGCACGGTACACGTCGTGGGCGAAGCGCCGCGCTGAACGTCGCCCGCTCCCCCGCGCCTCGAAACGCACGGGCGGCCGATCCGTCGGGCCGCCCCCGACGGCCGCGGATTTGGAGAGCGTCTCGGCGGCGCCGCCGGACGCTCGGGCCCACAATTGATCGGGCGGATGCCGTCAGAACGCTCGACCGAGGACGTGGACCTCGCGGCCTTGCCCGCGGGCGAGCTGCTGGCGCGGGCGCGTGTGCTCCAGACGGTGCTGAAGGTCGTGCATGACGTGACGCCCGCGCGAACCTTGAACGAGGTCGCCCAGCGGTTCGTGGACGCCATCGCCGCCTACACGCGCTTCCCTTCGCTGGTCGTCTGGCGATATCAGCCGGCGGAGAGCGGCTTCGCGATCCTCGCGCAGCGCGGGTTCGACGAGTCCGCGTTTCCGCCCCGGCTGCCGGCGCGCGGCAGCCTGACGGGGCTCGCCGCCGAGCGCCGCGAGATGCTCACGACGGACGACATCGCGAACGACGACCGCATCGAGCCCGAGACGCGCGCGGCGCTCTCTGCGAACGAGTACACGTCGGGCGCGTGCGTGCCCGTCCTGCACGGCGGCGAGGTGCTCGGCTCGTTCAACCTCGTGTATCCGCGCGGGACGGGGCTGGGCGCGAACGAGCGCGGGCTGTTGGCGACGCTCGCCACGAGCCTCGGACTCGCGATGGCTCAGCAAATCGCCGCCGAGCGCGAGCGCGAGCTCGAGGCCCAGGCGCGCCGCGGGCAGCAGCTCGAGAGCTTGGGCACGCTGGCGGGCGGCATCGCCCACGACTTCAACAACCTGCTGACCGGCATCGTCGGGAACGTCGATCTGGCGCGCACCCTCGCGAACGAGGCGGGGAACGCGGAGATCGCCGAGCTCCTCTGGACGGCGCTCGGCGGCGCCGAGCGCGCCCAGAAGCTGGTGACGCAGCTCCTCACGTTTTCGCGCGGCGGCGCGCCGTCCCTCGGCGCGCCGGCGGAGCTGGGCAGCCTGGTTCGCGAGGTCTCGACGTTCACCGCGCGCGGCTCGAGCGTGCGCGTCACGTTCGACATCGAAGAGCCGCTCGGCGTCGTCGAGGTGGACCTCGGCCAGATCGGCCAGGTGGTGCAGAACCTCGTCCTCAACGCCTGCCAGGCGAGCCCGAGCGGCGCCACGCTCACCGTGCGCGGGCGGCGCGTTCGAAATGGCGACGGAGAGTGGATCCTCATCGAGATCGCCGACGCTGGTCGCGGCATCGCGCCCGAGGATCTCCCGCGAATATTCGAGCCGTTCTTCAGCGGTCGTGCCGGCGGTACCGGGCTCGGCCTCGCCGTGAGCCACTCCATCGTCTACCGCCATGGCGGCAGAATCTCCGCGCGGTCGGCGCCCGGCCAGGGCTCGACGTTCACCGTCGAGCTGCCCGCGAGCCGGCGCGAGCTCGCGAGCGCGGCGCGCGACGAGGCGGCGAGGTCGCAGTTTTCGGGACGCGCGCTCGTGCTCGACGACGACGAGGCCGTCCGCCGCATCGCCGAGCGGCACCTCACCCGGCTCGGCTTCGAGGTCCAAGCCGCTCGCGACGGACAGGAGGCGCTCGCGCTCGCTCGGCACGCGGCCGCCGAGCTTCACCCGTTCCAGGTGGCCGTCCTCGACCTCACGATCGTCGGCGGCCTGGGCGGCGCCGAGATCGCCGACGACCTTCGCCGGGACTGCCCCGGCATTCGTCTCGTGGCCTCCTCCGGCTACGCGCCCGAGGAGGCGAGCCAGCGCTGGGACGCCACCCTCCCCAAGCCCTACCGATCCGCCGAGCTCGTCGAAGCGCTCGACCGAGCGCTCCGGCGCGCGAGCCCTTGACGGCAGACGTGATCTGGACCGACGCGTCCTCCCATAAGACCATCGGCGCATGAACGCGCGAGGGACGCCCGGCGGCCTGAGAACCGCCAGGCTGGCAGCGACCTTGGCCACCGTCATCGCCGGGTGCGCGTCCGCACCCGTTCTCTTCCCCGGCGCCACGAACGTGGCCGAGCTCGCGCCCGACGAGCGCGTGGTCATCGGCCAGCTTCGATTCGCGAACGGCGGTCTTTCGAAGCTGCTGCCGGAGCCGTACGTGGCCTCCTGGCCCAGGTTCACGTACGACTACCAGCAGCTCCAGCCGCCGCGCGACGCCAGGCGCGGCCTCAAGCCCCCCTTCGGGCCCGAAGGAGGTGTCTTCGCGTTTCGAGCCAAGCAGCAGCGTCCCGTCTATTTCGAAGCGATGATCGTGGAGACGCTGAAGCTGGTCGGGGACCACGTCCTGTGGACGATGCCGGTGGCTCTCAAGCTGCCTCCCTCGACCGCCCGGTGCGCATACGTCGGCACCATCACGATCGAAGTCAGCGGCGTCCCGCTGAAGAAGCCGTCCTTTGCGGAGACGTTTCGTGGCGTCGAGCTGCCGCCCAGCCAGGTGCACACGACCGTCGTCGATGACTACGAGCACGATCGTGCCGTGCTCGCAGGCTACGTCCAGGGCTGTGACCTCCAGCGCACCTTGGCCGAGCGTCCGTCAGACGAAGAGCTGCGCCCGCTGCTCGAGATCGCGGCGGCGAGACGGAAGGCCGCCGAGAGCAATGGGCACTGGAACGCCGAGAACGACAGGCTCCGCAGACACTGAGCGCCGCCACCGCTCAGAAGCACTCGCTACGCGTGGACGTTGCAGAACGCCTGGTAGTCGATGAGCTCGATGTTCTCGGGCTTGATGCCCTCGCCGCAGGTCGGGCACGTCGCCACTTTGTGCCGCTTGAACTCGCGGAACTTGAGGCCGAGCGCGTCGAAGAACAGCGTGCGATCCGACAGCGGCTTGCCGACGCCGAGCAAGAGCTTGACGGCCTCGGTGACCTGCAGCGAGCCGATCACGCCGCACAGCACGCCGAGCACACCGGCCTCCTGGCACGAGGGCGCCATGTCGGGCGGCGGCGGCTCGGGGAACGAGCAGCGGTAGCAGCCCTTGCCCGGGACGAACGACGTGACCTGTCCCTCGAAGCGGTAAATGCTGCCGTGGACGATCGGCTTGCCCAGCTTGAGGCACGCGTCGTTCAGCAGGTAGCGCGTCGGGAAGTTGTCGGCGCCGTCGACGATGAGGTCGTAGTCTTTGATGATGTCCAGCACGTTGCTCGAGTCGAGCCGCGTCTGGTGGCCGATGACCTTCACGTCGGGGTTCAGCTTGGCGATGGCCTGCTTGGCCGACTCGACCTTGGGCAGCCCCACCCGATCCATCGCGTGGATGATCTGCCGCTGCAGATTCGAAGAGTCGACCGTGTCGTCGTCGACGAACCCGATCGTGCCGACGCCCGCGGCCGCGAGGTAGAGGCCCGCCGGCGAACCGAGGCCGCCCGCGCCGAGGCACAGCACCTTCGACTTCAGCAGCTTGATCTGCCCCGCCTCGCCCATCTCGGGCAGCATCGTGTGACGCGAGTACCGGATCGACTGCTCCTGCGTCATCACGAACGGGCGCTCGAAGTTCAGGCCCGCGCGCTTCCACGCCGTGAACCCGCCGGCCATCGACTTGACGTTGGTGTAGCCGAGCTCCTCGAGCGAGCGCGCCGCCAGCGCCGAGCGCGTGCCGCCCGCGCAGTAAAGGACGATCTCGGCCGACCTCTCGGGGACCTGGTCCTCGATGCGCTGCTCGAGGAACCCGCGCGGGATCCAGCGCGCGCCCGGGATGTTGCCCTCGAGCCACTCGTCCTTCTCGCGGACGTCGATGAGGATCGGGCCGTGCCCGTTCCCGTCGCCCGACTGGCCCTTCGCGGCCTCGACGACCTTGCGGACCGCCGCGACGTCGGTCTCGCGAATCTTGCCCTTCACGTCCTTGAGAACCTTCTGGAAGCTCATTTTCCGCTCACTCCTGCTACCGGCCCTTTGCGTGGAGCCGGGATGACTTACGATGTCGATGTCGCCCCGGGGTGACACTTTCCCGCGAGGGGTCGAGCATTCTTGTACGGAAAGGCCCACCGCCGCAAGGCGGGCCGCCGGACCCCGAACGCAAAGAGTTTGTAACGACGCCACGCGCCGAGCATCCGACCTCCTGTACGGCCTGGCTGGGTGGTAAGGTCGGGTTCGTCCAGCAGGCTTCCTGCCGTTGGCGCCGCGGGGCGCTTCGACTATACTTTTGGAACAAGGAGATTCGATGTCTGTCACGCCGGTCGATACCCAGAACGCCCCGGTCCAGTCCGCCTCGGAAGAGGCTCCCCTCGTCGCGCTGTCCGACAAGGCCGCCGAGAAGGTGCGCGAGATTCGCGCCGAGGAGAACATCGAGGACACCTACGCGCTGCGCCTCAAGGTGCAAGGCGGCGGCTGCTCCGGCTTCTCCTACGACCTCTACTTCGACCAGGCGCAGGAGACGGACCGCCCCTTCGACGTGAAGGGCGTCAAGCTCATCTGCGACGAGATGAGCCTCATGTACCTCGTCGGCACGGAGATCGACTACGTCGAGGGCCT
>DASZUD010000073.1:0-20736 GCA_035548155.1 Polyangia bacterium
GAGATCCTCCGCCACGCGTCGCTGGGGACGGCGATCCGCGAGTTCTGGCGCGATCCGCGGCATCGCCAGGCCCGAACGTGGCGCGAGCACGCCGACATCAACGACGTGATGCTCGCCACCGCGCTCGCCCCGGCGGGATACCTGGTAGCGGCGCCGTTGCCCCGGTAGGTCGCACGTTCTGCGTGCGGCGCTCGCGCCCGCGATCGATTTGCCGAGGCGCGAAGGGATCGGTGGGCCTCGCGCTGGCACGCAGCTCGCAGTGAGCCGATGCATGAGCATCCTCGTCGCGACTGACTTCTCGCCCTGCTCCGAGGCGGCGCTGCGCCTCGGCGCCGCGCTCGCGCGTCAACGGTCCGCGCCGTTGTTGGTCGCTCACGCCGTCGAAAGACCGCCCGTGGACGCCACGGCAATTCCGGTGGGCCTGAGCGGCTGGGAGGGCGACCTCTTGGCCGCCGCGGAGGCGCGGCTCGCGCGCGAGGTGCGGCCGCTCGAAGAAGAGGGCCTCGTGGTGGAGCAGCGCGTGTGGCTGGGCAGCCCCTCCCAGATGATCCGCGACGCCATCGCCTCGGCGCGTCCCGAGCTGGCCGTCATCGGCACGCACGGCCGCAAGGGCGCGGCGCGCCTTTTCCTCGGCAGCGTCGCCGAGAACGTCATCCGCGCCGCGGAGTGTCCGGTGCTGGTCACGGGCGAGGGGGCGCCCGAGCTCGAGCGCTGGGCGGGTGGGGCGCCGCTTCGGCTGGCGCTGGCGAGCGACGGGTCCGCCGCCAGCCGCGCGGCCTTCGCCTGGGCGCGCGCCTTTCAAGCCACGCGCGCGTGCGAGCTGACGATCGTGCACGTCTACTGGCCCGCCGAGGCGGCGCTCCGTTACGGCCTCGACGACCCCTGGGGTGGACAGCCGCGCGGCCCGGAGCTCGTTCAGCTGGTCGAGCGCGACGTGCGGCGCGATGCGCAGGCGGCGCTCGGGCACGTCCCTCCCTTGCGGCTCGAGGTCGCCGCGCACGACGCGGCCGAGTCGCTGTCCGCCGAGGCCGCGCGGCTCGGCGTCGACGCCATGGTCATCGGCGTGCCGCGACGGCGCTCGGCGCGCTGGGCGGTGGTGGCGCCGGCCGCGGTCTTGCGGGCCGCGTCGGCTCCCATCTTCTGTGTGCCGGCCAGCGCCGTCGCTCCCACGCGCGAGTTGCCGCGCACGAATTCGATCCTCGTGCCCACTGACTTCTCCGATGCCTCCCGCGAGGCGATCTTGCCGGCGTACGGGCTCTTGGCCGCCGGCGGCGGTCACGTCGAGCTCTGTACGGTTCACGCGCTGTCGCCGCCGGGCGTGCCCGAGGCGGCGCCCGGCCCCACTCTCTCCGAGGACGAGCGCGGCGCCGCCCTGGCGCGCCTGCGCGCGCTCGTGCCGCCCGAGGCCGAGTCGGCGGGCATCACCACCAGCGTCTCCGTGCTCGAGGGAAGATCGGTCGCCGAGGCCATCCTCGCCGCCGCCGAACGACTGGACGTCGACGTGGTCGCGATGGGGTCGCGCGGGCGGTCGGGGCTGAAGCGCGCGGTGCTCGGATCGGTGGCCGAGGAGGTCACGCGCCGCTCGCCCAGGCCCGTCCTCGTCGTGGGCGCGCGTGGCGCGTAACGAACGGCGCCTTGCGAGTCACCGCCGCTTCACGAGAGAGAACCGGCGGTGACGGCCGCCATCGGTTTCAGTCCCGCCCCCACGGGGCCGGACCCGTCGCCTGGCTCTACGTTGTAGGTCGAGGTGGTCATCATGATTCACTCGACCAAGAAGAAGCTCGGTTTCATCTCCTTCATCGGCCTCGGGGCGCTGGCGTTCGCGTTCACTGCGAGCGCGGAGCAGCCGCAGCCGCAGCAACAGCAGCCGAGCCCGATGGGCGACGAGGCGATGTCGCAGACGACGCACGAGACGGTCACCGTCACGGGGATCGATCGAACGGCGCGCACGGTGACGCTGCAGAACGAGCAGGGCGAGACCAAGACGGTCGACGTGCCCCAGGAAGTGAAGGCCTACGACACGCTGAAGGTCGGCGACAAGATCGACATCGACTATCACGAGGCGATCGCGATCGCGCTGCTGCCGAAGGGGAGCAAGCCGACCATGTCCGAGAGCACGGCGGCGCAGCGCATGGCGTCCGGCGTGGGCGGCAAGGCGCGCCAGGTGAAGGTCTCGGCCGAGATCGTCTCCGTCGATCCGCGCGCGAACAAGGTCACCTTCAAGGGGCCGCGCGGCAAGACGAACACGGTGACGGTGTCGAGCCCCGAGGCTCAGCAGCGCCTCCCGGAGCTGCGCCCCGGCCAGGTCGTCCAGCTGACCTACACCGAGGCGTGGGCCGCGGCCATCCAGCCCGCGTCGCCGGCTTCGCCGAAAATGAAGCCGTAGCCGGCGAATGACCGGTCGTCGCCCCGCTGGGCGGCGATCGGCGTCGAATCGCGAGCGAGGCGCCGGTTCACGTCGCCTCGCTCGCGCCTCGCGTTTCCGCTGAAGGAGAGCGCTTCATGCCCGCGACACCCTTGCCCGCCGGTACGACCGCGCCGGAGTTCTCGCTGCTCGCGACGCCCGACCAGCGCGTCAAGCTGTCCGAGCTGCGCGGCGCGCCGCTGATCCTCGCCTTCTACCCGGCCGACTTCAGCCCGGTGTGCGGCGACCAGCTGGTCCTCTACAACGAGCTTCTGCCCGAGTTTCGCCGGCTGGGCGCGAACATCGTCGGCATCTCCGTCGACGGCCCTTGGTCCCACCGCGAGTTCGCGAGGTCTCGGCACCTGCACTTCCCGCTGCTCGCCGACTCGCACCCGAAGGGCGAGGTGTCGCGCCGCTACGGCGTGTATCACGACGACACCGGGGAGAGCGAGCGGGCGCTGTTCGTCCTCGACGGTGACGGGAAGATCGTCTGGAGCTACGTCTCGCCGATGGGCATCAACCCCGGAGCGGACGGCATCCTCGCCGCGCTCGAGGATCTGAGGGGGCAGCAACCTTCGAAACAGAAAGGCCCGTGAGCATGTCATCCGAGCTGAAGTTGGCCGTGACCGCCCGCGATCACGTCGAGGGGCGCGCCGATGCGCCCGTGACGCTCCTCGAGTACGGCGACTACGAGTGCCCCTTCTGCGGCATGGCGTACTCGGTGGTCAAGGCGCTCCAGAGGCGCTTCGGTCCGAGGGTGCGGTTCGTCTTCCGCAACTTCCCGCTCACCGAAGTCCATCCGAACGCCGAGCTCGCGGCCGAAGCCGCCGAGGCGGCGGGCGCGCAGGGAAAGTTCTGGCAGATGCACGACGAGCTCTACGAGCACCAGCGGGCGCTGGGCGCGGGCGATCTCGCGGGGTACGCGGCCGAGGCGGGCGTGGATCTGCCGCGCTGGCAGCGCGACGTCGCGTCGCGCTCGTACGCGCCGCGCGTGCGCGAGGACTTCATGAGCGGCGTGCGCAGCGGCGTGCCGGGCACGCCAGCGTTCTTCGTCAACGGAGCCGCGTACGAGGGCGCGTTCGACTACGCGTCCTTGGAGGCGGCGATCGAAGCGGCGCTCGCGCGCGAGGGCCACGCCTGACGCTCGAGTACGGCGCCTCCTGATTGTCTCGGGGCGCGTTGTCCCCGCGCGCAGCTCGCTGCAGTGTTCGGCGGCATGCCGGACCGGCCGTTCGTCGCTGGAGCGGTCGCGATCACGGCGCTCGTGCTCGCGGCCGCGCCGGTTCGTGCGGCCCCGTTCGACGGCGGCGTGAATGACGCGGCGGACGCCGACGGCGGAGCGCCCGCGGTCGATGCGGGCGCGGCGCAGGGCGACGCCGGCGCGGCTCCCCGCGCTCGCGACCGCCAGCCCGTCCCGATCATCATCGCGCCCGCGCCGCCGCGCGAGCCAGCGCCGCCGCCCGGTCAGCGGCAGCGCCCCATGTTGCACGGCGAGCTCAAGGCGCAGCTCCGGGGCGCGTTCATCGTCAACCTCTGTTTCAACGACGGCACGCTGTTCCCGGGCAGCTTCGCCTACTACGGGCTGCCAGAGAAGGTCTCGCGCCCGCAGTTCTTCGTGTCGCCGTCGAACACCGTCGTGGGCTTCAAGATGTCGGGGCTCTCGTTCGGCTCGGCCACGATCACAGGGGCTATGGACGTCAACCTGCGCTCGCCGCAGCCCCTCGTGACACCGAACTCGCTGCTGCCGCAGTTCTATGACGTGCACATGCAGCTCGAGTTCGAGCGTTGGAAGGTGATCGTCGGGCAGTACCCGGAGGTGATCCTCCCCGTCGTGCCCGATACGATCAACAGCTACCCCGCCGGATATGTCCCCGGCGCGCTCGGGTACGTCGATCCGCAGCTGCGCGTCGACGCGCGGGTGCCGGTGGGCAGCCGCATGCAGGCCGTCGTCCAAGTGTCGGTCAACCGGCCGCTCCAGACGTTCGACCTCGCCGCCGACCTCGCTGGCCGTCAAGGGGGCGTGCCCGACGTTCAAGGTCGTGTCGCCTTCGCCTTCGGCCGCTCGGACAAGCCCTGGGAGCGGCCGTTCGAGATCGGCGTCTCGGGCCACTGGGGCCAGCGCCGCGTGGGGGTGCTCTCGACGCTCGAAGAGGTCACCCTCGAGACCTGGTCTGTCGCGGGCGATCTCCGGCTCTGGCTGCCGACACGTACGCTGATCAAGGGCCGCGTCTTCCAGGGCCGCATGCTCGGCGACTTCGCCGCCGGGATCTTTCAGTCGATCAACACCACGACGCTGCAGTCGATCCGCGCAAAGGGGCTCTGGCTCGAGGCCCAGCAGGGCCTCAGCGATCGGTGGCGCGCGACGATCGGCTACGGCCGCGACGATCCGAACGACGCGGATCTGGCGCCCTGGAGCGGCAAGGACCTGGGCGACGGGAGCCGCAGCCTGAACCAGGAAGCCTTCTTCAACGTCCTGTGGGACGTGACGAAGACCATCGGATTCGGCGGCGAAGGCAGCCGCTGGTCGACGTCTTACAAGGACGCGCCCACGACGAAGATCTGGCGCGGCGACTTTCTCTTCTACCTGCGGTTCTGACGGGAACACGCGGCCGCACGCAGCGTTTGTCAATGCGGTGGTGTCGTGCCGGCGAGCGTTCTTTACATCGGTGGCCGACGCCGACACGCGCGCTCATCGCCCCCGCGCGGTGGCGTCTCCGACGGTGTCCGTGGGCGCTGTATTCGGGTCACACGCGGGACGCGGGCGTTGTCATTCCTCGACGCCGCTCACACGTTCGGGGTCGCCCACACTCCATGAAGTCCGGCGAATCGATACTCGATCACGTCGACGGCGCCGTCGTGTGCCTGGAGGTGGGCACGCTCCGGCCCACGTTCGTGAGCGCGGCCGCGCACGAGCTCGCGGGCGACGGCGCCGGCGCGCATTGGAGCGAAACTCCCGAAGGGTGGCGCCGGCTGTTCGATCCCGAGGACTGGCCCCGCATCGCGGATCTCTGCCAGGCGGTCGCCAGCGACGGCCACCGGCGCTCGGCGCGTCACGTGCTGCGTTGCCGCGAGGGTCGGACGCGCTCGTTCCGCACGTCGGTGAGCCGACTGCCGGACCATCCGGAGCCCGGGCGATTGCTGGCCCACATGCTCGACCTGACCGATGAGGTGGGCGAGCGTGTGCAGGTGTCGGAGGAGCTCGCGCTGCGCGACATTCTTCGGCACGCGCCGCTCGCTGCCTTCGTGCTCGACGGCGAAGGCGTCGTGACGATGGCGCAGGGAAAGGGGCTCGAGCGGATCGGCGTGGACCCGGCTCGCACGGTGGGACGCTCGATGCTGGAGGGTGATTGGCCTTGCCACTGGATCACCGAGAACACGAGGCGCGTGCTGCGGGGAGAGTCGTTCGCCGCGGTGGTCAACGTCGACGGCGGCTGGCTCTCGGTGAAGTACGTCCCCGTGCACGGCCTGCGCGGTGTCGAGGGCGCGCTCGCGTTCGCGACCGACATCACCGAGTGCAAGCGCATCGTGGATCTGATCGGGACGATCGATGCCGTCATCTGGCAGGCGCGCGGCGCCGACCGCCGGCTGGCGTTCGTGGGCGGAGCGGCGGAGGCGCTCCTCGGCGAGTCGCCCGAGCGCTGGCTGGGACGGACGGACTTCTTCGAGCGGCACCTCGTGGACGAAGAGCGGCAAGAGGTGATCGCGGCCATCGCCGCGGTGGCCGCCGGCGGCGGGGAACGCACGATCGCTCATCGCGTGCGGCGCGCCGACGGCAGCGAGCGCTGGTGCCGAACGACCCTGCGCGCCGTCGCTGAAGCGGGGGAGGACTCGAGGGAGGTCGTCGGCCTCATGCTCGACGTCACCGAGCGCAAGACGATCGAGCGGGCGCTGCTCCCGGTCGATCGGCGCTGGCAGATCGTCGCCGAGCAGGCGCCCGTCGTGGTGTACACGTTGGATCGGGAGCTCCGCTTCACGAGCGGGATCGGGCGCAGCCTCTCGGCGCTGGGCCTTTCGCCCAAAGGGACGCTCATCGGCCTCTCGATCGAGGAGTACTTCCACGCCCCGGAGGCGCGGCCGCTCGTCGACGCGCACCGCACGGCCCTCGACGGTCAGACCGTGACCTTGCGCGAGGCGTGGCGCGGCCGCACCTACGACGTGCGCCTCGAGCCGCTGCGCGACGACAGCAGCAGGATCATCGGCGTCGTCGGCGTCGCCGTCGACGTGACCCAGGAGGAGGATCGTGCGCGGGAGCGCGAGCGGCTGCTCGAGGCAGAGCGGGCGGCGCACGCGCAGGCGGACGAGGCCGTGCAGGCGCGCGACGAGCTCTTCGGCATCGCTTCCCACGAGCTGCGGACGCCGCTGGCGGGATTGCTGCTCACGCTGCAGGCGGCCCGGGCCGCCGCGCCGAACGAGGGCGCCGTGCGCCGCCTGCAGCTGGCCGAGCGGCAGGCGATGCGCATCAACGCCATGATCGAAGAGCTGCTCGACGTCTCGAGGTTGAGCTCGGGCCGGCGGCTGGAGCTCGAGCGCGAGGACGTGGATCTGGCGCTGCTGACGCGGCAGATTGTCGCGCGCTTCGAGCCCGAGATCGACGCGTCGAAGGCGTCGGTGACCGTGCACGCGACCGACGCCGTCGTCGGCCACTGGGACCGATCTCGTCTCGATCAGGTCGTGACGAACCTCCTGTCGAACGCGCTCAAGTACGGTCGCGGACGCCCCGTCGAGATCACCGTCGAGCGCGTGCGGCCCGAGTTGGCGCGCTTCGCCGTGCGGGACTACGGCGTCGGCATCGCGCCCGGGGATCTCGGGCTGCTGTTTCACCCGTTCCGGCGCCTTCACCGCAATCTCCACTTCCGCGGCGTGGGCCTCGGGCTCTACATCGTCGCCGAGATCGTGCGCGCTCACGGGGGACAGATCAGCGTCGAGAGCGAGCCCAACTGCGGCGCGCTCTTCACCGTCGAGCTGCCGACGACGCAGTCGCCGGCGTGACGCGCGACGCGGGCGATTCGCCCATCAGCCACGTTGCACCTTGACCGGCGGTGAAACTGGCTCCATGTGCTTCTGGGGGGCGGGTGCGGACGGAAACGTCAACGCCGCGTCGCTGGAAGGGGCGAGGAGACATGCGCGTTTACATCGTGGATGACGAGCCTATCGTGCGGGCGGGCCTGCGGCAGACGCTCGCGGCGGACCCGGAGATCGTGATCGTCGGCGAGGCGGCCTCCGCCCGCGAAGCGTTTCGCGACATCGAGACGCTGGGGCTCGACGTCGTCATCATGGACCTCGTCCTGCCCGGCATGGACGGCGTCGCGGCGACGCGCGAGGTGAAGCGCCGCGTGCCGAAGCTCGGCGTGGTCGTGTTCACCGTGCACGACCGGCCGCGCGACGTCCTCGACGTCATGGAGGCGGGCGCCTCCGCGTACGTCACGAAGACGGATTCGGTCGACGTCCTGCGCGCGGCGCTCAAGGCCGCGGCCAGCGGATCGCGCTACTTGTCGCCGTCGCTCGCGCCGGTCGTCGAGGGCGGAGGGGGCGGTCCGGCGGATGCCCTCGACGGCCTCTCGGTACGCGAGCGGGAGATCTTCCAGCTCATCGCTTCGGGGCGCAGCATCGCGGAGACGGCGCGCGAGTATTGCATCTCGCGCAAGACGGTCGAGACGCACGTCTATCGCGTGTACCGCAAGCTCGGGTGTCACAACGTCGGCGATCTCGTGCGCTTCGCCGCCGAGCACGGGCTGCTGCGCATGGGGCCGTTCGAATCGCGCAGGACCAAGACGTTGGCGCCGCCCGAGGCGGTGTCGATCGAGCGCGAGGCCGAGGCCGAGGCCGGATAAAACACGAGCTGGGGCAGCGCGATCTCGACGATCGTGCCCTTGCCGGGGCGGCTGCGCAGGAGCACGCGGCCGCCGTGCGCTCGGACGAGGTGCTGGACCACCCACAGGCCCACGCCCATGCCGGCGATGCCGTTCGTCGACGAGCCGCGCGCGAAGCGCCCGAAGATCCTTTCGCGATCTTTGGCGTCGATCCCGGCGCCCGTGTCCTTCACGCAGAGGCGAGCGCCGCCCCTCGTGGCCGCGACGGTGAGCAGGACGGGGCGCCCCTCGCCGAACTTGAGCGCGTTCGACAGCAGGTTCTCGAGGATCTGCTCGACGGCCGCGGCGTCCCAGTCGCCGACGAGCCCCTTTTGCGCCCTGACCTCGATGAGCGACGAGCCACGCGCGCCGATCGTCCGCCGGTCCACGAAGTCCAGCACGAGCTGGGCGAGATCGATGCGCTGCGGATAGAGGTCCAGCGGCTCGTCGTTCTCGATCTGAACGACGCGGCGAATGATCGTCGACAACGTTCGGATCTGGCGCGCGGCGCCCTCGATCGACGCGCGCACAGCCTGCGGCTCCGACGAGTCGAGCGCGGTCTCCGCGGCGCTGAGCTGGATGAGCGAGGTGGCGAGCGGTGTGCGGAGCTCGTGCTCGAGGACCGTGATCAGGCTGCGGATCCGTCGGCCCCTCGTGCCGACCCTCGCCGCCGCGACCCGGCCGGCGCCGACGACCTTCTCGCCGCCGCGGCCGCCGCGCGCCTCGGTCGCGGTTCGCGCTCTCTCGCGTGGAGCGAGCCCTTCGCCGTTCACGCTGAAACGAGCACCGTCGCTGCGTGCACCTTCTTTGCGTCCTCCCTCACTCCCGGCGCCCGCGGTCTTCGTCGTGTTCATCCTCGCACTCCACTGGCCCCCCCGGCGGGAGAGTCGCCCAATCTCGCGAGCGGCTCAACAACTTTCGGGCGGAGCTGGCGCGCGCCGATTCGTTTGAGGCACTCCCCGACAGGTCCAAACGCGATGTGCGAGCTCCACGTTGGGACTTCGGGGGCTGACGTCCGATTTCCGGGTGTCCCTGATGATCGGGACGTGCGGACGCGACCCAACTTGAAGACGACACCGGCGGAGGCGCGCATGGACAAGAAGAGAACGCTGCTTCGGCGAGCCACCTTGGGCTCTGTCGCGATCTTGGCCCTGTCGATCTCGGCGCCGCAGCGGGCCGTCTCCGCGGACGCCACTCAGAGCGCGGTGGACCCCGGCGCGATCGCGGCGCTCAGGAGGATGGGAGCGTTCTTGCGCGAGCAGCAGACGATGTGGGTGCAAGGTGAGCTCACGACGGATGGGTTCCTTCCGTCGGGGCAGAAGGTTCAGTACTCGGGGACAGTCGACCTCAAGGTGCAACGCCCGAACCGCATGCGCGTCGAGGTCTCGGCCGATCGCGGAACGAAGGAGATGTTCTACGACGGCACGACGTTCACCGTGTACCAGCCGACCGTGGGCTACTACGCTTCGTTCGCGGCGCCGCCCACGATCGCCGGTCTGGTCGACGTCCTCGAGCAGCGCTATGGCGTCGACTTACCGCTGGCCGATCTCTTCCGCCTCGGCACCGACGAGGCCCAGTTGGCCGCGATCCAGAGGGCGACGATGGTGGGGTGGAGCATGGTGAAGTCGACCATGTGCGCGCACTACGCGTTTCATCAGGCGGACGTCGATTGGGAGCTGTGGGTGCAAGAGGGCCCGCAGCCTCTGCCGCGCAAGCTGGTGATCACGACGACGGCGGAGCAGGCCGAGCCGCAGCACGTGGCCGTCCTGAGCTGGAACCTGGTGCCGCGCATCGACGCATCGGCGTTCACGTTCACGCCGCCGCCGCACGCGCAGCGGATCGAGTTCGACGTCTCGGGGGCCGCCGGGACGTCCGCGCCGGGCAGGCCACCCCAGATGCCACCGGCTCCCCTGGGCCGTTGAAACGGAGCCTCGTCACATGCGCCACGCCATCTCACGAATGATCGGGAGCGCCATCGCGTTCGTCGTCTGTGTCGCTTCGATCGGCACGTTCGCGCCGGCCGCGCGCGCCGCGGCCGTGGTTCGCACGTCGGTCGCCTATCGGCCGGTGTATCACCCGCCCGCGCGTCCCGTCGTGCGCCCGGTCGGGGTCGCCGGCGGCGCAGCCGTCACCGCTGCAGCCGTGGGAACGGTCGTCTATTCCTTGCCGCCGTCATGCACGGCCGTGCGGATTGGTGAGGTCGCCTACCAGCGATGCGGCAGCACGTGGTACCGGCCGGCGTACTCGGGCACGACGGTGACGTATACGGTCGTGACGCCGCCACGGTAGGAGCCCGTCCGCCCGACGGCAACGGGCTCACGTCGGGGCCTTCACGCCCTGCCACCACCGCGCGCGACCTTCGGTCGCGACCCCTCGAGGCCCGGCTCGCGTCGGGGGCGGCCAATCGAGGATGCACCCGACGTTGTGGGCCGCAGGCAGGTGGGCACGTTTTCAAGTGCCGCCCGCGCGGTTGAGAGGTTGAGATGAACGAGATCTTGCCCGTGCCCTCGTCGACGCCGTCGCCGGCGCCGTCACCTTCTCCCGCGCTGCTGCCGTCCTGGAACGACGGCCCGACGAAGGCGGCGATCCTCGAGTTCCTCGCGCGCGTCACCGAGAAGGGCTCGCGCGACTTCGTGCCCGTCGAGGAGCGTGTGGCCGTCTTCGACGACGACGGCACGCTCTGGTGCGAAAAGCCGGTCCCCGCGCTCGCGGACTTTCTGCTCGAGCAGGCAGGCAGGATGGGCGAGCACGATCCGGCGCTGCGCGAGCGGCACCCGTGGAAGGCGATCATCGAGAAGGACTACCGCTGGCTGGGCGGCGTCATCGAGAAGCACCATTCCGGCGACGACAGCGACCTGCGCGTGATGGCGGCAGGGCTGCTGCAAGCGTACGCGGGGACGAGCATCGAGGAGTTCGGCCAATCGGCGGGGCGCTTCCTGGGAACGGCCGATCACCCGCGGCTGAACCGTCCGTACCGCCGCTGCGTCTACCAGCCGATGGTCGAGCTCATCGCCGCGCTCACGGCGCACGGCTTCACGAGCTACATCGTGACGGGCGGCGGCCAGGACTTCATGCGGCCCGCGACCTGGGATCTCTTTGGCGTGCCGCCCGAGCGCGTGATCGGTCGCTCCGTCGAGCTGCGCTACATGGATGGCACGTCGGTGGCGCATCTCATCCGCACGCCCGACCTCGGGATCTTCGACGAGGCGGCGGGCAAGCCCGCGCAGATCTGGTCGGCGACGGGCCGCCGCCCCGTGTTCGCCGCAGGGAACTCCGACGGCGACATCCCGATGCTCCACTTCTGCTCGCGGCCGCCGCGCCCGTCGTTCGGCTTGCTCCTTCGCCACGACGACGAGGAGCGCGAGTTCGCCTACGACGCGGGCGCCGAAGAGTCACTGGAGCGCGCGCGCAGCGAGGGCTGGACGATCGGGAGCATGAAGAGCGACTGGAAGACCATCTTCCCCCTGTGACTCGCCGGCGCGGGGCGCCGCTGTCGGGACGTTCCGCATTCGCGCGCGCCGCGATTGGGCGGACGGCTCGGGAGTCTCACCGTTTCGGAACCGGCCATGCACCCCCACCCGATTCGCGAGAAGGTTCGGCATCCCACGCGACGCGTTTCGGCCCGGGGCTACCCGCGGCCCGAGAACCTCGCGCGCACTTATGACGCGACCGATTTGGATCGGGCCGTCCAAGCCTATCGCTTCTTCTACCCGACGGTATCGGGCATGGCGATCCTCGCCGGCGCGGCCAAGGTGGGCGCGCGTGCGAACGGTGTGTTCGCGTTGTTCGAGGCGCAGCCGAAGCACGTCGGCTTCACCTACGACTCGGACGCGCCCATCGGCCTCGCGCCGCTCGATCTCACGTCGTCACCCGTCGTCGTCGAGGTCCCGCCCGGACCGCTCGTGGTCGTGGCGACCGACGTGCATCAGCGCTGGATCGCCGACCTGGGCCTCTACGGTCCGGACGCCGGGCGGGGCGGGAAGCATCTCGTGCTGGCGCCTGATTCGGGCAGCGAGGTGCCGAGCGGATTTCACGTGAGCCGTTCATCGTCGATGCGCGCGCTCCTGACCGTCCGCTCGTTCTTCCAAGGCCGGCAAGACGTCAAGGCTGCCTTGGACCTGACGAGGGCGATCCGAGTTCGGCCGCTCGTCCCTCCGGCCGATTGGGCAGAGCCTCGCTGGCTCGACGTCACGGCGCCCGCTCACGACACCACGCCGCGCGCGTGGGAGAGCGGGCTCGAGTACTGGAGGGTGCTGCACGCGGTGGTCGACAGCGAGCCGGCGTTCGACGGGTATGGCGCGTACTACGGCGAGCTGGCGGCGCTCGGGATCGCGAAGGGCAGGCCGTTTTCGCCCGACGCGCGCCTCAAGCGTCTCCTCGAGGAGGCGGCGCAGCTGGGCAAGGCCGAGATGTGCGCACAGTCCTTCGCCGATCGCCGGCCGGATCGCATCGCCTGGCGCGATCGGAGGTGGGAGTGGGCGGCCCTGCGCCATGAAGGCGGCGACTTCATGATCGACGGCCATCTCGACCTAGAAGCTCGCGACAAGTGGTTCTATCACTCGACGGGCGCGTCGCCTGCGGTCTTTCGGCGGGACGCGGGCGCAGCGGTCGCGTCGTGGCTCGGCACGCACGATCGTTCGGGGACGTACCTCGACGGTGGGCGCTCGTACGCCCTCCGCGTGCCGCGGCCCGTACCCACGCGGCTCTTCTGGTCCGTCACCGTGTACGACGCCGAGACGCGCAGCCAGATCCAGACGGACCAGGGCAGGGCCGCCTTGCGATCGCACCACGAGCTCGTCGAGACGAGCAAGCACGCGGACGCCGAGATCACTCTCTCCTTCGGGCCTGCGCCGCCCGAAGAAGGTCCCGCACACCACTGGATTCAGACGCTCCCCGGCCGCGGATGGTTCGCGTACCTGCGCGTCTACGCGCCCGAAGCCGCCGCGTTCGACGGAGGGTGGAAGCCCGGCGACTTCACGATCGCGTGATCGCCGGCGGCCATCCGCCGAGCTCGAGCCACGGCCATCGAGTCGATCCATGGGAGGGGCCGCCGAGGCCCCTCCCACGCGCGTTCATGCCCAGCCGGCGGGTTGCTGGGCGGGCGTCGCGCTCATGAGGCCTTGAAGGGCGGCGAAGCGGACGAGGGCCGCCGTGTTGTCGAGGCCGAACTTCTTCAGGATGCGGCACTTGTGCGTCTCGATCGTCTTTCGCGAGACGCCGAACTTGGCCGCGATCCCCGCTGCGTCCAGCCCTTCGGTCACGAGTCGAAACACGTGGCGCTCGCGCGGTGACAAGACGTCGAGCACGGTGGCCGGGAAGCGCGCTTGCCGCAACCGCGTGAAGATGTGCTCCAGGCTCGGGCTCACGTAGTGCTGGGCCCGGGCGATCCTCCGCAGCCCGTTGACGATCGAGTCGCCGGACTCGGATTTCAGGATGTAGCCCCGCGCGCCGGTCGCGACTGCATCGATCAAAGACTGCGCGAGCGGGTGCGACGTCAGGAGGGCGATCTCGGTCTCCGGCGCCGCTTGTTTCATCCTCCGGATGGCGTTTCGAAGGTCCTCCCCCGAGAGGGCGATGTCCACGACGAGGACGTCCGGACGCGCCATGTGCACGAGCGGTAACGCCGCGTCGATCGAATCCGCTTCGCCCGCGAGCTCACAATCGTGACAAGAGCCCAGTATTGCTTTGAGTCCCTCCCTGAAAACGACCTGCCCATCAATGATGAAGATCCGCATTGTTGTTTTTGTCATGCAAAGTACCTGCCAGAGTCCGTTCGTACGACGATTCGTTCCACCCTCGGTCTCGGTCCCATCTTGGTCGCCTCCGCGACCGACAACGCGCCTTCAGCCAGCTCGATGAGCGCTTCCTGCGACAGCTTCGTCGCAGGCAAGACGCCCGCGACGCCCGCCGCGTTCACCAACCCGTGCGCGCGCGCGTGCTTGAGGCTCGCGGCCAAGTGATCGCGCGCCTCCTTGGCGCCCGCGCGCACGAACCACGCGATGCGGCCCGGGCCCATGCCCCCGATCGCGAGGCGCTCGCGAGCGCCGGCGCGCCAGAGATCCTCGGCGCACGCGAGCGGCGAGGTGCCCGGTGCGAGGGTGGCGACGCAGAGCTCGATCGCCTGCTGCGCGCGCCGCGCGAGCCGGAGCTCCTTTTCGAGGAGCATCGCGAACATTCTTCTCTGCAGCAGCGGCGCCGACCGCCGCGCCTCGCGTGACGTCGCGACGCCCTTCTCGAAGAAGGCCCAGACGCCTCCACGACCGAGCAGCTCGAGGATGATCAGCGAGTCGGCGTCGAAGCGGTCGGCGCGTCCGTCGGCGAGGCAGAGCGCGCCCACGCGGATGCGATCGGTGGTCTCGAGCGGCACGCCGACGAACGAGGCGATCTCGCTGCGCGGGCCGAGCACCTGGCGGAACGCCGGGTGCGTGACCATGTCGCCGATCACCAGCGAGGTTCCCGTCGTGATCCCGGCGGCCAGCGTGGCGTTGAGCAGCCGCGGCTCGCCGCGCTTGGCGAGGTGCGGTCCGACGGCGACCGCGGGACGCACGGCCGCACCGTCGAGGAAGAACATGCCGGCGCTGCCGCTGTCGAAGTACACGCGCAGCCACTCGAGCCAAGGCTGCGCCTCGCGCGCGACCTCCGCGCGATCGATCTCCGCGATGCGGACGGCCGAGTCGCGCAGGTTCGAGAGGCGCTCGTGCTGCACGTGCGCCCGCTCCGCTTCCAGCGCCGCGTCGTCCGGTTCGTGCCCCTGGCGCAGCGCCTCGATCGAGTGAATCAGCGTGTCGGCGCTGGCCGGCTTCTTCAAGAACAGCTGCGCGCCGCGGGCCAGCGCCTCCCGCTCCGTGACGTCGAACGCCGAGCACACCACGACGGGTGGCCTGTCGCCCTCCAGCAGCGCCTGCAAGCGCTGGATCAACTCGAAGCCGTCCATCTCCGGCATCGAGATGTCGGTGACCACGACCTCGGGGCGCGTGTCGCGCGCCGAGGCCAGCGCAGCCTCGCCCGAGAGGGCGGTCGCGACGTCATAGCCCGCGAGCTCGAGCACGTGCCGGTACGCCTCCGCGAGATCGGAGTCGTCGTCGACGACGAGCACCCGCGCGCGCTGGTCCTCGGACAAAACTCCGCGTCCCACCTCCGCCCCCCTGCTTGTGATGGTGGTGTTGGTGCCGGCCACTTTCAATCGTAGGGGTAGGTGCGATTCGCGAATTGCGGGTGGGTGCGGATGGGCCGTATTCGCCGCGGCGCGCGGCCCTCCGTCTTTCGCCCCGGGGGCGCGCACTCACTCTTTTCGCCGACGGAGGAACCGATGGCGAACGAAGAAAAGAACCGGCTGCTCGAGGCGCGCGTCGAGGGAACGCCCTGGCGGAAGTGGGGGCCCTACCTCAGTGAGCGGCAGTGGGGAACTGTGCGCGAGGACGAGAGCCCGGGCGGGGACGCTTGGAATTACCTGAGCCACGATCAGGCCCGCTCGCGCGCCTACCGCTGGGGCGAGGACGGCCTCGCGGGGATCTCGGACGATCGGCAGCTGCTGTGCTTCTCGCTGGCGCTCTGGAACGGCAAGGATCCGATCCTCAAGGAGCGCCTCTTCGGGCTCACGAACAGCGAGGGCAACCACGGCGAGGACGTGAAGGAGTACTACTTCTACCTCGACAGCACGCCGACGCACTCGTACATGAGGTACCTCTACAAGTACCCGCAGGCGGCGTACCCGTATCAGCAGCTCCTCGACGAGAACCGGCGCCGCTCCCGACAAGACCTCGAGTACGAGCTGCTCGACACGGGCATCTTCGAGGAGGACCGCTACTTCGACGTGTTCGTCGAGTACGCGAAGGCCTCGCCCGAGGACGTGCTCATCGAGGTCAAGATCGAGAACCGCGGGCCTGAGGCCGCGACGATCCACGTGCTGCCCACGTTGTGGTTCCGCAACACGTGGGCGGGCGAGCCCGAAGGGCCCCGCCCGTTGCTCACGGAGGGGAACGGCTACGGCCAGACGTCGGTGCTCGCGGCCGAGCACCCGCTGCTGGGCACGCGCTACTTCTACGCGGCCGCCGACGCCAAGCTGCTCTTCACGGACAACGACACGAACGCCTTTCGATTCCCGAACACGAAGACGAGCGCGAAGTACTACAAGGACGCGTTCGACTTCTACGTCGTCCACGACAATCACGACGCCGTGAACCCGGAGCGGCGGGGCACGAAGGCGGCGGCGCATCAGATCTTGAAGATCGAGGCGAAGAGCGGAGTGACGTTGCGGATGCGGCTGTCGGACAAGCCGCCTCAGTCGATGGGCGCGGATCCGCTGGGCGAGAGCTTCACCCACGTCATGTCGGCGCGCCGCGGTGAGGCCGACGAGTTCTACAGCGACGCGATCCCGCAGAACCTCTCGCCCGACGAGCGCTACGTTTCGCGCCAGGCGCTGTCCGGCATGCTGTGGAGCAAGCAGTACTACGACTACGACGTCGCGTCGTGGTTGCAGCAGCGCGGCCTCGACCCGTTCTTCGACGGCCGCCAGGCGCCGCGGAACTCCGACTGGCACCACATGGTGAACGGCGACGTCATCTCGATGCCCGACAAATGGGAGTACCCGTGGTACGCGGCGTGGGACCTGGCGTTCCACGCCATCCCGCTGGGGCAGGTCGACCCCGACTTCGCGAAGAAGCAGCTCTTGCTGCTGCTACAAGAGCGCTATCTGCACCCGAACGGCCAGGTGCCCGCCTACGAGTGGAACTTCGGCGACGTCAACCCGCCGGTCCACGCGTGGGCGACCTACCTGCTCTATCAGATCGACGCGCAGCGCACCGGCGTGCCCGACGTGAGCTTCCTCAAGCAGGCGTTCCACAAGCTGCTCTTGAACTTCACGTGGTGGGTGAACCGAAAGGATCGCAACGGCCGCAACGTCTTCGAGGGCGGGTTCCTCGGCCTGGACAACATCGGCGTGTTCGATCGCAGCGCGCCGCTGCCGACGGGCGGCCACCTCGAGCAGGCGGACGGTACGGCGTGGATGGCGTTCTACTCGCAGATGATGCTGCAGATCGCCGTCGAGCTGGCCGTCGAGGATCCGACGTACGCCGAGATGGGGCTCAAGTTCTTCGAGCACTTCATCTGGATCGCCGCGGCCATGACCCACATCGGCGGCAACGTGCCGATGTGGGACGAGGAGGACGGCTTCTTCTACGACGTGCTGCGCCTGCCCGACGGCGGGGGCACGCGCCTCAAGGTGAAGTCGATGGTGGGGCTCTTGCCGCTGACGGCCGGTACCGTCATGACGGGGCTCGCGCGCCAGACGGCGCCGGACGTCGTCGCGCGCGCGGCGTGGTTCGTCGAGCACCGCCCGCAGCTGGTCGCGAACATGCACGACCCGCGCAAGCCGGGCTTTCGTGACCGCCGCCTGCTCGCGATCCTGGGCGAGGACCGGCTGCGGCGCGTCCTCGGGCACATGCTGGACGAGAACCAATTCCTGAGCCCGTTCGGCGTCCGCTCGCTCTCGGCGCAGCACCGCAGCGCACCCTATGAATTTTGGGTGAGCGGCCAGAAGTTCTCGGTCAGCTACTTGCCCGCCGAGTCCGACACCGGCATGTTCGGCGGCAACTCGAACTGGCGTGGGCCGATCTGGATGCCCGTCAACGCGCTCATCATCCGCGCGCTCGTGAACTACTTCGCGTACTACGGTCCGGACTGGAAGGTGGAGTGCCCGACCGGCTCGGGGCGCTGGCTCAACCTCTACGAGGTCGCGAAGGATCTCACGTTCCGCCTGGCGCGGATCTTCACGCTGAACGAGTACGGTCACCGGCCCGTCCACGGCGGCGCCAAGAAGTTCCAGGACGATCCGCTGTGGCGCGATCACGTGCTCTTCTACGAGTACTTTCACGGAGACAACGGCGCGGGCATCGGCGCGAGCCATCAGACCGGCTGGACCGGCCTGGTGGCGCCGTTGATGACGTTCTTCGCGCGGAACTCGGCCGAGCAGATCCTCGAGGCCGACGACCTCCGTGCGAGACTGCATCACATGAACGTCCCGCACGGCGTGCCGGCGCACGGAGGCTGACATGCGATACCCAGCGCTGTACCAGATCAACACGCGCGTGATCCTGGGCGAGATCGGCCGATCGCTCGGCCGGCCGGCCACGCTCGACGACGTCTCGGACGCCTATCTCGACCAGATCGCGGGGCGGGGGTTCGAGTGGGTATGGCCGCTGGGGGTGTGGCAGACGGGGCCCGCGGGGCGCGAGATCTCGCGCACGCGGCCCTCGCTGCGCGATTCGTACGCGAAGGATCTGCCGGACTGGCGAGACGAGGACGTCGTCGGGTCGCCGTTCGCGGTCCAGCGCTACGAGGTGAACCGCGACTTCGGCGGCGACGCGGCGCTGGGCCGGTTCCGGGATCGCCTGGGCCGGCGCGGCCTGCGCCTCTTGCTCGACTTCGTGCCGAACCACGTCGCGCCTGATCACGCGTGGGTGTCCGAGCACCCCGAGTACTTCATCGAGGGCACCGACGAGGACGTCGCGCGCGAGCCGCAGAACTGGGGACGGTTTCAGACCGCGCGCGGCCCGCGCGTGCTGGCCTTCGGCCGCGACCCGTACTTCCCGGGGTGGCCGGACGCCGTGCAGCTGAACTACCGGCACGCGGGCCTGCGCGAGGCGATGATGGGCGAGCTCGGGCGCGTGTCCGAGCGGTGCGATGGCGTGCGCTGCGACATGGCCATGCTGGTGCAGCCGCAGATCTTCCAGCGGACGTGGGGCGATCGCGCGCTGCCGCGCGACGGCTCGCCGCCGCACGACGAGCCGTTCTGGACGGGGGCCATCTCGCGCGTCACGCGTCGCCGGCCCGACTTCGTGTTCGTGGCCGAGGTGTATTGGGACATGGAGTGGGAGCTGCAGCAGGCCGGCTTCAGCTACACCTACGACAAGCGGCTCTACGATCGGCTCGAGGCGGGGCAGGCACGCGCGGCCCGTGAGCACCTGAACGCGGCGCCCGACTTCCAGGATCACTCGCTGCGCTTCCTCGAGAACCACGACGAGCCGCGCGCGGCGTCGGCGTTTCAGCCGAACGCGCGCCACATGGCGGCTGCGGTCATCACGTTCTTCGTGCCGGGCATGCGCTTTTTCCACGAAGGGCAGCTCGAGGGACGGCGCGCGCGTGCGTCGAATCACCTGGGGCGGCGCCTCGCCGAGACGCGCGACGACGAGCTGGGGGCGTTCTACGAGCGGCTGCTCGCGACGCTGCGGCGGCCCGAGCTGCATGAGGGGCGCTGGCGCAACCTCCCGGTGAGGGCCGCGTGGGACGGCAACCCGACCTCGGACAACTTCGTCACCGGGCTCTGGGAGCGCAACGACCGTCGCGTCCTCACGGTGGTGAACTACGGCGGCACGCAAGGGCAGTGCTACGTGCCGATCGACGTGCCCGAGCTCATAGGACGGCCGGTCTTCCTGACCGATCTGCTCGGCGACGTGACGTACGAGCGCGATGGCTCGACGCTGACGAGCGGGGGCCTGTACCTGGACCTACCGCCCTGGGGGCGTCACGTGTTCGAGCTGACCTTCTGAGCCGGACGCGAGCCCGCGCAGGCCGAAGCTCACCAGCAGCGCGCCGATCACGACGTGTACGACGTGGTCGGCGGGCCGCAGCGCGAAGAGGCCCGCCGGGAAGATCCCCAGCACGCCGGCCGCCGCCTGGTAGAGATCGACGGCGCCGAACCCGAGGTTGAAGCGGGCGGCGCCGCGCGTCGAGCGCGCGCGGACGATCGCGAGCGCCAGCGCGCCGAAGGCGAGGTGGAACACGTCGTAGGGCAGGGCGCCGCTCATCAGCGACGCCGAGGGCGGCAACACGAGCCCGGCCGCGCCCGTGAGCACGAGCACCGGGCCGAACACGGTGAGCAGCCGCAAATTGCGACGGCCCCAGTCGATGGGTCGGGTCATGGCGCGCCGAGCCCGGAGTATGCATCATGTCTGGGCATGGCCGAGGCGGTCGAGGAGCAGGCGTCCGATACCAACCCCGAGATCACCGAGCTCGAGGTCCGGGACACGTGGCCGCTGTTGTCGAAGGCCGATCGCGCGCTGGCGTTTCGCCTGCTGCAGCGCGAGCACGCCGGCGACTTCTTCCTCGCGCTCGGGGCCGCCGATCAGGCGGAGCTCCTGGCCGGGATGCCGGCGGCGGAGCGGCGCACGTGGATCCGGGTGTTGCCGCCCGACGACGCCGCCGACGTCATCCGCGCGGCGGGCGAGGAAAGAGGTGACGAGCGGGCCAACCTGCTCGCGCTTCTCGACGACGCGACCCGCCGCGAGGTCAGCGCGCTCCTGGCGCACGCCGAGGATCGCGCGGGCGGCCTCATGGATCCACGCTACGCGCGGCTCCGCGCCGACATGACCGTCGACGAGGCCGTGCGCTACCTGCGCCAGCAGCTGCGCGAGCGCCGGCACTCGCTGCTCTACGCCTACGTCCTCGACGCGGACCAACGCCTCCTGGGGGTCGTGCCGTTCTGGC
>DASZUD010000074.1:0-32578 GCA_035548155.1 Polyangia bacterium
GCAGTATCCCGTGTCACCCTCGTTGGGTTTGCCTCGGCACTCCTGCGAACAGCAGTTCACGTCGCAGTCGGCCAGGAACTCGAACGCCGCGCCGATGGCGAGGCAGAGATTGTTCCAGTTGTTGGTGACGCCGCCCTCACCGGTCACCTCGATGGACTCTGCGGCCGCCTCGACTTGCTTCTGGCATGCGCCGCTCGGCTTGTTTTGGGGGTTGAGGCACTGCGCCGAGCTCACTCCGGCGCCGCAGTAGCACTGGACCTGGTCGTCCTTGTCGCACTTGGTCTCGTGCACGCAGTCGATGAGATCGCGGCAAAGCTTTGCCTTCGGGGATCCCGCCGCTGGCGGGCTGACGGCCGTGGGGCCCTGGCTCGTGTCGGCGGGGCACACGGACGGATCGACGTCCTTCGCCGGAAAGCCCGCGCCGAGAAAGCAGACCGAGTACGCCGCGTACTCCAGGGCATAGAAGTCGCCGTTCGACGCCATGCCGCGCGGCTTGCTGCACTTCGCGCGCTCGCACGCCGCACAGGCATCTTCCTGCGGGCCGCCCGTGCCGCTCACGCCGGACATCCCCGTCGTGCCGCTCATTTCGGAGGTCCCCGTCGTGCCCGCCATGCCGCTCGCTCCCCCTTGACCCGTGCCGCCGTCACGCCCCGCGGTCGCGGGCGCGTCCCTACCACCGCCGCCATCCGTCTTGCGAACATCCGTGGGCGATCCGGCGTCGGGGCGCCCCCCCGCCGCGTCGATGCCCGCGTCGCCCGTCGTCGCCGACATGATCGATCCCGGGCCGCCGCGCAGCGGAACGAACTGGCCGCTGGGATCCCCGCAGGCAACGAGGGCCAGCGCCGCGGCAACGGCGAAACGAAAGATCGCGGGCGTGCTGTGTTGTGGGCTCACGTGTCTCCGTCGCGGCGCGAGAAGGGCTCGACCTTGCGCGATGCGGGACTCGTAGCACGGGCTGGGGACGATCTTCGGTGACCGGTTTTCAACATCTCGGCGATCCGATTCGCGACTGGCTGTTAACCCAACCGTCACACGGTCGACACCGCCGGCCGCTATAAGCACGGGCCCATGAGCTCGAGCATCACTCGTCGAACGATGCACCTGGGTGCACTGCTGTTCGCGGCTTGTTGCGGCACGGCGTTCAGCGCTTCGCCGGTGCGTGCCGCCAGCGTGGGCGCCGTCGCGCGGGACGCCTGCGAGCGTGCGCTGGAGCGCGAGAGCGCCGATCCTCGAAGTGCTGTCAGCAGTCGAGAGGCCTGCCACCAGGCGCTGCTGTTCCTCGGTCAGCCCGAGGATTTTCGCAACGAGGTGGCGTCGATGCTGGCGCCCAGTCGAAGGGTGACGCTCGACGACCTCTCGACGGCGTCGATGCTGGCCGACGCCGCGCTTCGCAAGGAGCCCACGCTGCCGTGGGGCTACCTGGCTCGCTGTGACATCGCGCGCCGCATCGGCAGCGCCGACGTGCTCTCCGCGTGCCTCGCAGATCTCCGTCGCATCGCGCCCGACCACGCGGTCACGATCGCGGCCCTGATCGAGCCGGCGGAGCGGGTGTCCAACCTGGTGTGGCTCGCGCGCGGCCTCCTCGTGGCTCTCGTGCTCGGCACGCTGGCGCATGCGCTGGTCCGCGCGCGCCGGTCGCGCGGCGGCCGCACCGCCGTCGCGCAGCCCGTCGTCGCGGCGATCGTCATCGTGTGCGCGCTCGTCGCGAGCCCGAGCACCGCCTCGGCTGGGACGGAGAAGCCCAAGGGCGATCTCAGCATCTTCCAGATCGACGACGCCGATCCCGAGAGCAGCGTGCCCGACGATTTGGCGCGGGCCCAGCAGCCCCTCCAGTTCGGGTACTTCATTCAGGACCTCACGGCGCGCGCGGAAAGCGCGACGAAGCGCGGCGACCACGCGGCCGCGGCCCGCTACTACGAGGCGCTCGCCAAGACGGCGCCCGACGTGGCCATCGCGCCTCGGCGCCTGTGCGAGTCGCTGCAAGCGGCCGGCGATCTTCCGAACGCCGTGAAGGCGTGCCGCACGACGCTGACGAAAGGGGGCGCCGTGGTGGCCGACTTCGCGCGCTTCGTGAGCTTGGTGTTGATGCAGCCGGATCCGCTGCCGGTCGGCGAGAAGAGCGAGCTCGACGCCGTCCTCGAGCACCTCGACGGGAAGGCGGACGTCGGTTTCGCGAGCGACCTGTCGGTCCTTCACTGCGAGGTCGCGCTGCGCTTTCACGACAGGCCGGCGCTCGAGAAGTGCACGCGCGCGCTCGGCAACCTGGCGCCCAACGATGCGAAGACCGTGTCATTCCAGTGGGCGCTCGCCGTCGAGAGGCACGACCGCGGCGCCGCCCTCGAGCTCATCGAGCGCGCGAAGACCTTGGGCGTCGGCGCGGACGGTCTGGCCACGATGACGCGCGCGACGGACGCGATGCGCCGCCGCCGCGCGGTGCGGTGGGGGCTCATCGGCGTGGGCGCCGTCGCGGGGCTGCTGGTCGCCGCGGGCGCCATGCGCCGCCGCGCGACGGCGCAGCGCCCGCTCAGCGCGTGATCTTCACGGGCCCGAGATCGTAGGTCACGGGCGCCCAGCCGTCGCACAACGTGGCGCTGAGGCGCTGCGTGCCGACGGGCCACGTCGACGTGTCGAAGTCGACCGCGAACGTACCGCTGCGGTTCATTGCGAACTCGACGTTGCCCGCGCGGATGATGCCCACGACGGGCTCGCCGTCGGGATCCTCGATCAGCGCCGTGAACGTGAGGTGGCCCGAGACCGTGGCGGGCAACGTGCCGACGTTGATGAACGGCGCGCGGTTGCCGCCGGGCGGCGGCCCCTTCGAGGGCGCGCTCGTCCAGCGCAGCAGCATCTGCGTCTCCCAATCGTAGAGATCGGGGGCAGGCGCCGGTGGCATGCGCGGGCGATCGCCGTTCGGCGTTGCGGAGACGTCGATCTTGATCAGCCCGGCGGAGCCAGCCGCGAGCAGCGTGGACGTCCCCAGCGCCCGCGCGGCGTCACCGCACGCGTCCGGCGTCATGTCGAAGAAGTCGAGGCGATAGCCGCCGCCGGTGTCGCGCGCCGTCGAGCCGTGACAGTGCGTGCACTCGCCGCGCAGGATGGGCGCGACGTCCGCCCAGGTCGGGTGCTCCGGCACGGTGGGCGCCGAAGAGCACGCCACGCCCGTCGAGGCGAGCAGCAGCGCGAGGCCTGTTGGGGTTTGGCTTCTCATGACTTCAAAGGAAGTAGTGCAGTTGCAGAAAGAACGTCTTGGCCCACTGGCCGCCGCCGGGCAGCTCGAAGCGGGCCATGCCCTGCACCTCGAAGTGCGCGTACGGGAAGAAGTTCACCAGAGCGGCCGTCGCGTCATAGGTCGTGCCGCTCGCGCGCAGGTCCACCTGCTCGTGCTCCTGCAGCACCGTGGCCATGACGCCGCGAACGGGCAGCACCGTGAGCCCGCCCAGGCCGACGAACTGGTAGCTCGCGCCCGCGACGTCCACGTCGCGTCGGACGAGGTCGGCCTCGGCGAAGAACAGCGTGCGCAGCGGCTCGAGCCAGCACTTGCCCAGCGCGCCGCCCGTCGTGCGCACCATGCCGGGGCCGTCGGCGACGCGGGCCTGCAGCGCGACGGCGGCGACGTCGGCGAAGCGCAGCTCGCCGTATCCGGCGACGCCCCCTTCACGGCTGCCCATGTGTCGCAGGACGTCGGGCGCGAACGCCGTGACGTGCACCTCCCATCGCTCGGCGACGTAGCCGCTCGACAGGTTGTAGCTCTCCTCGAGGGTGTTGAACCCGAGATCGCGGCGCACGTACAGGAAGTGCTCGGCCAGCCGCAGGCCGAAAGGCGCGAAGAAGCGGCCGGCGCGGATGTACGCGCCCAGCGGGCTCGCGCGCAGCATGAAGTAGTGCTCGCGCGAGACGAGCTGCGACGCCGTGATCGGCTGGTAGTTCTGCAGCGGGATGACGTCCGAGTCGGAGCGCACTTGTCCGCGGAAGCCGAGGACGCCGTAGAAGGAGAGGGGACCGTAGACCAAGCGCGCTTGCGCGTCGGCCTGCATCGGGAACGCCGCGGCCTTCGATCCGTTCGGATCCTGGACGTCTTCCGAGGCGAAGGCTCCGCGGAAATCGCCGCCGAGCGCGAGCCAGACCGGCAGGCGCGCGGCGCCGTGCAGGAAGCCGCCGTTGCCGCCGAAAGTCGTGAGGTCGTCGCCGACGGCGTCGCGGCCGAAGGTGTTGATGAGCCCGCCGCCCGCAGGCGCGAAGTGGCACTGATCGCAGCGGCTCACGCCCGTCGAGAACTGGTACTGCGGGAAGGCGTTGGCAGCGCGAGCGCCCCCGAGGATCACGACGAACGTGGCGGTGAGCCGCAGAAGACGAAGCGCGCGCATCAGCCGCCGGCCTCGGTCGTGGCGTCGCCGTCGAGCCCGCCGTCACGCGGCGTGCCCGTGGCGCCATCGCCGTCTCCCGCGGCGTCAAGCGCTGCGTCGGCCCCGTCGTTCGTTCCGTCCATCGACGCGTCCGCGTCCGCCGATGCGTCGATCGACCCGCCCGACGGAGGCGCCGCGTCCGAGTCGCTCTTCTTCGCGCCGTTCAGGATCCAGCGCTCGACGAGCTGGATGTCCGCCTCGTCGAGCGGGCGATCGGGCGGCATGCGTGGCGCGTTGCGCGCGCGCAGCATGTTCACGAGCCGCGACTGATCCGGATCGTAGGGCGTGATCAGCGGGCGAAAGTCCTTCTCGCACACCGTCGTGTCGCCGTGCGGCTCGCAGCCGGCGGCGCCCTCCTCGTTGCGATCGACGATCCACACCCAGAGCCGCGTCAGGCTCGAGTAGCCCTTGTCGGGATCGGAGAAGTCGAGCCCGCCCGCCGCCGCGGCCGGGCTGTGACAGCTCGCGGTGGCGCAGCTCGGCTGGAAGATCACGGGCGAGATGTACGACCACGTCGCGGGGCGCTCCGAGCTGCCGCAGCCGAGGAGCGTCGATGCGACGAGGAGCGAGCCCGTCGCGACGAGGAGTGCAGGCGCTGGCTTCACGGGGCGGGCTCGTTCGAGGGCCGTCGTTATAACAACGTCGCCGACGTGGCCCGTGTGACGATCCTGAAAACCTGCCCGGCCTTCCGTCACGCAAACGGAACGCGGGTGCGAGAGCGCGGGCGGTAATCTCGGGCGCGATTCCCGTCGGGAGATTACCCCCATGCGCGCGACGCCCGTGGTTCGTTGTTGGATTCGTTGGTCGCTTCGTCTTTCGTTGACGAGCGCTTCGTTGTGCGGCGCGTTCACGCCGCCGCAGCGCGCCCGGGCGGGCGAGATCGAGCTGCCGCGCCAGGTGCCCGCGGCCACGCTCACGCAGCAGGTCGGGCTCACGGAGATCGGCATCGAGTACGAGACGCCCGCCGTGCGCGGTCGCAAGATCTGGGGCGGCCTGGTCCCGTACGATCGTCCGTGGACCATCAGCTCGAAGCCCGCGGCGAAGATCAAGTTCAGCCGCGACGTCACCGTCGGCGACAAGCTGGTGCCGGCGGGCACGTACTGGTTGCTGGCGACGCCCGGCAAGGCGGCGTGGACCTTCATGCTGAACAAGAGCGCGACGGTGATGGCCGGCGCGCGCGACTACGAGCCCGAGCTCGACGTCGCGCGCGTCAAGGTGCAGGTCAAGGCCGCCCCGCGCCGCGAGCGCCTCGCGTTCTTCTTCTCCGAGATCAGCGATGATCGCGCCGCGCTGGATCTCGAGTGGGACGCGGTGCGGGTCTCGCTGCCGATCCAGGTGAACACGACGCGGCAGATCGAGGCAGCGATCGGGGGGCTCGACAAGACGTGGCTGTCGTTCGCCAACGCCGCGCGCTACATGCTGGAGACGAAGAAAGACTACGACGCGGGCCTCAAGTACGTCGACGAGGCGCTCGCGCTTCAGCGCGTCGAGCGCGTGCAGGACTGGTACACGCTGTGGATCAAGGGCGCGCTCCTCGCCGCGAAGGGGCAGTTCGGCGCCGCGACCGAGCTCGCGCAGAGCGCCTACGATCTCGCGCACCAGACAGGCTCCTTCGATCTCGAGCCTGACCTCCTGAGGTCGATCGCCGATTGGAAGAAGCGCGTTCGTCCCGATGAGCAGCGGGCCGCGATCGCGACCAAGGCGCCGCCCGCGGCCATCGAGCCGCCCGCGGCGCGAACCGCGGCCAAGGGCGAGGCGCCCGTTGCCACCCTGGCGGAGCCGCGGGCCGCGAAGGTGGAAGCGCCCGTCGCGAGCAAGCTCGAGCCGCCAGCCGCGAACGCCGAGCCGCCGGCTGGGTCGCCGAACTCCGAGGGGAAGTCCGAGGGGACGTCACCGGCGACGCTCGCAAAGACGTCGCCGGTGCACGCTGATCCTCCCGCGCTCCGCCGCGCCCGCCTGCGCAAGCGCTGATACGGCTCACACGAATCCATGCGCGCGACGCGACGTGCAGCGACCGGCATCGCGGCGGCTTGCGTGACGCTGGCCGTCGCCGTCGGGGGCTGCGGCGTGGCACAGGACCTGCCCGTCGACGAGACGGCGCTCGGTTCAGTCGACATCGGGTTCATCGTCTCGGGGCGGCTGTCGCGTTCGCACATGGACTACAACCTCGGCGGCAATGGGTTCGGGCCCGTCGAGGGCTCGATCGATCTCACGAACGCCGCCTCGAACGTGTCCGCCTACGTCGGCGGCATTCCCTCCGGCACGGGCTACGACGTCTCACTCGCGGGCGTCACCGACGATCAGGGAACGTTCTGCAGCGGCATCGCTCTCTTCGACGTCCTCGCTCCCGCGCCGACGCGGCTCGACCTCTCGATGATCTGCGTCAACGCCAACACGATCCGCACGACGTTGAGCACCGACGGCGTCGCGCACACCTGCCCCGCCGTGGCGTCGGTCGCCGTCTCCCAGGGCGCGGGGGCCATCAAGCTCAGCGGCTCTGCCTACCAGTTCGATGACGCACCGGTGTCCTATCGCTGGGAGGCGACCGCGGGCGGCCTCTCGACCCCCGAAGGCGCCGCGACGACGTACACGTGCGGCGCCTCCGGTCCGCAGAAGGTCCGCTTCACCGCCTTCGACGCCTTCTGCTCGGACCTCGCGTTCCTGGACGTCACCTGCCCCTGACGGGGACGTTCGGGGGCAAAATCCCCAATCGTTCTCGGCGTTGTTTCCAATTTGCCATGTGGCCTACGCCGCAGCGTCACAGACGGTCCGTAAGCTGGAAATCAAATGAGAGGAAAAATCGTGAGCATTCCGGACCTGCGGCGGGTCCGGCGGACGAGGATGCTGGCGCATCTGTCCGATCTTCACATGGGCCGCAGCGCCGAGGACGACGCGCAGGCCGAGCAGCTCGCTCGGGCGCTGGTCGAGATCGGCATCGATCACGTCCTCGTCACCGGGGACGTCACGAACAAGGGGCGCCTTCGCGAGTGGGAGCGCTTCCGCGAGATCTTCGCCGAGCTGCTGGCGAACGGCCGCGTGACGGTCGTTCCCGGGAACCACGATCGGCTCGGCGACGACCTGGGCGACACCATCATGCGGGGCGAGCGCGTGCAGTCGGACATCGTCAGTGGCCTGCACATCATTCGCGTGAACTCGACGGGCGAGCACAACCGTTCGTGGATCGCGGGGCACGGGCTGCTGCTGCCCGAGGACATCGACGCCGTCGACGTAGCGCTCGAAGCGACGCCGCGCGACCACCTGGCGGTCATCGCGTTGCACCACCACGTGGTGCCGCTGCCCGAGGAGCACGCCGCCGAACGCTTGTCGTACTTCCTCGGCTGGCCCTTCACGGCCGAGCTTCCTCGCGGGCGCGAGCTGCTGGACCGGATCCGGGGTCGGTGCGGGCTGGTCCTGCACGGTCACCGGCACGTGCCACGCGGCGTGCGCCTCCAGGAGGGGATGCACACCATCCAGATCTTCAACGCGGGCAGCTCGACGATCCTGGGCGGCGCGCGCATCTTCGAGCACGCGGGCGGCGTCCTCGTGGGCAGCCCGTGGTGGCTCGAGGCGTCCGGCTCGGCGGGGCGCGGCGTGACCTGGGCAGCGACCCCCAGCGTCTCGCACGATCGCGAATGGCGCGTCGCCTGAGCCGCGCCGTCCCGTGAAGGCCAAGGCACCGCTCGTCGTCGCGGTGGAGATGGGCTTCGGGCACCTGCGCGCGGCCGACGCCGTCGCGCGAGCGCTCGGCCAGCCGCTGCTCCACGCCGATCGCGCTCCCGTCGCCGACGCCGCCGAGCGTGCGCTGTGGGCGCGCACGCGACGCAGCTACGAGCGCCTCTCGCGGCTCGCGACCCTGCCCGTGCTCGGCGCGCCGTTCGGGCGTCTCCTCGACGCGATCACGCACATCCCGCCCCTGCACCCAGGGCGCGATCTCTCGGCGCCCACGTTCTCGACGCGCCTGCTCGAGCGACTCGTCGAGCGCGGAATCGGCCGCGGCGTCGTCGCCGCGCTCGAGCGCGAGCAGGCGCCGCTGTTCACGACCTTCTTCGCGACGGCGCTGGCCGCGGACCGCGAGAGCGACGCGCCCGTGAGCTGCCTCGTCACCGACACGGACCTGGCGCGCGCCTGGGTGCCGCGCGATCCCGCCAAGAGCCGCATTCGCTACCTTGCGCCGTCGGAGCGGGCCGTGCGCCGGCTCGCCGCGTACGGCGTCCCTGCCGAGCGCGTGGTCCACACGGGCTTCCCCCTGCCGGGCGAGCTGCTGGGCGGCGAGGATCTCGTCGTGGCCCGGCGGCACATCGCGCGGCGCCTGACGCGTCTCGATCCGAGCGGCCGCTTTCGACGCGCGCTCGGCGACGACGCCGCGCGCCGCCTCGGCGTTCATTCGTCGTCCGACGGGGAGAGCCCGTTGCTGGTCTTCGCCGTGGGAGGCGCCGGAGCGCAGGCGCGCCTCGCGGCGAGCTTCCTGCCGTCGCTGCGGCCGCTCGTCGAGATCGGGCGGCTGCGCGTCGCCCTGCTCGCGGGGACGCGGCCGGCCGTACGCCGCGGATTCGAGGAGCTGGTCGCGCGGCAAGATCTGGCGGGACATCCCGGCGTGCGCGTCGTGAGCGCGCCCGATCTCGACACCTACTTCCCGGCGTGCAACGCGCTCCTCGCCGAGGCGGACGTGCTGTGGACGAAGCCCAGCGAGATGACCTTCTTCGGGGCGCTGGGCTTGCCGCTGGTGCTGTCGCCGCCCGTGGGCGCGCAGGAGAGCTACAACCGTCGGTGGGCGATCGAGGCCGGCGCGGGCTTGGCCCAGCGCGATCCGGCGTTCGCGGGGGAGTGGCTCGGCGAGTGGCTCGCCGACGGGACGCTCGCGGGCGCAGCCTGGAACGGCTTCACGCGGTTGCCGAAGCGGGGCCTCTTCCGGGTGCTGCGCGCGCTCGACGCGGACGAAGCGGCAGGCGCGGAAGCTCGGGGCTGAGCACGCTCCCGCGCAGCACGGTCAGGCGGTGCGACCGCCACTCGATCGTGCGGTTCGTGAGGCCGTAGAGCCAGGCGCCGGCGACGAGCAGATCCTTGCAGGGGGCCCACGCGAGCGCCCACGGGGCGAAGGTCCGGCCGCGCAGCGCGCGGCCTGCGGCGCCGTCGAGGGCGATTCGGCCCGCGGCGCACGCGAGCCAGACCGCGGCCAGGAGGGCGGAGGGCCGCAGCGCCAGCGCGAGGGTCGCCAGCAGCACCGGGTTCAGCAGCAAGAGGCCCCAGTAGGCCGCGGTCCCCGCGCACTGGCGCTGCATGACGCTCCAGCGCGCGTAGCGCTTCACGAACGCGCGCACCGAGCGGCGCACAGACACGCAGCGGACCACGGAGCGCGCGAGCACGACGCGCTTGCCGAGCTTCTCGGGGATGAGGCGGCCCAGCACGAAGTCCTCGGCCAGCACGTCCTTGACGACGCCGAACCCGCCGATCGCGCGCAAGTCCGCGCAGCGCATCGCCATCGATTTGCCGACGACGTAGTCCTTGCCGCACAGGAGCTTCGCCGCCGTGAGCCCGGGCGTGATCCCGCCGCTCAGGTGCATGTTGTCCAGCGCCGCGCCGAGGCGCGCCCCGCACTGCTCGTCGCCTTCGCCCGCGATGGGGTGGGTCACGAGACCGACGCCCGGGTCTTGCAGATACGCCGCGATCTCGTCGAGGTAGCCCGGCGGCACGCGCGTGTTGGAGTCGCTGATGACGACGACCTCGTTGCGGGCCGCGCGCACCAGCGTCATGAGCTGGTTGACCTTGGGGTTGAGGCCCGGCTCGCCGCTTTGAACGACGACGCGAAATCGCCGCGGCCACCGGCGCGTGACGGCGATGGCCGTCTCGTATGCGGCGTCGGACATGTCGCGCACGCCCAGGAGGACTTCATAGTCGGGGTAGGGCAGATCGGCGAACGTCGCCAGGTTCTGGAGCAGGCGGTCGTCCAGGCCGCAGAGCGGCTTCAAGATCGAGATCGGCGGCCTGATCGCCGGCGTGGGCACGGGCCCGCGGAGGTGGCGCCTCACGAGCAGCAGGTGCACCAGCGACATCGAGAGGCCGCCGATGGCCGCCCAGCTCGAGAGGACCGTGATGATCGAGAGCACGTGCCGGATCTCCATTCTCTCGATGAGCGTAGAGATCGCGCGTGTCAGGCCCGTGCTCCGCGGGTGTCCGCTGAGCAACGGCTTCGTGACTTCAGGTCTCGGCGCTGACGACCGGGTGCTCCGCCGACAGGCGGTACCCCATGCCGCGCACCGTCTCGACCAGCGAGCCCGCCGCGCCCAGCTTGTCGCGCAGGCGCTTGACGTGCGTGTCCACCGTGCGCGTGGACACCCCTGGCTTGTAGCCCCACACGTCCTCGAGCAGATCCTCGCGCGACCGAACGCGGCCGCGGTGCTCGACGAGATAGATGAGCAGCCGCATCTCCATGGCGCTCATGTGCACCTCCTCGCCGCCGACGAAGACGTGATAGCCGTCGACGTCGACCTCGAGCGGGCCCACGACGTAGCGGCGGCGCGCCGCTGGCGCGGGGGCCGGCTCGGCTGGGCTGGGGCGGCCCCGCGAGCGCATGATGGCGTTTACGCGCAGCACGAGCTCGCGCACGCTGAAGGGCTTGACGACATAGTCGTCGGCGCCCAGCTCGAACCCGACGACGCGGTCGATCTCGTCGCCCTTCGCCGTCAGCATGACGATCGCCGGCTGCTGCGTCACGCGGTCGCCGGCGCGGATGCGGCGGCACACCTCGGTGCCCGGGATGTCCGGCAACATGAGGTCGAGGAGGATGACGTCGGGCGCGAAGCCCTGCGCCTCGGCCAGGCCGTCGAGGCCCTTGTCGGCGGCGTGGACCAAGAAGCCGGCCGCCTCCAGGTTGTAGGTCAGCAGCTCGCGGAGATCCGGCTCGTCTTCGACGACGAGCACCCGGCGCGCTGCGCTCACTTCCGGAGTCATGCAGACCTCACGTTAGAAGCGGCTCGTGACAGCAATATGGCGTCATTGAAAACTCCCCGAAAATTGGCCCCGTCCGCGCGGCGTCAAGGTCCCACCCGGATCGCGGCTTCGGCGAAGTCCACGCCGCCCCGCGCGTCGCGCAGCAGCACCCACAGGTGGACCAGGCCCGGCGTCTCCGGGGCCGTCCAGGTGTTGTCGGTCGCCAGCTCCGGCTCTGTCTCGCCGCGGCCCGTGCGGTCGTGGACGAAGCTGCCGCCCGTCGCGAACCACGACACGCTCAGCGACTCGCGGTGCATGTCCAGCGCCGCAGTGACCAGGTTGAACACGGGATAGGTCTCGGGCGTCGCTTCGGTCCACGCCGCCTCGAGGTTCACGGTGGACCCCGGCGCGACCGTGGCAGCGGCGCGCGCGCCTGCCTGTCCCTGCGTGAACAGCGCCACGGGCGTGGAGCCGGCCTGCAAGGTCAGGCTGGCGATGGTCGGATTCTCGTTGGGCTTCGCCATGTCCATGTACGCCCCGACGATCTCCACCGGCGCGTTCGCGAGCTTGCAGGTCAGCCGCTCGAGCGCGAAGGCCAGCGAGGTCTCGCCGTCGGCCGACAGGGTGGCGCGCACGGGCACGTAGAACCCGCCCGTGATGTCGGGGTCCTGCGGGCGCACGGTGGGCTTCCCGTCGCCGTTGTCGAGCGACTGCGGCCCGAACACCTTGCACGCGCCAGCCGGCATCGTCGTCTCGAAGGTCGAACCGGTGGCGACGTCGGGGTCGGTGAGGCACTTGTTGGCGACGGCGTTCGCGCTCGCGGGCGGTCGCGGCGTACCGCACGTGGCCCAAGTCAGGCTCGGGTCGGCGATGCGCCCCGACGGGGCGACCGCCAGCACGTCGTACGTCACCGGCTGTGACTCGGCGGCCTCGGCCGGCGTCCCGCGAACGGCGAGGATCCGCGGCTCGATGATCAACGAAGGTGGGCCGCCGAGCTCGGGCTTGCAGGCCCCCGCGCCGAGCAGGGCGAGGGCCGTCACGGAAATGAAGGTCTGTGGCGCTCGCATCTCAGAACTCCAGCCGCGCGCCCAGGACGGCGAGCGTGGGCAGGCCCGTGATGTAGCCCCTCACGGTGTACTGCGCGTTGTAGATGATCTCCTCGGGGTTCTTCCGGTTCGTGACGTTCTGGACGTCGATGAAGACGTTCAGCTTCGCGCGTCGGAAGACCCAGGCCCGCTCGACGCGCGCGTCCACCTGGTAGAAGGCCGGCAGGCGGATCGAGTTGTGATCTCCGAAGATGGGATCGTACTCGGCGTTGCCCACGAGGAAGCTGCCGATGACGGGCGTGCGGGGCGCGCCCGTCGTGTAGCGGAAGCGCGCGCCCGCCTCCCAGCCGTGGCCGAACTGGTAGCTCGCGAGCACGGCCAGCACGTGCGTCTGGTCGTAGTCGAAGAGTCGCCACGCCTGATCGGGGTGATCTTTGCGCTCGCTGCGGATGAGGGAGTACGTGATCCAGCCGAAGAAGCCCTTCACCAGCTCCTGGCGCAGCAGCACCTGGCCGCCGTAGCTTCGGCCGATGCCGTCTTGGGTGAGCGCCTCGGCCGTGGCCGGCGACGGGCTCTCGTTCCGCGACACGAGGTCCCACAGCCGCTTGTAGAAGCCGACCATCTCGAGCGTCAGCGTGGGCCGCAGCTTGAACCCGAAGCCGCCCGAGACGTGGGCCGCGCGCGAGAGCCCGACCGTCGGGTTGCCGAACACGGGGCTCATGTCCTCGGCGTCGGGCGGCTGGCCGTAGATGCCGCCACCGGCCGTCAGCGTGAGGCGCTTCGTCGCGCGGAACGCCAGCACGAGGCGCGGGTTCGGCGCCCAGCGCAGCGGCGCCAGCGCATCCGGCACCGGGTTCGCCGGCAGCTGGAAGCGCTCGTAGCCGCGGGACGCCTCCTGCGTGCTGCGCGGGCGCAGGGGATCGCCCTCGATGAGCACGGGCTCGAAGCGCAAGCCCGGGATCAGCGAGAGTCGGCCGAGGTTGATCTCGGCCACGGCGAACGGCGCCGTGTCGATCGTCGTGACGTTCCAGTCGTCGACGTTCGTCTGCGCGGGCGGCCGCTGGCCGAAGACGACGATGTCGCCCTCGCGCGCGGGCAGCGCCGCCGAGCCGACCCGATGGGCCGAATACATGCGCGCCTGCATGTCGATGCCCATCGTCACCGTCGTCGAAACGGCGACCTTGCGCCGGTAGGCGCCGCGCAGCGCGTACTGCCATGTGTCGAGCGAAACACCGATGTGCTGCGCGCTCGGCCCGTTTCCGAACGACAGATCCTGGCTGTTTTTGTCGAGACCGATCGAGGGCGTCACCACGATGCTCGAGCCGTCGGCAAGGAGGTGGGTGTAGCGCAGGATGAGGCGCTTGTAGGACGTGTCGCTGTTCTCGGCGCGATCCTCGGCGGGATCCGAAGCGGGGATGCTGCGCCGCAGGTGATCGTCCGAGCCGAGCAGCGTCAAGGCGAGCTCTTCGTCGCGATCGATCGTGTACTGAGCGCGCGCCTGGTAGTCGTCGTAGCGCGGTATCGGCACGAAGTCGCCCACGTCCTCGGAGGTGACGCCCTGGAGCACGCGGTCGAGGTAGCTGACGCGGCCCGCGAGGGCGAAGCGCAGCCTGGGCGTCACCGCGGCCGAGACCATCGCCGACGTGTCGATGACGTCGGCGGCGACGTAGCCGTGCACGCCCTGCTTGGGCAGCGGCGCGAGCTCGATCTTCACGAGGCCGCCCAGGCCACGGCCGTACTCGGCGCCGTAGGACCCCGGCGAGAGATCGATGGAGCGCACGAGATCGGCGTTGATCGTCGAGCGCAACCCGCCCACGTGATACAGCGCCGGGATCTCGACGCCGTCGACGTTGACGACCGTCTCCTTGGGCGCCGAGCCCCACACGATGAGCTGGCCCGAGCCGAAGGCCGAGCGGCCGACGCCCGGCAGGTTCTGCACGACCTTCAGCGTGTCTCCTTGCGTGCCCGGGACGCGGCGCGCCTCCTCGGTGCGGATGCGCGTCTCGACGGCCTCCTTCTTGATGCGTGGCGCGCGTACGACCACCTCCTCGTCGACGCCCTCCTCGCGCTCCTCGACGAGGTACTTCACGGTGCGGCGCTTGCCGAGGACGATCTCCTCCTCGGTGGTCACCGTCACGAGCTTCGGGTGGGAAAGCTCGATCTTGTGCTTGCCCACGGGGACGTCGGTGAATGCGAAGTGGCCGTCCTCGTCGGTGACGCCCTGAACGTCGTTGCCAAGATCCTTGATCGTGACCTTGACGTGCGGCATCGGCTTCTTCTTGAAGCGCTCGAGCACGACCCCGTCGAAGTTGATCTGCGGCCCGGCCTTCACCATCGTCTCCTTGATGGTGAAGTCGTAGCGGTAGGTGATCTTCACGGGCGCCGGCTGGTTGTCGATCTCGGCCGGCTCGAAGACGAACTGCTTGGCGGCCGCCACGGCGGCGGCGTCGAAGTCGGGCGCGGCGCCCTGGACCACCTCGACGTTGCCCACCTTGCCGTCGTCTCCGATCTCGATCGAGAGCAGCACCGAGGCCGTGATGCCGGCATCGTGGCGGTCTTGGGGATAGATCGCCTCGACGAACTTCACGAGCTTCGGCGGCTTCGTGACGACTGGGCCTTGCTCGTCGGCGGCGCGCGCCGGCGAAGCGGACGCGGCACAGACTCCGAGCGCCAACACCAAGAGAACGAACGTGCGTTTCATGAAGGGGAATTCGCGATCAATTGCCGAGCTCGAACCGGGCGGCGAACACGTACGTTCCGCCCGCGATCGGCTTGCCGCAGGCCATGGCCGGCTTGAAGCGCCAGTTCTTGGCGGCGGCCACGACGGCGGCGTCGAGGCCGGGGTCGATGCCCTGGAGCACGTCCACCTGCGTGACCTCGCCGGTCTCGCTCACCGTGAACCGCAGCTTCAGCTTGCCTTCGATGCCGTCCTGCTGCGCCTGCGGATAGACGCTGTAGTTGATCTCCGTCCTGACGACGGGCTCGGGTTTGGTGGGCTCTTCGGTGCAGGGCGCGTCGGCGCCGCCGCCCGCCTCCTCCTTGGCGCGCTTGATGCGCGACTCGGAGATCGCCGAGGCGGCCTTGACGGGCGCTGGCTTCAGGTCGGCCGCGTCGGCGCGGCCGTGCAGCCCGATGCCCGGTCCGACGTCGCCGGCCTCCGACCCGCCGGTGTTGCTCATGGCCAGGTTGGTGGCCACGGGCGCCGCGTGCGCGACGTGCGCGGGCGCGGCCGCCGGCGTGGGCGCCGCAGCAGGCTTCGGGGGCGCCGCCCTGGCGATGGGCTTCGGCGGCGGAGGCGGCTTGGGCTTCGCTTCCTTCTTTTTGGCGTCCTGCACCGCCACCGAGATCGCGCGCCGGCGGATCTCGCGCTTCTGCGCCACGGCGACGAGCCCCGTCGCGAACGCGACGTGCAAACCCGCCGAGACGACGACGGTGATGAGGACGGGGCTGGCCTTCACGGGACTACTCGCCTGCTTGCTGGACGTTGATGGCGAACTTCACGACGCCCGCGAGCTTCGCGAGGTCGAGCACGTGCACGACGTTGCCGTGCTGCACTTCCTTGTCGGCGCTGACGACCAAGCTCACTTCGGGATCGGCCTCGACGGCGGCCTTCAGCTTCTCGGGCAGCTCGCTCTCCTGGATGAACGCCTCGTTCCAGCGCAGCTTGCCGTCCTTGAGGATCTCGACCTTCGTCGGCTTGTCGGCCGTGCCGTCCGTCGACTTCGCGCGCGGCAGCTGCACCTTCAGCGTCTGCGCGACGATGTACGTCGACGCGACCATGAGGATGACGAGGAGAACGAGGACGACGTCGACGAGCGGGGTGACGTTGATGGCGGCGATCGTCTTCGCGCGGCCGCCGCCCGCGGGCATCGTACCGGCCATGGCCTACGCCTCCGCCTTCGCGCGGGTCTCGACGCGGCCCTCGGCCTTGCCGGCCTTCACGGCCTCGCCTTCACGCTTGGTGCGCGCTCCGTTCGAGCCCTCGCCGTGCGACTTCATCGACGCGAGCACGACGTTGCCCATGGCGCCCGCCTGCTCCTCGACGTCGGCGCCCTTCTTCTGGAACACGTTGTAGAAGACGACGGCGGGAATGGCGACCAGGATGCCGACGGCCGTCGAGATCAGCGCCTCGGCGATGCCGCCCATGACGTTGCCCATGGCGCCCATCTGTGCGGAGCCGAGCTCGCGGAACGCCGTGACGATGCCGAGCACGGTGCCGAAGAGGCCGATGAACGGCGCGTTGTTGCCCAGCGTGCCGAGGAAAAGGAGGCCCGCCTCGAACTTCTTGCGGCGCTGACGCACGGCCTTGACGAGGATCTGCTCGACGGACTCGGCGCCCTCGTCCCACCAGTCGAGCGCCTCGGCGATGATCTCGGCCTCGACCGACGGGCTCGAGGAGAGGAGCTTGCGCGCGCTCGAGAGATCGCGCTTGGCGAGCAGCTTGCGCAGCCCGTCGGAGAGAGTGTCGATGTCCTCGCGGCGGCGGCGGAAGAACCACCAGCGCTCGATGATGACGCCGATCGAGATGACCGACAGCCCGAGGAGGATGTAGAGAACCGCCGACGCCGTGATAGACGCGACGAACACCAGCTTCTGCATGACGACGCTTGCGTTCATGACCGACCTTTGCAATTGCGGCGTCGTGCCGCGTTGGAGTTGTGGTTGCTCATTGAGGTGAGAAGGTGAAAGCCAGCAGCCCCGATGCGGCGTCGTGCGCCGCGACGGTGTCGCGGTCGGTCGACACGCCGTACGCTTCCTGAATCAGCGTGGGCGCACCCGTCGGGTTCGTGAACGCGGCCACGTGCCAGCGCGCCGCCGGCTCGCCGCACAGCGAGACCGTGTCGACGCGCACCTCGTACGGCCCCGGCGGGAAGGTGCCGGGGAACACGATCTCCTCGTGGCGCGCGCCGTCGATGACGCACGACGCGTTCGAGTCGAAGAGCAGCTTGCCGGCGTTCGCGACGTCCGTCTTCGAGAAGCCCGAGTCGCTGGGCGGCAGCGCGAGCGGCGCCTTGTTCCAAACGTCGTAGTAGCCGTTCTTCACGCTCGGGTCGAGGATGCGGACGTGCAGGTCCAGATCGGCCTCCGTGTCCCAGGAGAGCTGGATCACCAGCGCGCCCTTCGGCGCCGGCAGGTCGACGTTGAGGCTGTAGGACTGGATGGGGCCGAGGTTTCCGTCGGCGTCGACGGCGCGGAAGCGCATGGCCCGCTTGCCGAGCGGGATGTCCGGCGAGTAGGAGACCGAGGCGCGGAACGTCCACTGTGGATCGATGTCCTTCGGACCGTGCGGGATCTCCCAGTGCCCGCTGTCGCCTTCGATGCCGAGCAGGATCGCGGAGGTCGACAACGCGGTGAAGCCGGTGATGGTGCGATCCGTCGCGCCCGGGAAGACGCGCGTGCTGCTGGGCTTCGGGTCGATCGTGGGTCCGGTCTTCACGTCGTCGTCGGCGAGCTCGCCCGGGATGAACTGCCCGCCGTTGACGCGCAGCCAGGCCGTGAGGCCGCTGTCGGCGGACGCGCTCTCGCCGCAGCCCGCGAGGCCGGCGCCGGCCAGCGCGAGGCCGATCAGCGACGCTTGGAGGACGTGACCGCGGAGGCGCATCAGAAGCCCACCTGTCCGCGCAGGATCACCGAATCGTCGCCCAGCGACGTCGGCGTGCCCGTGATGGTGCGGCCGTTGTGGTTGCTGTTGTGGTCGTACTCGAGGGCGACGCGGCCGTTCGGCGTGCCGTAAGAGGCGACGACCGAGAGCGTGTTGTACGCGAAGCTCGAGGGGACGAGCGGCTTCGTCGGATCCAGCGAGTCGCGATCCGGGTTGTAGTAGTCGTAGCGCACGCCGACGACGGCGTACTCGCCCAGCTGGAGGAGCGCCGCGCCGTAGGCGCCGAGCTCGCGCGCGTCGCGGCCCAGCGGTCCGTACGGATCGGCGACCAGCTTCGCGCGATCGAGGTTCTTCGCCAGGTAGACCTCGCCGTAGGCCATGAAGGCGCCGATGGACGGGAGCTTCACCGAGAGCTCCAGGTCCGCGCCCCAGGCGAAGCGGTCGAAGTTCTGCGACGGGGTGGCAGCCTGGCCCGCGACCGACACGATCTCGTCGGAGCTGACCGCGCCATCCTCGTTGCGGTCGCTCCACTGGATGGTCGCCTTCGTGGCCGGCGTGCCGCGATGGAAGCCTTTGCCTTTGAGGCCGGAGAATCCGCCCGCGATCGCGACGGTGTCCGTGATGGGCGCGTCGACGCCCACCCGTCCCACGACGTCCTTCGCGTCGTTCGGATCGCGGCCCGGGAAGGCCTTCTCGCCCAGGGGGTTGCCGTTCTGCAGCGCGATCGCGTAGCGCAAGAAGCGCCAGGCGCCGGCAAGCCGCGCGCCCACGTCGTACTCGCCGGGGAACAGCGCTTGCTCGGCGATGGAGCGCTCCATGAAGACGCGATCCTTGTCGCTCTGCAGGACCTCGAACCCGAACGGAATCTTGAAGAGGCCGATCGAACCCATGAGGAGCGGCAGCGGTGCCCCTTCCTCGCCGGGGATCTTGAACGAGGCTTCGGCGTTGGTGATGCGCGCCGTCGAGCCGTTGACCGTGTTGCCGTCGAACTCGAGGGCGCCGCCGACGTACTCGCGGTCGACGACCGCCTTGAAGCGGGCCCGGCGAATCAGGAATCGCTCCTCGTTCAGCGGAGCGAGCGTGCTCGGGTTGACCTGGTCCTCGGAAGATTGGCGGAAAATGTTCCAGTCGGCCTGCAAGTAGCCCATGAGGGTGAGGCCCGGGAAACCCGTCGAGACGGGCGGCTTCTTCAGCTGGGCGTGCGCCTTGTCCAGCCCCTCGCGCACGCCGACCACCTCTTCCGCGCGCTGCTCGCGCTCGGCGCCCAGCTCGGCCTGCAAGGCCTCGAGCTGGGTCTTGAGATCGGCCTGCGACGCTTCGAGGGCCTTCTGCGCCTCGAGGGCCTTCCGCTGCGCCTCGAGGAGTTGCTTCTCGGTCTCGGTGGGGCCTGGAAGGGGTGGGCCGACGACGACCGCAGCGCCCGGAGGGGCCGCCACCGCGCCGGCGCCCCCGGTGGTCGCCGGGGGCGCGCCCGTCTGTGCCCGCGCCGCCCCCGCCCCCGACGCCATCCACCCCGCCGTCACCAACCCCGCTACGAAAGACCAACGCCCCTTGCGACCGCGACCTCCCGCCCCGAAACCAACGAGCGCGTTCGCTCTGCTGAATGAACCAAACGATTTATACAACGGGCGTCTCCCCAGGATCTGTAACGAAGGTGCAACGATGCTGAAAACGAAGGGCGCGCCGCGTTCCGTTCGCCGGCGCGCCCGCGTGGGTCAGGACTTCACTTGCAGGATTGGTAGTCCTTGGTCGGCGCAGGGCGCGTGATCGCGATGCCGTAGTCGGCGCCGAACAGGCCCGCGCCGTTGATGATCGCGTCGTCTGCCGCCTGCGTGCCGCCGGTGCCAGCCGCGCCCGTCGTACCGCCCGCGCCCGTCGTGCCGGCGCCGCCGTCCGAGCCGGCGGAGCCCGTCGTGCCGGCGCCGCCGTCCGAGCCGGCGGAGCCCGTCGTCCCGGCCGCGCCCGTCGTACCAGCCGCGCCGCCCGTACCGGCCGTGCCCGTCTTGTCGCCCGAGCTGCCGCACGCGCCGATCGCCAGCGCGAGCAGGACCAATCCAGCCTTGATCGTGAACTTCGAGTTCGTAAGCATTTTCAAGTTCCTCACTCGCAGAAGTTGTTCGAGCACTTCTTGCCGCCCGTGCAGCCGGAATCATCCGTGCACGCGGTGCAGCCCGGCGGCGTAGCCGTCTTGGTGGCCTTCGACTCCCAGTAGCAGCCGCAGGGGGCGGCGGGCGTGTACAGCTTGACGGGCGGGCCGTCCTGGTCGCGCGTGACCTTCATCGCGCACTGCGGGATGACGCCGGCCGCCGCCTCGATGTCGATGTAGTTGAACGCGGCCGTCGTCGCCGTGCCGTTGACCCAGCCGATGAAGTTTGCGGCCTTCTGGTTCGTGATCTTGCCGGCGTTGTCAGCCGCGGCCCAGAAGTGCTCCGGGCCCCACACGACGTAGTGGCCGTCGCGCACGTTGCGCTTGTCGAACGAGTCGGCCGTCGAGTCGGCGTAGTAGGCCTTGTTCTGCTTGAAGCCCTGGAACGCGAGCGCGTTCAGCTGCGTGCGGCGCGAGTCGTACGCGTCGGCGGCCAGGAAGCCGATCGCCGAGCCGGGGTTCGGCGAGGTGGTGACGGCCGTCGCGAGCGCGCCGCCCGTCGAGTTCTTCAGGCCCTTGAACCCGGCCGGCGGAACGTTGATGGCCTTGGCGACGATGCCCTGCGTGCCCGAGTTGGCGTCGCGCTGCTGGGTGTCCGTCGTGTCGCGGGTGAACGGCGTCACGCCGCCCGTCATGCCGCAGCCCCAGATGAGCTGCGCCTCGGCCGCCGTGAGGTTCTTGCTGTCGGTGTTCGTGTCGGGGACGACGAACAGCATCGCCTGCACGGGGCCCTTCGTGTCGACCATGCCGGTCACCGTCGCGCTGCCGTCGGGGCAGTTCTCGTAGAAGATGTCGGAGACGCCGACGTCGGCCTTCATGTTCGCGCCGTCCATGAGGCAGCTGTGCTTGTCCGCCTTCGTCGGGTCCGTCGCGTTGACCGTCCAGTAGTCGGCGCTGCCGGTCAGCACGGTGCTGCCGAGGATGTTCTTCGGGCCGTCGCAGGACGCGCTGGCGCTGTAGATCAGGGTCACTTTGTCGTTCCCGGTGAGGCCGCTCAGCTTGATCGCCATGAGCGCGGCCGTCGGCTCGAAGGCGCTCGAGCCGGACAGAACGATCGGGTTCGGGAACATCGTCGCGTCGTTGCAGAGGGGCACGGTGTCGGCCGCCTGGGCCGTTCCGGCGAGCAGGCCGAACGCAGCGGCAGCGCTCCCGGTAATCAAGGTCTTGCGAAAGTTCATTTCGATTCCTCCAAAGGTGGGCAATGAAACGTTTCGCGCGACCAATACCAAGGGGCTGCGTTTCCGAACAACGACAAATGGCCCAGCTCCGGGAAGATTTGCCCCCGCGTTTCACGTGTGACGCGTTTGTTACAGAAGGGCCAAAGACGACGCTTTTGTGACGGCTGTGTTACGGGCCGGACCGACGTCACGAAACCGTCACGGGCGCCGGCTCGCCGAGCCGCCTAAGCTAGACGCATGCATCGCGTGCTCATCGTCGAAGACGACGCTGACATCAACGCGACGCTGCAGGAAGCGCTTCGCCTCGCCGGATATGACGCCGTGGGCGCGCTGACGGGCGAGGACGCCTTCGCCGAGGTCCAGCGCCGGTGCCCGGATCTCGTGCTGCTCGATCAGATGCTGCCGGACGTCGACGGCATCGAGGTGTGCAGGCGGCTGCGCGTCGCGCCGCGAACGAAGCGCGTGCCCATCATCTTTCTCACGGCGCGCAGCGACGAGCAGGCGCGCGTGCGCGGCCTCGATGCAGGCGCCGACGACTACGTCGTCAAGCCGTTCAGCCTGCAGGAGCTCATCTTGCGGGTGCGCGGGCTCCTTCGGCGATCGTCGTCGATGCCGGAGATCCGGCTCGCCCCCGCGTGGCTGCAGTGCCGCGAGCAGTTTCGCGTCTGGGACAGCTACGCCAAGATCCACCTCGAGCGCGGAGAGTGGCAGGAGTGCCAGGAGCTGTGCCGCAGCATCCTCCACCGCTGCGAGCAGGCGCTCAGCCCGGCCGAGCGCTGCCTTCTTTACTCACGCCTCGCGCGCTGCGCGCAGGGGCTCGGCGACGAGAGGGGCGAGCGCGTCTGGCAAGAGCTCGCGCACGAGCAGTCGCGCTTCGCGTGAGCGGCTATTCGACGGCCGCCTCGACCGAGAGCAGCGTCATCCGATCGCGCAGCCACATCGCGAGATCGGCGACGTCGAGCGAGCCGACGAGGCGGCCGTCGCCGGCGACGATCGCGAGGTGCCACTGGCGCATCTGGCACATGCGCCGCAAGGCCGCGCCCACGGTGTCGCCTGCGCGCAGCGGCTCGTGGCCCAGCGGCATGACGTTCGTGATGGCCACGCGGCGGCCTTCGGGATCGAGGTCGGCGTGCGCCAAGAGATCGCGCTCGGTGACGACGCCCAGAGGGCGCTGATCGCGCGCGACCACGGCGGCGCCCCGGCGAGCGCGACGCAGCGCCTCGATCGCCGCGCCGACGCTGAGCTCGGGCGCGAGCGCCAGCACGGGCGCGCGCGGGACGTCCGCGACGGGCGTGCCGAGATGAACCGTGCCGAGCGCCAGAACGTCGTTGCCGCGGTGGCCTTCAGGCTCGAGGGTGCCGCGCACGTCGAAATCGAACATGGGATCCTCCGTCTCTTTTTGTCGACGAGGATGCGCGACCGGCGATGAAGCTGGTGTGACAGTCGGGAGAATAGTTCGGCGAGGCTAAGACGCTCGCTCGTCGACGATCGGCGGCGGCGCGCGGCCCGGCGCGGGCGTCGGCCCCAATCGCGGCGCGGGCGCCGCGCCGACGCGGGGCAGGGCGCGCTTGGGCTGCGCGCGGCCGAACCCGCAGTACAGCGCGACCCGCCGGCGTTCGGCGTCGGCGTAGCCGAGCCCGACGAAGAACCCGCAGCGACCGCAGTCGTGAATCACCGAGGCGTACGCCGGGGACGGGCTGGCGGGGGCGTTCGCCGCTTCGTCGCGGCGCAGGCTCAGGGGGCAGCCGAGCACGCGCAGCGAGAACGCGTCGTCGACGGGCAGCGGGCGCGCCAGCGCGCAGCGGCACCGCCAGCGGGGCAGGCCACGCTCGCGCACGGGGCGCCACCGCAGCGGATCAGCCAGCGCCGCGGCGCCCTCGAGGACGACCAGCGGCGCGGGCGCCGTCTCGAGCGCGCGGTTCGGCAGCCGGCTGCCGCCCTCGAGCTGTACGATCAGCCGCACGCGCCCCGAGGCGGCCGCGAGGGTCAGGTCGGCGCGGCGGCCGTCGGCCAGGTGAGCGTCGACCGTGAGCTGGGCGTGCCGCCGATCGAGCGGCCGCCAGCGCTCTTCACCGCACGCGTCGCACGAGCGCAGGATCGACGGCGCCGGACCGCGGTTCGCCAACCAGTCCTCGATGGCCTTCCGGAGCGCTCGCTTTGCGACCGACATGTGACGGGCACCGCCACGATGCCACAGCGATGCAACGGCATTGTGACAGTTCAGTTACACGTCTTGAAGGTTGCAAGGCCGTGAAATCACGACGGTCCTACGACGTCGGCGCGAGCAGCAGCGTGAACCAGAAGACGCTGCCGCGGCCCGGGGCGCTCTCCACGCCCACGGTGCCGCCCATGACCTCCACGAGGTGCTTCACGATCGAGAGCCCGAGCCCAGTGCCGCCCATGTCGCGCGAGCGGCCGCCGTCGACGCGATAGAACCGTTCGAACAGACGCGGCAAGTGGCGCGGTTCGATGCCGGGGCCGGTGTCGGCCACCTCGACGCGCACGATGCCCCGGGTCGCGTCGGCGGTGTGCGCGCGGATCGTGATCGACGCCCCCGCGGGACAGTATTTCACGGCGTTATCGACCAGGTTCGTCAGCACCTGCTCGAGCCCGCGCCGATCCGCGCTGACGACGAAGCCGTCCGCCGGCACGTCGACGATGATCGTCTGCCGCTTGCCTTCCACCTTGGGCCGCAGGAGACCCACCACTTGCTCGGCCGCGGCGCGCAGCGGAAGGCTCTCGAGCTCGGGCGCGTACTCTTGGGACTCGATGCGCGACAGGTCCAGGAGGTCCTCGACCAGCGAACCGAGGCGCTGGGCGTTGCGATCGATCATGTCGACGAAGCGGGCGCTCGCCGCCTGATCCCGCTCCAGCGTGTGGCGCAGCGTCTCGACGGCGGAGCGGACGGCCGTCACGGGCGTGCGCAGCTCGTGCGAGACGTTGGCGACGAAGTCCTTGCGCAGCGTCTCGAGGCGGCGGATGTCGGTGACGTCGACGAAGACGGCCAGCAGCCCTACGGCGCCCCGCTCGCCGAGCTTGCCTTCGGTGTCCGGCGCGGGCAGCAGGCTCGCGTGCACGAGCAGGCGCCGGCGCGCGAGGCCCCCGGTCTCGATCTCGCCCGAGGCGGGCTGCTTCGACGCGAAGACGCGATCGAGGATCTCTTGAAGGTCGGCGTTCCGGATCGCCTCGAGCGGCGCCTTGCCCTCGACGGCCGGCCCGAGCAGCAGCGTGCTCCTCAGGGCCGGGTTCACCAGCAGGATGCGCCGCTCGCCGTCGAGCACGAGCACGCCCTCGCGCATCGACTGCAGGATGCGCTCGAGGAGGTCGCGCTCGCCGCGCAGCTCACCCAGCGTGTGAGACAGGCTGCCGGCCAGGTGATCGAGGGCGTTCCCGAGCTCGGCGATCTCGTCGCTGCCCGAGACGCGCGTGCGCGCCTGGAGATCGCCGCGCGACATGCGGCGCGCCACCTCCGTCATGCGGCGGAGCGCGCCCGAGAGCAGCTGCGCCGCGACGCTGGACATGACGATCGCGACGACCAGCGCCACCGCCAGCGCCACCAGCAGCAGCCGCCGTAGCTTGCGGAGCGCGGCGTCCACGTCGGCCAGCGGCACGGCGAGGCGGGCGGCGCCGCGCGTGCCGTCGGGCAACGCGAGAGGCACCGCCGCGTACATCAGGCGATCGTGGATCGTGACGCTCCAGCGCATCGACGACCCGGGTTGCCCGCCGAGCGCGCGCGCCACCTCGGGGCGTTGCGCGTGGTTCTCGAGCGACGGCAAATCGGTGACGGGGACCTCCGAGTCACCGAGCACGTGCCCGTCGGCGGCGATGAAGGTCACGCGTCCCTCGGCGCGCGCGCCCAGCGTATCGGCCAGCGCGTCCCACGTCGCGACGCTCGTGTCCTTGGGCGCGCTCGCGGCCAGCTCGATCAGCGACAGCCGCGCGAGCAGATCGCCGCGCATGCGGTCGGTGAGGTTCGTCTCGATCGCGGGGCGCAGGTACAGCTGCGCCGCGAGCACCGACATCGCGATGAGCCCCAACGAAGCGGCGAAGAGCTTGGCGCGTATGTCGAAGCGCACGGACGTCTCAGCGCGCCGCGGGCGGCGGCTTGGTCGGGGCCTTCTCGGGCGCGGCGGCCTGCGCCTCCTCGGGCGTGCCGCCCGTGAAGCGGTAGCCGACGCCGCGCACGGTCTCGAGGTACACGCCGGCTTCGCCCAGCTTCTCGCGCAGGCGCTTGACGTGCGTGTCGACGGTGCGCGTGTTGACGTCGGCGCTCATGCGCCACACCTCGTCCAGCAGCACGGCGCGCGACTGCACACGCCCGCGCCGATCATAGAGGGTGCACAGCAAACGAAGCTCGAGGGCGGTGAGGGCGATCTCGTCTCCGTCGACCCACACGCGGTGTCCTTCTCGATCGATGCGCAGGCGGCCGAACGTCGACAGCCCGGCGCCCTCGACGGGGGCGCTGCGCCGCCGCAGGATCGCCTGCAGCCGCAGCGCGAGCTCGCGCATGCTGTAGGGCTTGACGACGTAGTCGTCGGCGCCCAGCTCGAAGCCCACGACGCGATCGATCTCTTCGCCCTTCGCCGTCAGCATGACGATGGGGATGTCGCGCGTCGCCGGATCGCCCTTCAGCGTGCGGCACACGTCGGTGCCGGTCATGTCGGGCAGCATGAGATCGAGGAGGATGAGGTCAGGGTGATCCGACGCGGCGCGCGCCAGCCCCTCTTGGCCGGTGCCGACGACGCTGGGATCGTGGCCGGACTGGCGCAGGTTGTACGAGAGCACCTCGCGGAGATCTTCTTCGTCTTCGATGACCAAGATGCGGGCCATGGCTCGACGAGAGCCGTTCTATCATCCCTCGCCAGAGATCGGGTGAGGTTCGAGCGCGACGGACATTATCGTCGGTCTCGTCGCTGCCGTGTGACAGGCCTGCAACATGGCGCGGCGACGAGGCGCGCGAGGTCCGTTGAGGCGAGATGGATGCGCAATCGTCACAGGGCGCCTTCGCGGCCGCTGATACAAGGCTGGGCATGGAAAGCGCCACCCTCCGCGTGAACGCTCCCGAAGTTCCTCCTTCGTTGCGCGCAGGTGTGTCCCGACTGCAACCACGACGCATGAGCCCGATTTCGCCGCTCCCGGCCGCCCAGCACGTGGAGGAGACGTTCGGCCGTTCGGCCGCCTTTTCTGCCGCGATGGTCGACGTGTTCCAGGTGCTGCGGCGGCTCGCGCGCACGGACGTCACGCTGACGCTCATCGGGGAGACGGGGACGGGCAAGGACGTCACCGCGCACGCCGTCCACGACGCCAGCCCGCGCGCCCGCGGGCCGTTCGTCGTCTTCGACTGTGGCGCGGTGCCGGCGAACCTGGTCGAGAGCGAGCTCTTCGGCCACGAGCGCGGCGCCTTCACGGGCGCGCACGCCGAGCACGAGGGAGCGTTCGAGCGCGCGCGCGGCGGGACGTTGTTCCTGGACGAGATCGGCGAGCTGCCGCTGGACTTGCAACCGCGGCTGCTGCGCGCCCTCGACAGCCGCACGATCCGCCGCGTGGGCGGCTCACGCGACCGGGCCACCGACGTGCGCGTCGTCGCGGCGACGAACCGCGACCTCGCGGCGCTGGTGCAGGCGAAGCAGTTCCGTCAGGACCTCTACTTCCGCCTCGCGGCGGCCGTCGTGAGCCTGCCGCCGCTGCGCGAGCGCATGGAGGACCTGCGTCTCTTGGTCCCGCAGCTGCTCGCGGACCTGGGCCGCGGGTTCGTGCACGTCCCGGACGCGACGTACGAGCAGCTCGAGGCGCACCGCTGGCCCGGCAACGTGCGCGAGCTCAAGAACGTGCTCGCCTACGCGCTGGCCTTCGTCGACGCGGGCGTGCTGGAGGCTTCGGCGCTGCGGATCGCGCCCGAGACGGCGGCCGCCTCGTCGCTGGAGCGCCTGCCGCTCGGCGGCCAGTCGCTGGCGGCGCTGGAGGACGCGGCCATCCGCCAGACGCTGGCGCTCACGCGCGGCAACAAGGTCCAGGCGGCGCGCATGCTGGGGATCGCGACCTCGACGTTGTACGAAAAGCTCAAGCGCCCCGTTCCCTAAAGTCATAGACTCCTCCGAAAGGAGAAGCTCATGGCCCTTCACATTGGAAGCATCGCCCCCGACTTCGAGCAGGACTCGTCGGAGGGCAAGATCAAGTTCCACCAGTGGCTCGGCGACAAGTGGGGCGTGCTGTTCTCGCACCCGGCCGACTTCACCCCGGTTTGCACCACGGAGCTCGGCCGCGTCGCCAAGCTCAAGGGCGAGTTCGACAAGCGCAACGTCAAGGTGATCGCGCTCTCCGTCGACAGCGCCACGTCGCACAAGGGCTGGATCGGCGACATCGAGGAGACGCAGGGGACGAAGATGAACTTCCCCATCCTCGCCGACGCGGATCGCAAGGTGTCGCAGCTCTACGACATGATCCACCCCGAGGCCGACAACACGGCCACGGTGCGCTCGGTCTTCGTGATCGATCCGAACAAGAAGATCCGGCTCATCATCACCTACCCGGCCAGCACGGGGCGCAACTTCGACGAGATCCTGCGCGTCATCGACTCGCTGCAGCTGACCGAGTACCACTCGGTGGCGACGCCCGTCGACTGGAAGGACGGTCAGGACGTCGTGATCGTGCCGTCGCTCAAGGATCCCGAGGTGATGAAGAAGAAGTTCCCGAAGGGCTGGAAGGAGATCAAGCCGTATCTCCGGATGACGCCCCAGCCGAACAAGTAGGCGCGGCTCGCTGCCGCGCGAGCGCCCACGGTCCCAGCTTGCGCCGCGTGGCAAGGCCACGCGGCGCTCGTCTGGTGATTCCCGCGCCTTGCGGTACCGTGGCGTCACCATGGCAGGCAGCGCGCTCAAACTCGGTTTCGCCCAGCTCCTCTTCGTCGTCGCCGCGGCCCTCGAGGTGGGCGGCGACGCCGCGATCCGCACGGGGTTGCGCGGAGCCAAGCCGCTTTGGATCGTTCTCGGCTTCCTGGTTCTCGGCAGCTACGGGATCGTGGTCAACCTCATCCCGCTCGACTTCTCGAAGTTGCTCGGCGTCTACGTGGGCGTGTTCGCCGTCGTCAGCGTCGCCGTGGGGCGCTTCGTGTTCGGGGAGCAGGTCGCGACGACGACGTGGGTCGGCCTCGCGGTGATCCTGCTCGGCAGCGGGATCATTCAAGCCGGCGCTCGCTGAGGGCTTCTGCTAGGTCACCTTCGCGGGCAGCACGACCATCGTCGCGCCCATCCAGGAGAGGCGCTTCTGGATCGCCAGCGCCGTCTCGTTGTGCAGGAAGCGGTTGAACCACGTCTCGCGCGCGAAGATGATCTTGCCGCCCACGAACGTGACGACCGGAAACTCCGCCATGACGCGGCGGCAGACCTTCTCGGCCTCGGCGACGGCGTCGGTGCCGATCTCCAGCTTGTAGGTCGAGGGCAGCTCCAGCGTCGTCGCCAGCGAGCAGTAGCGCTTGAGCGTGGCGACGGTCTGCGCCTCGAGCGCCTCGACGGAGTCGCCACCCTTGAAGCCGCCCGAGTCGATGACGCCCACGGAGACGAACACGATGTTCTTGAAGTGGTTCGGGAACGACCGGAAGACGTTCAACACCGTGTGGATGCCGATGCCGTCGTAGCTCGAGACGAGGATGCACGCCGTGGGCTGATCGTGGCGCGTGATGGGCAGCGGCGCGCGCGAGCCGTCGTCGAGACTGCTGACGTCGCGATAGAGGGTCATGAGGCGCGCCCGCACCTTGCGGTAGTGGCCGCGGATCAGGAAGCAGAGCGCGACGACGATGGCCGTGACGACCAGCGTGAGCCAGCCGCCCTCGGTGAACTTCTCGGCGACGGTGATCACGAGGATGACCGCGCACAGCAAGAATCCGACGACGAAGGTCGCCATGCGCCGCGCCCAGGTTCCGAAGGACGTCTGGCGGCGCTCGGCAAACGTCTTGCGCGCCATGCCGAACAGCGACAGCGAGAAGGTGAGGAACACGTTGATGCTGTACATGACGACCAGCTTGCCGACGTCACCGGCCGTGTAGATCAGCGCGGCGAGCGAAGCCGCGCCCATGAGCAGGATGCCGTTGTGGGTCGTGAGGCGGTCGGAGAGCGCGGCGAAGCGGCGCGGCACCCAGGAGTCGACGGCCATGTTCGCCAGGACGCGCGGTCCGTCGAGGAAGCCGGCCTGCGCCGCGACGACCAGGAGGATGCCTTCGGAGAACAACGTGATGACGGACATCGCCGTGCCGAAGGGCAGCTTCGCCGTCATCTTCTCGACCAGCACGGCGTTCAGCGTCTTGCCGGGCACGGGCGAGACGTTCCACAGCAGATAGCAGACCAGCAGGCCCGAGGCCGTGAAGGCCAGCGACACCGCCATGTACAGCATCGTCCGCTTCGCCGTGTGCACGCGCGGCTCGCGCATGATGGGCAGGCCGTTCGAGACGGCCTCAATCCCGGTGTAGGTGCCGCCTCCCAGCGAGTAGGCGTGGATGAAGAGCAGCAGCATGCCGCCGATGCCCAGCGTCTTCGCGCCGCCGTGGAAGCCCGTGGCCACGGCCTGCGTCGTCGCGGGCAGCTCGCCCGCGTGCGCGATGACGCCGCCCACGATGACGATCGCGTGGCTGATGACGAACACCATGAAGATCGGCGCCAGCGCCATGGCCGACTCGCGCACGCCGCGGATGTTCAGCGTCGTGAGGCCCAGGATGAAGAGCACCTCCAAGGGCAGCTTCATGCCCGCCATTTGCGGCGGCAGGAAGCTGAAGATGACGTCGCCTGCCGCCGCGATCGAGACGGTGATCGTGAGGACGTAGTCGACCAGCAGCGCGCTGCCCGAGATGACGCCCGCCGAGCGGCCCAGCAGCTTCGACGCGACGACATAGCCGCCGCCGCCGTGCGGGAACGCTTCGATGATGCCGCGGTAGCCCGCCGAGATGATGAACACCGTGAGCCCCGCCATGAGCGCCAGCGCGACGGCGAGGTAGGTGTGTGCGCCCAGCGTCTTGAACGCCTCTTCAGGGCCATACGCGGAGGACGAGAGGCCGTCGGCACCCAGGCCCACCCACGCGAGGAAGGGGATGAGCGAGATGTGGTGGAACAGCTTCGAGTCATGGAGGTCGCGTGGCTTGCCGACCAGCGCCCGCCGGACCTTCTGCGCGAGCGAAGGCGTGTCCTCGGAAGGCAGCGGCGGGCTCGTCGTCGTTCGGGCCTCGGGCGAGGGATCTTCCTGTCGTGCTTCAGAGGCTTGCGTGCTCATTGCGACCTGCACGCAGTAAGGGCCGCGAATTTGTTTCGTGGGTATGAACTCGCGATTGCGCAATCACGGCGGCGCTTTACGCGGCGAAGCCGTCCGCCGAGGGCACGCGGGCTTGACCGTCTGCCGACGAAAAGCGCCCAAAGCGTCGCAGTTCGCAGGACCGGGGAGCCCCGATCCTGCATTCTGCAACGCGCGCGGCGGCTCCTACGGGCGCGAGCGATCCTCCTCTTCGTACTTCTTCCGTTTGCGCCAGAGCGTCGAGTCGTCGATGCCCAGCGTCTCCGCGGCCTCCTCCATGGTCTTCGACTGCGCGACGATCGCCGAGATGTGAGCGCGCTCGATCTCGTCCAGCGTGAAGCGCCCGCCGATGTATGGCCCGCGGTCCTTCGCACCCGAGATGCGCTCGGGGAAGGCCAGCGGCTCGATCAACGTCGAAGGCCACAGGATGACGGCGCGCTCGATGGCGTTGCGCAGCTCGCGAACGTTGCCCGGCCACGCGTAGTTCGCCAGCACCTTCTCGGCGGCGGGCGACAGCGTCGCCACGGGGCGCCCCAGCGAGCGGGCGAAGAAGGCGAGGAACCGGCGCGCCATGGACACGATGTCCTCTCGCCGCTCGCGCAGCGACGGCACGCGCACCTCGATGACGTTCAGGCGGAAGAGGAGATCCTCACGGAATCTGCCCTCGCGCACGTCGGTCTCGAGGTCGCGGTTCGTCGCGGCGACGACGCGCACGTCTGCCTTTCGCGTGCGGGTCTCGCCCACGCGCTCGAAGCGCTTCTCCTGGATGAAGCGCAGCAGCTTCGCCTGCAGGCTGGCCGGCAGGTCTCCGATCTCGTCGAGGAACAGCGTGCCGCCCTCGGCGACCTCGACGCGGCCGGGCTGATCGCGCACGGCGCCGGTGAACGCGCCCTTGGCGTGGCCGAAGAGCTCGCTCGCGAGCAGCTCCTCGGTCAGGGTGGGGCAGTTCACGGTGACGAAGGGGCGATCGCGGCGCGCGCTCTGGAGATGCATGGCGCGCGAGAGCACCCCCTTGCCCGTGCCGCTCTCGCCGCGGAAGAGCACGGAGACGTCCGACTGCGCGGCGCGCGCGACCACCTCGACGACCGAGCGCATGGCCGGCGCGGCCGAGTCGAGATCCGTCTCGGGCGCCTCGGATTGAAGGCGCTCCTGGAGGTCGGCCATGCGCACCGTCATCGAGCGCTGCACCTCGACCTTCTCGAGGAGATGACGGATCTGCCCAGGAGTGAACGGCTTGGGCAGGTAGTCCCAGGCGCCCCGGCGGATCGCCTCGACGGCGGTCTCGACGGTGGCGTAGGCGGTTATCACGATCACGGCGACGTTCGGGTTCTCGGCGAGTAGCTGCGGGATGAGATCGAGCCCGTGATGCGTGCCGAGCCGCAGGTCCAGAAAGACGACGTCGTAGACGGAGCGGCCGATCGCCTCCAGCGCGGCGGCCGCCGAGCCCGCCTCGCTGACCTCCGCGTCCATCGACTCGAGGCACACGCGGAGCGTCTGCCGGATGTTCTTCTCGTCGTCGACGACCAGCACCGAGAGGTGACGCATGCGCCGAGCTTACCGCGGGCGCGGGGCCCCGGCGTGCGCAGAAGGCCCTGCAAAAAGCAGGGTGTTTCGGGCTCGCGCCCTGCGTGGAGGATGGCTAGCATCCCGCGTGATGCGTCGCCTCTCCGCGCCTCGCGCTTGCGTCGTCCTCGTCGTGTCGTGCGCCGCCGCTGCCGGCTGTCGTGGCGCGCCCAGCCCCGCGTTCACGCAGCTCATCGAGGCACGGCACGTGGCCGCCGATCTCCACGTTCAGCTCGTGAGGGTGAGCGAGGCCACCGATCGAGCCGTGCTCGCAGACACCGACGAGGAGTCGGCCACGAATGCGCAGCAGGCGCGGTCGGCGTTGCGAGCGGTGCAGACCGGGCTCGCCGAGCTGGGAACGCTGCTGCGCCAGCTCGGTTACGCCGACGAGAGCGCGCGGCTCGACGAGCTCGGGAAGAGCTTCGAGGACTACCGCAAGG
>DASZUD010000075.1:0-2184 GCA_035548155.1 Polyangia bacterium
GTAGCCTGACCAGATGAGGATCTTGAGATCCGGCGCCGCGTCCTTGAGCGCGGCGAAGGTGTCCTCGCCCGTCATGCCCGGCATGCGCAGGTCCAGCAACACGACGTCGAACGCGCGCGGCGCGCCGCGCACCAGCTCCACCGCGGTCGCGCCGTCGCTCGCGTGGGTCACCCGGTAGCCGAACGACTGGAGCGTCGCCACCGCCGTCCGGCTCACGAGGGTGTCGTCGTCGACCAAGAGGACGTGCCCGTCGCCGCGCACGATCTCGTCGTCACGGCCCGCCGCGGCGGCGCGCTCGGGCTCGGCCTGCGCGGGCAGCGTCACGCGAAACGAGGTCCCGGCTCCCGGCTCGCTCTCCACGTCGATCCGGCCGCCGTGCGCCTTGATCGTGCCCGCGACGGCGGCGAGGCCCAGGCCCGTCCCGCGGCCGAGCGGCTTCGTCGTGAAGAAAGGATCGAAGATCTGCGGCAGCACCTCGGGCGCGATGCCCTCGCCCGTGTCACGCACCTCGAGCGCGACGCACCGGCCGGCGGGACCGCCCTCGGCGTCGCCGACCGCGGAGGGAAGTTCCAGGGTGGACGTCGCGACCGTGATCGTGCCGCCCGCGGGCATGGCGTCGCGCGCGTTGACGAGGAGGTTCAACACGGCGCTCTGCAGGAGCGCGGCGTCCGCAGCGACCACGGGATGGCGCGCCTCGAGATCCGTCACGACGCGGACGTTGGGATCGGTCGAGCGCCGCAGCAGCGAGACGACGTCGTCGAGCAGCGCGTGCAGGTCGACCGGCGCCCGCACCATGCGGCCCTTGCGCGAGTAGGCGAGGAGCTGGCGCGTCAGCTCGGCGAGCCGCTGCGAGGATCGCAGGATGTTGTCGGTCAGCTCGGGGCTGACGCCGTGCTCGAGCTGGAGCAGCTCGGCGCATCCCATGATCGACGTCAGATTGTTGTTGAAGTCGTGCGCGATGCCGGCGGCCAGGCGGCCGACCAGCTCGAGCTGACGGGCCTCGTAGGCGACGCGCTCGGCCTGCTGGCGGCGCAGCGTCTCTTCGCGCGCAAAGCGCAACGCCTGCTCGATGCGCGTGACGACGGCGACGATGAGGCCGCAGAACAGCGCGATCGCCACGAACGTCATGGCGAGCGAGCGCGTCCACGCCACGCCGCTGACCATCGAGCTGTCGGCGGGCGGCGGCGCCGCGAGGTGGCCGTTGACCATCGCCCAGGCGATGAGCCCCAGGACCATCGCGCAGGCGAAGAGCAGCATGATCATGGCGCGCCGGCCCAGCAAAAGTCCCGCGAGCAGCATCGTCACCGTCAACGAGGCGCCGCAGCCGGACACGTAGCCGGCGAACGCATACCCGGCCAGCGACATGGCCACGGCGGGGCCGATCACCAGCCAGGCGCGCGCGACGCCTTTGGGGCGGCCCGTGAAGACGGGCAGGGCCAGGACCGCCGCCATCGCCACGATGAAGCCCGAGAGCGACAGCCGCTCGCGCAAGCCGCTGAGCGTGACCCAAACGGCCGCGAGGCTGAGCCCGAACACGACCAGCAGCCCACGCAGCAGCTTGAGCGCCAGCCGATCCCTCCACTCGAGCTCCTCGTCTCGCGCCGCGGTTTGCGCGATGGCCACCATTCGGACGGACAGTTATCAGCAAACGGGCGCAAACCCAAGCGCCAACGCAGCGACCGAACGTTTGCGTGGGTGTACAACGTTCATTGCGAACGTTGACGGCCACTGGCTTCGTGGTTGGGTCGCCGGGGCTGACAGGGGACCCGCCGGTCCGGCGGCGACCCGCGACGAGTCTGTCGAGGTGGGCCGCTCGACCCGAGGGTTTTCCCCGGGGGGAGGTGGAAAAAGCGCCGCTCCAGCCCGCGAGATCTCGGGCGTTTCGGCCCGAGGGTCGGGTTTCTCCTGGCGCGTCCCGCGAACTCTCCTATCCTGCCCGACCCATGAGAAAGGTGATGTTTGCCTGCCTCATGTCCACCCTGGTGGCTTGTAGCGGCACTGGAACTGATACTCAGGTCGGCGCGCAAAACGCGATCGACACAACAACGGGAAGCGCGGGAGCGGGCGACACGCAAGGTGTCGCTGGAAATGACGGCAATTTCGTCGCCGCCAACGACGGTACCTCCGTCGCCGGCGGGGCCGGCACCGGCGGAGCCGCCGCGGCCGGCACGACCGGCACGGGCG
>DASZUD010000076.1:0-8017 GCA_035548155.1 Polyangia bacterium
GGCCTCGATCACTACGAGGGACGCGGCTGGCTCGGATTCCACCACCACGGCGCCTTATGCATCGCCGCCTACGCGTTCCTTGTCGCCGAGCGTGCTCGGCTTTCCCCCCCAAAGCCTCTGGCCTTCCTCAGACCGGCTCCCTTACCCGCAGGTTTCCGCCCATGGGGAAGTCCCAGTCAGGCCTGAGCGCCACAACCCGGCGTCGATCGCCACCATGCGCGCGCTTATCGCCAGGGTCCTCGCACGAATGCTCCCGTGTTGCCCAGCGTGTGGCCGACTTCCTCTTGTGACACAGTAGTATTAGGTCTGGCTTTGATTGGCTGCTACAGCAGCACCTGAACGAGGCCCGCGAGTCCGATCTCTCGAAACAAGAGGCTCTATCGCGCGCGGCGCGCGAGCACGACGAACCCCAGCGCCTCGTCCGGATCGGGCGCGACGCGATCCAGCAGGCGGGCCGCCCCCGCGACGCCGAACATAGACGGCGCGACGAAGGGCAGCGTCCACCACCGCGGCGCCTGCGTCTGCGCGCCCTCGTGCGGCAGCTTGCCCACCATCGCCTGCGCGAGCGCGCCCGCGCGCGCGACGCGCAGCGCGAGGTAGCTGTTCAGCTTGTGGCCGAGCACGCTCCAGAGGCTGCCCTGCGCGAGCACCTCGACGATCTCGAGGCCGGCCTCGCCGCACAACGTCCGCAGGCCGTGGGGGCTGTAGCGAAAGTAGTCGTGGGGCTCCTCGTGCAGCCTGAACTGAAACGGCGCCGACAGAATGAGGAGCCCGTCGTCCTTCAGCACGCGCGCCATCTCGGCGATCAGCGCGCCCGGCTGCGGCGTGTGCTCGAGCACCTGGACGTTGAGGACCGTGTCGAACGTGCGGTCCTCGAAGGGCAACCGCTTGCCGTCGTAGACGAGATCGGGCCGGCGCGCGCTCATCGAGGCGGCGGTCGCCGCGAACGTCGCCTCGTGCTCGATGCCGAGGTACTCCTCGACGTGCGGGCGGAAGATGTGCTCGTAGGGCTTCTCGCCGCAGCCGACGTCCAAGAGGCGTCCCTTCGCCTGCGGCGCCACGCGCGCGAGCAGGTCGACGATGAGCGACCACTGCAGGTCCACCCAGTCGGAGGCGACGCGCGCCGCCCGCCGCACCGGGGGAAACGCCAACAGCGACGAGATCACAGCCCGCCCCGGGCGTGGCAGACGGCGAACGTGTTGAGCCCGAATTTGTGCGAGAAGCAGCGGATGTCGCTGGGGCGGAAGCCGGCGCGCACCAGGAGCGGCCAGAGATCGCGCACGTCGTAGTACATCTTGTGGTCGTTCATCTCCGCCGCGGGCGCGACGCCCAGGCGGAACGCCGCGAGCTCGAGGTACCTCTTGCCGCGCCACGACGGCACGTTCACGAGGCACGTGCCGCCCGGGCGCAGCAGCCGGCGAATCTCCTGCAGCGTCTCCAGCGGCTGCGTCAGGTGCTCGAGCACCGAGACGATCATCACGACGTCGAACTCGCCCGACGGCATCGTCGCCAGCGCGTCGGGCAGGCCGCCCTCGCGCGCGCGCACGCGCGCGTGCGCCTTCAGATCGGGCGCGATCGAGACGTCGACGAGGTGCACCTCGGCTGCTTCGTCCAGGATCGCGCGCGCGAACGTCGCGTTGTACCCGCAGCCGAGATCGGCGACGCGCAGCCCGGCGAAGGACTTCACGTAGCGGCGAATCTGCCGCGCCGAGAGCCACACGCCGAAGCGGTCGACGGGCGTGGGCGCATAGCCCTCGCCGAACGACTCGGTGCGGGTCGCGGTCATTTGCGAACGGCCACCGCGGTGGCGTGCAGGATCAGCGTGAACGTGAACGTCATGAAGCCGGCGATCATGAACAGCAGGCCCGTGACGCCCAGGTGATTGACCGACTCGCGCGGCACGAGGATGAGGCCGTGCGCCAGGTACTTCGCCGCGAGCGAGGCCGTGAGCCCGAGCCCGAGCGCGAACACCGCCGCGCTGCCCGCGACGGCGCGCGTGTACGAGAACCGCCGAAACCACTTCGCCGAGACGTCCCCCGCGTAGTCGAAGAACACCTGCGACAGGATGCCCATGTACACGCACTGCAAGCCCAGCACGGCCAGCGAGACGCCCAGCCACATCCAGTGCAGCGAGAACGTGATCGGGCCCAGCTTCACGTCGCCGAACGAGAGGCCAAGCGTCAGGAGCAGGCCCATGAGCAGCAGGAGCCACCCCGGCTTGTAGAGGAAGAAGTCAGCGCCGTAGACGAACATCGCGCGCAGGTTGATCCACGCGGCCTGCCAAGGCGAGAACCACCCCGAGCGCTTGTGGTGGCTCAGGCGCCCGTCGCGATCCTTGAGGAACCGGATCGGCACCTCCTCGGTGCGCAGCTTCATGTGCACCGACTTCAGCACCATCTCGGACGCGTACTCCCACGACTGGGAGCGGAGATCCATGCGCGCGAGCGCGGCCTTCGTGATGCCGCGCATGCCGCAGTGAATGTCGGAGAACTTGCCCGAGAAGATGACGTTGAGGATCCACGTCGTCACGGGCGTGCCGAGGTAGCGGTGCAGCGGCGGCATCGATCCCGGCTCGATGTAGCCGCGGAAGCGCGAGCCCATGATGAACTCGGCGCCCGCGCGGAACTTCTCGACGAAGGGCGCGAGCTCGCGGAAGTCGTAGGTGCAGTCGCAGTCTCCCATGAGGACGTAGCGGCCGCGGATGTACGGGATCGCGTCGAGGTACGCGCGCCCGAGGCCGCGCTTCGGCGTCTTCAAGACGCGCGCGCCGCCCGCGAGGGCCAGCTCCGTCGTGCGGTCCTTGCCGCTGTCGATGATGAGGATCTCGCCGCGCACGCCCGCCTTCTTCATGCCCTCGTGGCACCAGGCGACGAAGTCCGCGATCGTGAGCTCTTCGTTCAACGCCGGGATGACGATCGAAAGCTCGGGCTCGGCGACGTCGCCGTCGGGGACGTGCAGCACGACGTCCGGATCGGACGGCGATGGAACCGGCGGGATGGCGGCCGGAGCGGCGCTCACATCCGCCCCGCGTTCATGTCGGGGATCATGGCCAGCATGGATTGCCTGAGGGCCTCTCGCGAGGACATCTCATTCTGCCAGCCGAGCGCGCGAATGCGAGCCGTGGCGAGCCGCACGACGGGGACGTCGCCCTTCCAGCCGCGATCGCCGCCCGTGTACTCGAACCTCACCGACCCGCGCGGCAGCCCCACGCACTCGACGGCCAGCTCGGCGATCTCGGTCACCGTGATGTAGTCGCCCGTCGCGACGTTGTAGGCCTGGAAGTCCTTCTCCGTGCGCTCGTGCGCCGCCAGCACCGAGCGCACGATGTCGCTCACGTGGACGTACGACTTCGACTGCTTGCCGTCGCCCAGGATCTTGAGCACCACCGGCGAATCGCCGCGGGCTCTTGCGTCCAGGAGCCGGCGCGCGAAGTCGAAGCCCACGCCGTGCGTCTGCCGCGGGCCCACGACGTTGCCGAAGCGGAAGACGCAGCCCGAGAGGCCGAACATGTACGCATAGCTGCTGATGAGCGCCTCGCCCGCGAGCTTGCTGGCGCCGTAGGTCGAGACCGGCTGCACGGGGCCGTGGTCCTCGTTCGGCTCGAGCTCGCCGAGATCGCCGTAGATGCCGCTGCCCGAGGCGTAGAGAATCCGGCGCGCGCTCGTGCGGCGCATCGCCTCGACGACGCTGGCCGTGAGCGCCGTCCCCTGGAAGAAGTCGATCGTGGGCTCGCGCGCCGCGCGCGCGATGTCGGGGTTCGACGCGAGGTGAATCACGACGTCGTGCCCGTCCATCGCCTTGACGAGGCTCTCGGTGTCTTCGACGTTCCCGCGCACGACGGCGAGGCGAGGGTCGGAGGCGTGAGCGGCGTAGTGCCACTCGCGGCCCGACGAGAAGTTGTCGTAGAGCGTGACGCCCGCGGCCTTGCCCGGCCCCAGCAGGTGGTCGGTGAAGTGGCTGCCGATGAAGCCGGCGCCCCCCACGATGAAGAACCTTTGATTCGCTGTCGGACGGAACATCGGACCGTTAACCGGCGGATTCGCCACGCTTTTTGCCTATCTCAGGGGCCGAGGAGGTGGGCGGCGAAGTCTCGCAAATCCCCCCCGCAAAAGGAAGGGATTACCGCCCGGGCCCGCAGCGTCGCGAGATCGTCGCCGTCGCCCAGATAAGCCGTACGAAGCCCGAAGGCAACCCCGGCCAGCACGTCGGTCGCGCGATCGCCCACCATCCAAGAGGCCGCCGGCTCGCAGGCGGAGTGCCGCGCGAAGGCCTCGGCGAGCAGCCCCGTCGCCGGTTTGCGGCAGGCGCACCCGTCTTCCGAGCGGTGGAAACAGATGTGAGAGCTCAGGATCACGCCGCCGGCGCTCTCGGCCTGGCGCACGATCTCGGCGTGCACGGCGTCCAGCACGGCGCGGGTCGTCTTGCCCTTGGCCGCCGCCGGCTGATTGCTCGCGATGACCAGCGCGTAGCCCGCCGCCGTCAGTTCGCGCAGCACGCCCGGCACCCACGGGAACACCTCGGCCTCGCTCTCGCGCAGCGGGCTGTCGGGGCGCGGCTCGGCGGGGTTGGGGATCGTGCGGTTCAGCACGCCGTCCCGATCGAGGACGATCAGCGCGCGCCCGCGATCCACGTCTCGAGCTCCGCCAGGCCCTCGGGCGAGCCGATCTCGTGAAAGCGCTCGGGGATCTCGAGACCGGCCAGCTGTCCGCGCCGCGACAGCGCGAAGAAGACCTCGGCCAGGTCCGCCTTCCCCTCGGCCGGGACCTCCTCCTCGACGACGCGCCGTTCGAGCGCGGAGAGTCCGTAGTCGATGTACGCGAAGTCCGACGCGGGCCGCGTCGCGCGGCGCTTGTCATAGAGGACCACGCGGCCGGCGCCTGGCGTCTCACGGCCGCCCGGGCGCGCGCTCGCCTCGAAGATGACGTTGCTCGTGTCGTAGCGGCCCTCGTTGCGAAACACCGTCATCAGCGCGGGCAACGCGGCGGCGCGGAACGCCTGGAACACGTCACCGAAGTGGACCGGAAGAAACGAGTCGCCGTAGGTCACGAGGAACGACTCCTCGAGCACGCCGTGGGCGAGCGCGAGGCGCAGCGCGCCCGCCGTGCCGCGCAGGTTCACGCCCTCGTCGACGTACGCGACCCGCAAGCCGTGGCGCGCCCCCGTGCCGACGTGATCGCGCAGCATGTCACCGCGGTAGCCGATCGACAGCACGACGTCGGACACGCCGTGGGCCGCGAGCCAGTCGAGCTGATGGTCGATGAAGGGGCGGCCCGCGATGGCCAGCAGCGCCTTGGGAATCGTTTCGGTGAGCGGCCGCATGCGCGTTGCAAGCCCGCCCGCGAGGATTACACATTGCACTACGGGGCGGCCTCTGCGCCGAAGGTCGGGGTTGTCGATGGCATTTCGTTGGATTCCGGACAGCATACTCTGCCGCGGCGGCAGCGATGCTATATAAGGCGCCGTGCCTAGAGCCCCCCTCTTGACCGGCGCGACGTGGACGCTCGCGCTCGCCGTGGCCGCGGGGCTCGGGACGGTCGCGCTCGTCGGCTGTCAGCCGCCGCCGACGCTCGCGCCCGGCCGGTCCGACGCCGCGCCGCTGGACGGCGACGCGCCGGAGGCCGACGTCACGATGAACGTCGACGCGGGCTTCGACGCAGCCGAAGCGCCGCGGGTGGCCGACGCGGCCGGCGCCGAGGGCCCGCCCGGCAGCACGATCCTGCACGTCCAGGTCCACGACGTCGCGACGGGCAAACCGCTCCCCGCAAAGATCTTCCTGCGCCAAGCCGACACCGGCCAGCAGCTGCACTTCGGCGACTTCGCAGACAAGCCGCTCTGCGAGGGCATGGCCGCGGGCACGCTGCGCGAGGTCGGCTCGGGAGGCGCCCTCGCGACCTGGAACGGCATCGCCCTTTGGAACGGCGACGCCGAGCTGCCTGTCGGCGCGCCGTGGCAGGTCCCCGGCAACGGCTGCAGCGGGGACGCCGGCGTGCCCGCGCACCCGGAGAGCATCCCGTTCGGCCGCTACCTCGTCACCGCCGCGCGCGGCCTCGAGTACGAGATGGCCACCGCGTCCGTCGATCTCGGCCCGGGACGCGGCGAGGTGCTCATCGACCTGCCGCTCGCGCGCACGGTCGACACGCGCGGGTATCTCGCGGCCGACATGCACATCCACAGCGGCAGCCCGGACGGCTCGGGCTCGTGGGACAGCCTGGTCACGCCCGCGAACCGCGTGAAGACCGAGGCCGTCGCCGGCATCGAGGTCGTCGTCTCGTCGGATCACGACTACCTCACGGATCTGGGCGCACCCATCGCGAGCCTGTGGCCCACGGCGCCGCCGCTCGCCTCGATCATCGGCGACGAGGCGTCGGCCTCGTTCGGGCACTTCAACGCGATCCCCATGGCGATCGACGTGAGGCGGCCCGGCAACGGCGCGCCCTCGCCGCAGCAGATCCAGCTCTTGACGCCCAAGCAGCTCTTCGATCGGCTGCACGGCCTGCAAACCGCACCGCTCGTGCAGGTCAATCACCCGCGCCTCCCCTTCGCTGCCTACTTCAACGATCAGCACGCGTGCAACTGGCACGACCGCAGCATGCTGCCGCGCTGCTCGCTGGACTTCGACGCGATCGAGGTGCTGAACGGGTGGCTCGCGTGCGCGGGCAAGGTGCACGAGACGCTCGACGACTGGTACGCCCTCATGGCGTTCGGAGTCACGCTCACGGCGACGGGCAACTCGGACACCCACGGCTCCTCGAACATCGAGGCGGGCTATCCGCGCTCGTACGTGCGCGTCGACGACGACAGCGTGGCGAGCTTCGACGAGGGCCAGTTCATCGACGCCTTGCGCGGGCACCGGGTGATCGCGTCGACGGGCCCGTTCCTCACGCTGCGCGTGGGCACGGCGCGCGAGGGCGACATGGTCGTCCCCGCGAAGGTGCCGGGCGGCACGGGCCGGCAAGTGTCCGTCAGCCTGCGCCTCCAGTCGGCGAGCTGGATCAAGGTGGACGTCGTGCGGCTGCTCGTCGACGGGCACGTGACCAAGACGTGGAACGTGCCGGTGCAGAACGGCTCGTCCGCGCCTCTCTTCCAGATCGAGAACGAGCCCGTCACGGTGGACGGCGACGCCGCCATCACCGCGGAGGCCGAGGGCGCGACGCCGCTGCCCACCTGGATGGTCGGCGAGTTCCTGCTGCAGAAGGGTCTCGTCGATCTGTGCGGGAATCCCGCGCAGCCGGGCATGATCCCCTTCGCCGTCACGAACCCCGTATTCGTGGACGCCGACGGCGACGGCGTGTTCCGCGCCGGCACGAGCGCCGCGCGCGCCGAGGCCGTGCACGACACGTGGGTGCCGCCGCCCGTGGGCCCGAACGACTGCAACCCGCTCTCGGTTCTTCGCCCGCCCGCGCCGCCTCAGAAGAGGTAGGCGAGGCCGAACAGCAGCTCGAAGCGATTGAGCGCCTGATAGAAGTTCGTCGGCTTCGGGCTCAGCGAGAAGGCCGGCGTCGCCGTCGCGACGAGCCCCGGCGTGAGGTGGAGCTGCAGGGCCAGCGCCGGGCGCAGCGTGAACGCGCCCGGGTTGCCGCCCTTGACCTGGATCATGCCCATCATCGCGGCCGCCGGATCGATCACGACCGAATTGGTCTGCACGCCGCCGATCGACGTGCCGCCGATGCCCAGCGAGGCCGCCACGAAGAAGCGCCGCTCGACGAGGCGCACGCGCAGCGACGGCTCGACGAGGAACGACGTGAAGGACAGCGTGTTCGCCATCGTGCCCGTGCCCGAGGTCCTGGGCAGGTTCTCCTCGAGCGTGGTCCGTGCGATGAGCCCGCCCACGCGGAAGCTCACGGCCCCGAAGACGTCGCCGAACGTGTAGCCGCCACCGACGCTCCACACGAGCTGAGCCGGCACGCCGTTTCCGATCTTGAAGCCGGAGGACCACTTCGCGAAGCCGACCTCGGCGTGCAGATCGGTGGGGCGGTTCTCGAGCGGGGCCGGCGGCTCCTCGGACATCGGCGCGGGC